>NZ_CP069396.1:7657993-7966659 GCF_016887565.1 Archangium violaceum
GCTGGAGGTGGAGGCGCTCAGCGTGTTCCCCGACAAGGACAAGCTCACGCTGAGCGAGGTAGAGGCGCGCGGAACGCGGTGAGCGGGGTGCAACGGAGCAGGAGGATGGGCATCGAAGGGGCCGCCCATGCGAATCCACCTGCTCGCACTGACCCTGATGGCCACCCCGGCCCTGGCTGAAAGCCCGCTGTCGGCGCTCGTCGCCGAGTACGAAACGGGGCCGGCCTACATCTTCCAGAACGACGGGCGCTACGGCCCGACCGGCACCCAGTACGAGGCCGACGAGCTCAACCAGAAGGCCAATCTGTATCGGACCCAACGGATCGCGCTCGAGGCGAGGCTGGGAGAGCGCCACGGCCTCATCCTGCTGTACGCGCCGTTCGAGATCACCACGCGCGCGACACTGTCCAGGGACATCGACTTCCGCGGCACGGTGTTCCCGGCGGGCACGGCGGTGGACAGCCGCTACCTGTTCGACGGGTATCGGGCCAGCTACCTCTACCGGCTCGTCAACGGCGAGCGCTTCTCCTGGGACATCGGGGCGAGCGTGCAGATCCGCAACGCGCTGGTGGACCTGAGCGCGGTGGACGGAACGCGCTACACGAAGGAGAGCGACATCGGCGTGGTGGGGGCGCTGAAGACGCGGCTGCGCTACGAGCTGCCCTCGCGGGTCTGGGCGGGGCTCGAGGCCGACGCACTGTCCACCTTCGGACTGCTGGGCAACACCACGGGCGGCATCTACGACGTGGCGCTGACGTTGGGCATTCCGCTGAGCGCGAAGGGCGACGTGAGCGCCTACGCGCGACTGCGGCTGCTCGGGGGTGGCGCGGACGTGAAGCGCCGGGACATCTACAACTGGGGCAACTTCGGCTTCGCGCTCGTGGGAGTGCAGGCCGACCTGGTGTCACTGGTCGAACGCGGCCTCTCCAAGCAGTGACCGTGTCCATCCCCTCTCCCTCTGGGAGAGGGTTAGGGTGAGGGTCTTCCCCTTCCGAGAAGACCCCGATGCTCTCCCTATACCTGTGCGCACTGCTCGCCACCACGCCCCCGCCCGTGGAACTGCGAGCAGGCGCGGCCGAGCCCGATGACGAGGTGTTGCTGCACATCACCGGGCTCACGCTGCCGGTGCGCGCGGAGGCGGGCCTGTACCTCTACGGGAAGCTCGTCGCCCCGTCCCACTCACTCCGGGCGCTGTTGCTGCGCAGCACCGACGGAGGCACGCGCTGGACCGAAGTGCTCCCCACCATGGAACACAGCGAGGTGCTCTTCGTGGAGTTCGCGGGCTGCGAGGGCCGCGCCCTGGTGGGCTGGAGCACGGAGGGCCCTGGGGAGCTCACGCTGTTCGCCAGCGCGGACTGCGGAGCGACGTGGAAACGCCGGAGCAAGCTGCCCAAGGAGGTCTGGTCCGAATGGCCAGTCCAGATGGCCTGGGCGGACCGCCAACACGGCACCGTGTGGCTCGAGGACACGAGCCAGGAGAACGCCCCCCTCCACGTGCTCACCACCGCGGACGGGGGCAAGACCTGGCGCACCGTGAAGCAACCACCCCCGGTGCCCCCTACGAGGCCATGGCTCGAAGCGCGAGACGCCACGGGGACACGCTGGGTGGTGTCCTCGGAGGACCAGGGCACACGGCTGGAGCGCCAGGAGCAGGGAGCCCCCGCCCAGGTCCGCGCCGTGCTGCCGCGCTCCTGGCGCCGGGAAGGGAAGAAGCTCGTTCCCGCGCGCTGAAACCCAAGTGCCGCGCAACAGGTAACATGCGCCGCTGTCCATGGACACGCCCGCCCCCTCGCGCACCGTTACCGGCCGCATCGACGTCCACCCTCGCGGCTACGGCTTCCTCGTCGTGCACCCCTCCGGCGCCGACGAGGTGCTCTCCGCCTTCATCCCGCCGCCCGAGCTCAACCCCTACCTCGCCGACGACGTCGTCTCCGCGACCGTGACGGCCTCGGCCGACGGGCGCTGGAACGCGAGCGGGCTGTCCCTCCTCCATCGCCCGCGCCAGGAGGTCTACGGCGAGGTGGTGACGCGCAAGGGGGTGGTGCACCTGCGCATCGACCGGGACGTGGCCAATGGCGACTGGCCGTTGGAGGCAGCCGGCGTCGAGGTGCAGCACGGGGACGCGCTGGTGGCTCGCATCGCCGACGGCAAGGCCTGGCTCCTGCGCAAGCTGGAGCCGGGCGCGGACCGCTCGCTGGAGCGCATCATCGTGCGCCACGGGCTGCGCCGCGACTTCGCCCCGGAAGCACGGGCCGAGGTGCAGCGCGTCCTTTCCACCCCACATGCGCTCGGGGCCCGGCGAGACCTGCGCCAGGTGCCCACCGTCACGGTGGACTCGCCCTCGACGCGCGTCATCGACGACGCCATCTCCGTGCTGCCCGCGGGTGGAGATGGAGCGCTGCGCCTGTTCGTCTCCATCGCGGACGCCGCGGAATTCGTCACCGAGGGCTCGGCGCTGGACCGCGTGGCGCGCGAGCGGGCCACCAGCGTGTACCTCGCCGGCGCCATGCTGCCGATGCTGCCCGAGGAGCTCTCGACGAACTGGATCAGCCTCGTGCCCGGCGAGGACCGGCTATGCCTCACGGTGGAGTTGCGCATCGATCCGGAGGGGCACGTCACCGCCGCGGACGTATACGAGAGCCTCATCCGCTCCTGGGCGAAGCTCAGCTACACCGAGGTGGCGGACTACCTCGACAAGGAAGAGGTGTCCGAACCGATGGCGGTGGTGCGCGAGGCGATGCCGTGGTTCCGCGCGGCGGCGGCGCGGCTGGCGGTGGCACGGGCCGGACGCGGCGGCATCGAGATGGCGCGCGAGGAGGCCCGCTTCACCTTCGACGAGGAGACGGGCGAGGTCTCCGGCATCGAGGCCGTGCGGCCCACGACGGCACACGCCCTGGTCGAGCGCTTCATGGTGGCCGCCAACGAGGCGATCGCGGGGTGGCTCATCGACCGGGGCGTCCCTGCCCTCCTGCGCGTCCAGGACGAGCCGGATCCGCAGCGCGTGGCCGACCTGGCCGCCTTCGCGCAACACTCGGGCTTCGCGGCGGGCTTCGGCCGCAGGCTCACTCCACTGGCGCTCGCCGCGTTCGACCGGCAGATCGCCGGCTGCACCGCGGAGTCGGCACTGCGCTCGGTGCTGCGACGCTCGCTGGGCCCCTCGCGCTACACGGTGGTGCCCGCCATGCACTTCGGGCTCGCGGCGCGCGCCTACGCGCACTTCACCTCGCCCATCCGGCGGTACGCGGACCTCTCCGTCCACCGTGCCCTCAAGCAGTACCTGCGGGGCCGGCGCGACTTCGTGCACGAAGACCCCTCCGTCGAGCAGCTCGCGGTGCACCTCAACGAGCGCTCCCGGACCGCCCACCGCGCCGAGAAGGATCGCCACCGCGTGCTGGAAGCCCGGATCATGGCCGCGCACGTGGGCCGGGAGCACATGGGACTCATCACCCGGGTCAAACCCTTCGGCCTGCTCGTCCAGCTCGACGGCATGCTGGTGGAGGGCTACCTCCCGGCGGACACGCTGCCGGAGGGGCCCTACCAGCCCGATCCTCGGGAGACGTCACTCGTGGGGCCCGCGCGCACCTTCACCATCGGCATGCCCCTGAAGGTGCGCGTGGCCACTACCGACGAACAGCACGGCCGCATCGAGCTCGCGCTCGCCGGGTGAGGTCAGAACACGCCGTCGAAGATCCGCCAGTTGCTCACCCCCCCGCCCACCGCCACCTTGGAGGGGAAGGAGGCCTGGCGGTACGGGGTCGAGCCCCGCTTCACGTTGCCGAAGAGCAGCTTCACCCGTCCGCTGTCATGCGAGCTGGCCGCCAGACCCTGGTGTCCCAGCAGACCGGAGAAGCACCTGCTGCCGATCAGCTTCCACGTCGAGGCGTTCTGCGAGCCGTACCCCCATGCGCACGTCTGCGTCCCGTCGTACTGCACCGTGAGGCGGAGGAACGTGACGCTCTCCTGGTCGACGGTGTCCGCCGGAACGATGTCCACCTCGGCCGAGGACGAGGAGCCGCCCGTGCTCGTGCGGTACTGGATGCGGGGCTTGTGGCTGTCCGCCGGGCGGCATACCGCGAAGTAGCGTGCATTGGACGCCGTGCTCTCGCGGACCATCAGGCACCCCTTGGCCCACTCCTCCACGTGGCTGTTGGGCGTGTTCACCGCCGCCGTCCAGGTGGTCGTCGTCACCGCGCCGTTGTACTCGGAGGCGAACAGGAAGCTGTCACTGCTTCCCCAGATGTCTCCAGAGTCCACCTCGGCGCCGATGACGTCCACGGACTCCTGATAGCCGCCGCACGACCAGGACCCGAAGCACCCGAAGGGCCACCCCAGGGCGTTGTGCGTCACCGCCCACCCGTCCTGGTGGAAGCTCACCTTGTCCGTGGCGATGTGATTCGCCATCGCCGACACCGCCCGGCTCCACGACGCCGAGTCGTTCACGCCCCACACCCGGCTGATGAAGCCCGCCGAGTACACGCTGGAGGCCAGGGAGGAGTTGTCGTTCTGGATGTTGAAGAACACCGCATGGCCCTTCGCGCCAATTGCCGAGGAGCTGGTGAGGTCGGGCGCGATGAAGGCCACGCGGCTGGTGGCCGTGGAGCCGTTGGACACGTAGGTGTTGAGCTTGCTGGTGGGCGAGGACACGTCCCCGCCGGTGAGGGCGATGATGAACCTGCCCTTCAGGGCCGTGGTGGAGGGCCAGCCACAGGCGCCCGTCACCGCCGCTTGCAGGCTGGAGGCACCCGGGCAGGCCGCCATCACATCCGAGGGCTTGAAGAGCCAGGACGCGGGCAGGTGCGCGGTGATGCGGTTGTCCAGGTCCTGTGGCATGCGGCCGGACTCGAAGGCATCCTTGAGATCCACCCAGACCGTCACCACCTCATGCGCGGGATTGGCGAGGTGGAAGGCGCGCAGCTCGTCCAGACAGTCGGAGAGCCGGTGACACGTGGTCTCATGGTCGACGACGTCCGAATGGTAGACGTACCAGTTGCCCGTCACCTCGGACCATCCGCTCTTGCCGTTGTGGATGTCGAACTCGAGTGAGCGGACGCGGTGGTACACGAGCTGATCGATCAGAGCCTCGTCGCGCTGGTACGAGTTGTGCGACGACTTCTGCCGCACCTCGTTGTACGCGGGCTGGGCCAGCGCGGGCACTCCCACGACCGCCAACACTCCGCAAACGATCTTCAGCCAGGCCTTCATGAGCTCTCTCCTTCATCCCTTCGAGGGACGGGCACGGCGCGCGAGCACGTCCTTCACGTCCTCCAGCGTCACGCCCAGCGGGCGCACCGCCACGAGCAGGTGGTAGAGCACGTCCGCGGCCTCCTCCACCGCGCGCTCCTTGTCCCCATCCGCGCACGCCGTCACCAGCTCCGCCGCCTCCTCGCCGATCTTCTTCAGGCGCAGGTTCCGGTCGTCCAGCAACCGCCGCGTGTAGCTCGGCTTCTCTCCCGGCTCCGGTGCCTTCGCCGCCCGCTGGGCAATGGTCTTGTCCAGCTCCACGAGCGCGTCCACCGGACCGATGTCGAAGCAGGTCTCCGCGCCCGTGTGGCACGCCGGACCGGCCTTCTCCACCCGCGCCAGCACCGCGTCTCCATCGCAGTCCGCCGTCAGGGACACCACGCGCTGCACGTTCCCGCTCGTGCCGCCCTTGTGCCACAGCCCGCGCGTGCGAGAGCGGTAGTACATCTCGCCCGTCTCCAGCGTCTTCTCCAACGCCTCGCGGTCCGCGAACGCCACCATCAGCAGGTCGCCCGTGCTCGCGTCCTGCGTCACCACCGTCACCAACCCGTTGCCCTTGGCGAAATCCAGCTTCGACAGATCCAACATCATGCCCTCTTCGTCGCGCCCAGCATCTCGCGCACCTGGCTCGCGAGCGCCGCGTTCGTCGCAATGGCGTTGCCGCCGAACGAGGTCCTCGTCCCCGTCCAGTCCGTGAAAACTCCTCCCGCCTCCTCGACGATGGGCTGCAGCGCCGCCGCGTCCCACGGCGACAGCTCCTCGTCGATCATCACCTCCGCCCGCCCCGTGGCCAACAGCAGGTAGCCGTAGCAGTCCCCCCACGTCCGCGCCAGGTACGCCTTCGCCATCACCTCGCGCCACTTCACCCCGCGCTCCGGATACACCCGGAAGCGCTCGTCCGAGGCCAGCACCAGCGACTTGGACAGATCCGCCTGCTCCGACACCCGCGTCCGCTTCCCATTCCACCAGCACCCCTGCCCCGGCGCCGCCACGAGCAGCTCTCCCACGGGCGGGAAGTACGCCGCGCCCGCCAATATCCGCTCGCCCTCCGCCAGGGCCACCAGCGTGCCCCACAGCGGCACGCCGTGGATGAATGACTTCGTGCCGTCGATCGGATCCAGGATCCACCGGCGCTTCGCCCCGGGCCGCGTCTCGCCGAACTCCTCCCCGAGGATTCCGTCCTCGGGGAAGCGGGATTCGATCCACTCGCGCGCCGTCGTCTCCGCGGTCCGGTCCGCCACCGTCACCGGCGTGCCGTCCCCCTTCATGTCCACCTTGACGCCCTTGCGGAAGAAGTCGAGCGCCACGTCTCCCGCCCTGCGCGCCACTTCCTCCGCCGCCTGCATCAACGACTGCGCGTCCATTCAGAGGCTCCTGATCCCGAGGCCGCTCTCGCGGAGTAGCGATTTGATCGCCCCGACCGTGGTGACGCCATCGTGGAGGATGCCCGCCACCAGCGCCGCGTCCGCCCTGCCCTCCTTCAACGCGGCCCGGACATGCTCCGCGTTGCCCGCACCACCCGAGGCGATGACCGGGACGTCCACCTGCTCGGCGATCGCCCGCGTCAGCTCCAGGTCATACCCCGAACGAGCCCCGTCCCTGTCAATGCTGGTGAGCAGGATTTCACCTGCTCCACGTTTCACGCACTCGCGCGCCCAGGCCACCGCCTCCAGGTCCGTGGCCCGCTTGCCACCATGCGTGTAGACGCGCCACTTGTCCCCATCGCGCTTGGCGTCGATGCTGGCCACCACGCACTGGGCCCCGAAGCGCTCGGCGCACTCGGTGAGCACCTCGGGCCGGGCCACCGCCGCCGAGTTGATGCTCACCTTGTCCGCGCCCGCCCGCAGGGCCCGGCCCACGTCGTCCGCCGTGCGCACACCACCGCCCACCGTCAGCGGGATGAACAGCCGCTCCGCCGTGCGCTGCACCAGGTCCCACAGCGTCGCGCGCTCCTCGTTGCTCGCGGAGATGTCGAGGAAGGTCACCTCGTCGGCACCCGCCTCCTCGTAGCGCATGGCCAGCTCGACCGGGTCTCCCACGTCCCGCAGGCCCTCGAACTGGACGCCCTTCACCACGCGCCCGCCCTTCACATCCAGACAGACGATCAGTCGCCGTGTGAGCATCTCACTTCACCTCCAGGGCGACCGCGCCCTTCGTGCTGAAGACCACTCCCGAGTCCACCATCGCGTCACGCAGCGCCATGCCGAGCGCCTTGAAGGCCGCCTCCGTCACGTGGTGGCTGTCCTTGCCGCGCAGGATGCGCAGGTGCAGCGTCACCCGCGCGTGCTCGCAGAACGAGCGCATCACGTGCTCGTACAGCTTGTTGCGCAGCGGACCCCGGTAATAGAAGCGCCCGCCCACGTCGATGCACGCCTGCACCAGCGCGTCGTCCATGGGGATGGTGCGCTCGCCGTAGCGGGCCGCGGTGGCCGGAATCACCTTCTGCACCGCCGCGCCCAGGGTAATGGCCACGTCCTCCATCAGGTGGTGCCGGAGGTCGCCCCGCGCGTGCAGCGTCAGGTCCAGGCCCGCGTAGCGCGCGAAGGTGGACAGCATGTGATCGAAGAAGGGCAGGCCCGTGTCCACCTTGGTGGTTCCCTTGCCCAGGGCGATCTCCACGGTGACCTTGGTCTCCTTCGTCTCCCGAACGATCGTCGTCATACGAACTCCCGCGCCACTTCGGCCGCATCCAGCTTGCCCGTGTACAGCGCCATGCCGATGACCGCGCCGAAAGCCCCCACGCGCCCGAGGGCCCGCAGGTCCTCCAGCGTCGTCACGCCACCCGAGGCCAGCAGCGGATGGCGGCTCGAGCGAGCCACCTCCTCCATCAGCGGCAGGTCCACGCCCTCCATCTGCCCCTCCTTGTGCACCGCTGTCACCAGCAGGCCTCCCAGGGGCAGGGGCTCCAGGGTCCGCAGCACCTGGGCGATGTCCCGGGAGCTGCCCGCCGTCCAGCCGCGCGTCAACACCTCACGGCCCTTCACGTCCGCGGCCACCACGACCCGGCCCGGGAAGCGCTCGGCCACCTCGCGCAGCCACTCCGCGTCCTCGATGGCCTTCGTGCCCACCACCACGTAGGAGGCGCCCAGTGCGAGCAGCGCCTCCACCTTGGACGTGCTCCGCACGCCACCACCCACCGAGAAGGCCAGTCCCTGCTCGTGGCTCAGCAGCGTCCCGATGGGACCCTCGTTGGAGCCCTTGCCCAACGCGGCGTCCAGATCCACCACGTGGAAGCTCTTGAAGCCGTACGAGCGCCAACGCTTCAGCGCGTCCAGCGGATCCTTCACCCGCACCCGCTCGTCGGCATACGAACCGCCCACCAGTTGCACGCAGGCGCCCTCGCGCAGGTCGATGGCAGGAATGGCGATCACTTGCGCACCTCCTCGAGGAAGGCCTGCAGGAAACGCACACCCGCCCCTGAGCTCTTCTCCGGGTGGAACTGCAAACCGAGCACCTTCCCGCGCCGCACCGACGCCGGGAAACGGTCCTCCTCGTGCGTCGTCCAGCCCACCACCACCCCGGGCTCCTCGGCGCGGCAGACGTAGCTGTGCGCGTAGTAGACGGTGTCCAGCTTCGCGCTCCGCAGCGCGGTGTCCTCCTCCACCGAGTTCCACCCGATGTGAGGCACGTGCCGGGCGCGCAGCTTCGTCACCCGGCCGCGGAAGAGGCCCAGACCCTGGCCCCCACCCTCGTCGCTCGTGTCGAACATCAGCTGCATGCCCAGACAGATGCCGAGGCACGGCAGGCCATCCAACACCGCGCGCCGCATCTGTTCGCGCCCCGGCTCCATCCGAGCCGCCGCCGCGCCGAATGCGCCCACTCCCGGCAGCACCAGCACGTCCGTGTCCAGCGCCCGCACCGGATCCTCCTGCACGCGCACCTCCACGTCCGGCGTCGTGGCCAATGCCTTGGCCAACGAGTGCAGGTTGCCCGCTCCATAGTCGAACAGCGTCACTCTCACGGCAGAGCCTCCCGCAGCGCTCCGAGCGCCGCCTCCATCATGGTCCACGGGCCGCATCCGATCCGGAGCGCGTCCCCGATTCCCGTCAGTCCCTGGAACGCCCGCACATTCACGTCCCGCTGCCGCATCCGCTCCGCCACCGCGGGCGCTCCGGCCAGCGGCACCAGCACGAAGTTGCCCTCGGACGGCAGTGGCTCGAGTCCCAGCTTCCCGAGCTCGGCCTCCAGCCGTGCACGGATGGCCAGGGACTCCGCCGCCCGCGCCTTCATCCACTCCACGTCCTGCGTCAGCGCCACGGCCGCCAGCCGCTCGGACAGGCCCGTGACCTTGTACGGGCCCCGGGCCTTCTCCACCTCGGTCACCAGCGTGGCGTGGCCCACCGCGTAGCCCACCCGCATGCCCGCCAGACCGAAGGCCTTGGACAGGGTGCGAGTCACCAGCACGTTGGGCCGCGTGCGCGCCAGATCCAGGAAGCTCTCCCGGGCAAACTCGGCATAGGCCTCGTCGATCAGCACGACGCCGGACGCGTTGTCCACCAGGCGCTCCATCGAGGCCCGGGGGATGACCGTCCCCGTGGGGTTGTTGGGGGTGCAGACGTAGATGAGCTTCGCCCGGGTGGCCAGCAGCCCGTCCACGTCGATGTCGTAGTCCGGCCGGAGCGGCACCGGGAGAGCCCGCAGGGCGTTCACCTTCGAGAGGTAGGGCACCATCACGAAGGTGGGCTCCTGGAAGGCCAGGGCATCCCCCGGCTCCAGGAAGGCCCGGAGGGCGCTGTCGATGACGTCATCCGAGCCGCACCCGGTCGTGACCTGCGCGGGCTCCATCCCCGTGTACGCGGCCACGGCCTGCCGGAGGTCCGGCGCATAGCCCGTGGGGTAGCGGCTGGCCAGGGAGGCCGTCGCCTCGCGCAGGGCACGCTCGGCGGCCGGAGGCATGCCGAACAGGTTGGTGTTGTCGCTCAGGTCCACGCTGCACTTCAGCTTGGAGGGCGAGTACAGGCGGATGTCCGCGAAGGAGGCGCGCGAGGGCAGGCTCATGACTTCCTCCAGCCGCGAGCGGCATCCGCGTGGGCGAAGAGTCCCTCACTGTCGGCCAGCAGGCCCACGTCGTCGGCGAGCCGAGCCGCCGCGTCGCGCGTCACGCGCTGGTACGTGGTCCACCGGTAGAAGTCGAGCACGCTCAGCCCCGAGTACGCACGGGCCAGGCCGGCGGTGGGCAGCACGTGGTTGGCTCCCGTCATGTAGTCGCCGTAGGCCACCGAGGCGTACTGGCCCACGAACACCGTGCCCGCGTTGCGCGCCTTGGGAAGGTCCGCCAGCGGCGACGTGGTGGCGATGAGCAGGTGCTCGGGAGCGAAGTCCGCCACGAAGGGCCAGGCCTCCTCCAGCGAGTCCACGCTCAGCACGGCGCCCCGGTCGCTCAGGGCCCGCGTAACGATCTCCTGACGCTTCGCCCGCGCCGACGCCCGTCCCACCGCCGCGGCCACCGCGTCCGCGAACACATCGCCCACCGCCACCGTCACGCAGCAGGCGTCCGGATCGTGCTCGGCCTGGGCCAGCATCTCCCGCGCCACCGCCTCGGGGTCCGCCGAGCTGTCCGCGACCACGAGGATCTCGCTCGGACCCGCCGGCGCGTCGATGGCCACCGCGTCCACTACCTGCAGCTTGGCCGCGGCCACGTAGGCGTTGCCGGGGCCGACGATGCGGTCCACCCGAGGCACGCTCTCGGTGCCGTAGGCCATGGCCGCCACCGCCCCCGCTCCACCGAGGGCGAAGACGCGGTCCGCGCCGGCCAGCGCCGCCGCCGCCAGTACGCCCGCCGAGGGCCTGCCATCCGGGCCGGGCGGCGAGCAGACGATGACCTCGCCCACCCCGGCCACCTTCGCCGGCACCACGCCCATGAGCACGCTGCTCGGGTACACGGCGCGGCCACCCGGCGCGTACACGCCCACGCGCCCGAGCGGATCCGGCCGGCGTCCGACGATGATGCCCGGCTCCGTCTCCACCTCGGTGGCCTGGGGCTTCTGCGCCGCGTGTGCCTGGGTGATGTTGCGCGCCGCGCGGGCCAGTGCGTCCCGCAGCTTCGGCTCCAGCGAGGCCAGCGCCGCCTCGCACACCGAGCGCGGAACCTCGAGCGACTTCAGCTCCGCGCGGTCGAACTCGCGCGCCATGTCGCGCAGGGCCTTGTCTCCGTCCCGGCGCACGCGGGCGATGATGTCCGCGGTGCGCTGGGCAACGCGGGTGTCCGACCCGCCCGTGCGGTCCAGCAGACGACGGCGAGCCTCGGGGGACAGCTCCTTCAGACGCCCCCGGTACTTGAGGGTGGGAGCGCTCACGGCATCAGCCTCTCGATTCGGGTGACGAGGATGCCCTCGCAGCCCAGGTTCTTCAGGGCGGCTATGGTGCGGTAGATGCTCTTGGCGGGCACCACGGCGTGCACGGCCACGAAGTCACCGCCCTGCACATCCACCACGGTGGGGCCATTGAGGCCCGGCAGCACCTCGCGCACATTGGGCAGCACACCGCGCGGCACGTTGGCCATCAGGTAGCGCCTGCCCCGGGCCGCCAGCACCGAGCCCAGCGCCTGCCGCAACTCATCCAGCTTCGCGGCCGCCTCGGGCGCGTGGCCCTTGCGAGCGATCAGCCGCGCGCTCGACTGGACCACCGTTCCCACCTCACGCAGACCGTTCATCTTGAGCGTGGAGCCCGTGGACGTCAGGTCCACGATGATGTCCGCGATGCCCAGGTGCGGGGCGATCTCCGTGGCGCCCGAGACCGGCACCACCGTCACCCGATGGCCTCGCTTCGTGAAGAACTCCTGCGTCAGCCGCGTGAAGGACGAGGCCACGCGCACCCCGTCCTGGATGTCCTCGAGCTTCTGGATGCCGCTCTCCTCGCGGGCGGCCACCACCAACCGGCACTTGCCGAACTCCAGGTCCATCAGAAGCTCCAGCTCGCGGCCGGACTCACAGACCAGGTCCCACCCGGTGACGCCCGCGTCCGCCGCGCCATCCGCGACGAACTCGGGAATGTCCTGGGCGCGCACGAAGATGGCCTCGAACTCGCCGCCGAGCGACGCGGTGAGGGCACGTTCTCCTCGAACGCGGACCTCCAGGCCGGCATCGTTGAACAGCTCACGGACCTCTTCGGAGAGACGGCCTTTGTTGGGCAGGGCGATTTTCAGCATCTGAGTACTCGGTAGGTGGGGGGGGACGGGCCCGGAAACGAAAAAAGCCCGTCCTGGGTGGGACGGGCTTCCGTTCACTGCTGCGTTTGCTTCGGGGGGCGTCTCTTACGCGTTCACCCGGGCATGCGCATGGCGAGCGGTCCCGTCAGGGGGCCGATGATGATGCGCGGGGTGATGGTGGATGGACGCGAAACGCACGGTACTCTTAGGTAGCGGAAAGACCCCCATGCCGTCAACCCAACCGTTTCCCCCTCTGCTGGGCCGCCAGGGGGGCCTTTCCGACACCCGGGTACCCGTCCAAGCGACCGTCGACCTCGAAAAACCTCGTTGGGTTGGCCTTCTGGAGCCCGATCCTCCTAGAATCGCTCGCCGTGGAAGCCATTCCTCCCGTACCTCCCCGGATCCTCATCGTCGACGACGACGATTCCGTGCGCGACGTCATCTCCGTCCTCCTCAGGGAGGAGGGATACAACTGCGTGGTGGCCAGTGGCGCCGAAATGGCCCTGGACATCGCCGGTCAGGAAGAGACGCCGCTTGTCATCAGCGACATGAAGATGCCGGGCAAGGATGGCCTGTGGCTGCTCGAGCAGCTGCGCGAGCGCTATCCGGACACCTCGGTCATCATGCTCACCGGCTACGGTGACACCGAATCCGCCGTGGATTGCCTGCGGCGCGGCGCGGTGGACTACCTGCTCAAGCCACCCAAGCTGACGGACCTCATCCGCGCCATCGAGCGGGCGCTCGCCAAGCGGCGCATCGAGCTGGCCCGCAAGCGCTACCAGAAGAAGCTGGAGCGCAAGGTGCGTGACCGCACGACCGAGCTGCGCAACGCGCTCCGGGACATCGCCAACACCTACCAGTCCACCCTGCTGGCGCTGGTGGCGGCCCTGGACGCCCGCGAGCACGAGACGTCGGACCACTCGCAGCGCGTGGTGCGCTACACCAGCGCCATCGCCGAGCGCATGGGCATCAAGGGCCCGGAGCTCGAGGAGATCGGCCGCGGCGCGCTCCTGCACGACATCGGGAAGATTGGCGTGCCCGACGCCGTGCTGCTCAAGCCGGGCAAGCTGACCCCGGAAGAGTGGCAGGAGATGCGCAAGCACCCGGACATCGGCTTCCAGATGATCCAGAACATCCCCTTCCTGGCCACGCCGGCGCAGATCGTGCTGTCGCACCAGGAGCGCTGGGATGGTCAGGGCTACCCGCGCAACCTCCGGGGCCAGGAGATCCACATCGGCGCGCGCATCTTCGCCGTGGCGGACACCCTGGACGCGATGACGAGCGACCGGCCCTATCGCAAGGGCACCACCTTCGCCAATGCCATCGCGGAGATCACCCGCTGTGCCGGCACCCAGTTCGACCGCGAGGTCGTCCGTGCCTTCCTGGATATCGGTGAGCAGGCGCTCATCAAGATCAAGGAGGACATGCACAACCGGAAGCTGACGTTGGTGCAGGCGGAGGCGCAGGCCCAGGAGGCCGAGGCCACCCTCGCGCGGCTCAGCGACGATCTGGACGACATGGACCAGACCATCCCGGGCCCTGGAGGCCCCCCGAGCAGCCCTGGTCCCACGCCACGCGCCGCGCCCACCCCCGCCGCTCCCGTTTCCAGCCCGGCGGTGGCTGCCACGACGGCCACTCCCCGTCCGGAGCAGCCCGTGGTCCTCTCGGTCCTCGCCGGGGGACGCCAGGGCAACTCCCGCGACTGAGGGTCAGGTCTGGTCAACCAGACCCGGCCGTACTTCAGGTCTGGTCAACCAGACCCGGCCGTACCTCAGGTCTGGTCAACCAGACCTCAATCGAGCCCAGATCGAGCGGAGACGGCGACTTCGGGCATGCTCGGCATAGGCTCGGCGGTTAATAGTCGAGCCCCTCCATGACGCCAGCCCCTCCTATAAGGGATCCCCTGACTCCTCCCCTGCTCGACGCTCAGGGGAGAACCATGACCTACCTGCGGCTGTCCGTGACGGACCGGTGCAACTTCCGCTGCACGTACTGCTCGCCAGCGAGCTGGGGTGGGAAGAAGGACCTGCTGACGCCCGAGGAATTCGAGCGCATCGTCTCCGTCTTCGCCCGAATGGGCATCCGGCGGGTGCGGCTCACCGGAGGCGAGCCCCTGATCCGCCCGGACATCGTCGAGGTCTCCCGGCGCATCGCCGCGGTGCCAGGCGTGGAGCGGGTGGCCATCACCACCAACGCCAGCCACCTGGAGCGGTTGGCCGTGCCCCTGCGCGAGGCGGGCGTCACCCAGCTCAACATCAGCCTGGACACCCTGTCCGAGGCCACCTTCCGGCGCATCTCGAAGCAGGGAGAGTTCGCCACCATCCTGCGCGGCATCGACGCGGCCGTGGGGGCGGACTACGCCTCCCTCAAGCTGAACGTCGTCGTCATGCGCGGGGTGAACGATACCGAGGTGCCGGACCTCATCGCGTATGCCCACGCCCGGGGCATGGTGCCGCGCTTCATCGAGCTGATGCCCTTCGGACAGGGCACCCCGGTGCCCACCGCGGAGCTGGTGGACGGGCTGCGCACCACCGGCCTCTCCCTCGTCCCCGAGGACGAGCAGAACAGCGTCACCGCGGGCCCAGCCCGCTACTGGCGCGCGCACGGGGGGCTCGTGGGATTCATCTCTCCCCTCACCCAGAACTTCTGTGGCGGTTGCAACCGCGTGCGCGTGGCCTCCAATGGAGACCTGCGCAGCTGCCTCGGCGGGCGCGCCCAGGCGCCGCTGCACACGCTCATCCGCGGCGGAGCCACGGACGCGGAGCTGGCCCTGGCCATCCGCGGCGCCCTCGGCGAGAAGCCCGAAGGCCACCGCTTCACCGAGCCCGGTGCGGGCGCCTCGCTGCTGTCCATGATGGGCATTGGCGGCTGAGCCCAGAAGACGACGGGCGAGGACCGGACCCCTGGTTGGAGATCCCTCCTCGCCCGTGGCGCGACGCCTTCTCCGCTGCGGTTACTTCACCAGCCGGAGCGTGGCCGGGTAGCGGTACATCTCGCCGTTGTTGGCCTTGATGCCGGCGATGATGGACAGCACCAGCGCGGCGAGTCCCACCAGCGGCAGCAGGAAGATGCCGATCACCGCACACGTCAGGAGGGCCGAGACGACGAGCGCGATGAAGACGGTGATCTGGAAGTTGAGCGCCTCCTTCGCCTGAGCCTCCACCCAGGGCGACTCCTTGCCCTTGGTGAGCCACACGATGAGCGGTCCGAGGAAGGGGAACCCCACCACGGACGCCACCAGCGCGCTCAGGTGCGCGATCATGCCCCACGTCTTCTCGTCCGCCGTGGGCGCCGGCGAACCGGTGATGAAACCGGCCTGCTGCTGCATTTCCATTGCGAGTTCCCCTCAGGGTAGTCAACGGGCGCGGTCACCGCGCCCTCTCCTCCCCATTCTCCGACAGTCCCGGGTCAAATGTCACGTATCAGGCACATGACGGAGGGAAGGGAACTCGCGAGCCGGAGAGACCTCAGCGGTAGAGTTCCCCGCCGGCCTTCTTGAACTCCTCGCTCTTCTCGGCCATGCCGGACTCCAGCACCTTCTGCTCGGAAAGCCCTGTCTTCTCCGCGTAGTCGCGTACGTCCTGGGTGATCTTCATCGAGCAGAACTGCGGGCCGCACATGGAGCAGAAGTGGGCCACCTTGGCGCCCTCGGCGGGCAGGGTCTCGTCATGGAAGGCGCGGGCGCGCTCGGGGTCCAACGAGAGGTTGAACTGGTCCTCCCAGCGGAACTCGAAGCGGGCCTTGGACAGGGCGTTGTCGCGCATCTGCGCACCCGGGTGCCCCTTGGCGAGGTCCGCGGCGTGGGCGGCGATCTTGTAGGTGATGACACCTTCCTTCACGTCATCCCGGTTGGGCAGCCCCAGGTGCTCCTTGGGGGTGACGTAGCAGAGCATCGCCGTGCCGAACCAGCCGATCATCGCCGCGCCGATGCCGCTGGTGAAGTGGTCGTACCCCGGCGCGATGTCCGTGGTGAGGGGCCCGAGTGTGTAGAAGGGCGCCTCGTGGCACACCGCCAGTTGCTTCGTCATGTTCTCCTGGATGAGGTGCATGGGCACGTGGCCCGGACCCTCGATCATCACCTGCACGTCGTGCTTCCAGGCGATCTTCGTCAGCTCGCCCAGCGTCTCCAGCTCGCCGAACTGCGCCGCGTCGTTGGCGTCCGCGATGGAGCCCGGCCGCAGCCCATCTCCCAGGCTGAAGCTGACGTCGTACGCCTTGAGGATCTCGCAGATCTCCTCGAAGTGCGTGTAGAGGAAGTTCTCCTGGTGGTGGGCCAGGCACCACTTGGCCAGGATGGAGCCGCCCCGGCTCACGATGCCGGTCATGCGCTTCGCGGTGAGCGGGATGTAGCGCAGCAGCACGCCCGCGTGGATGGTGAAGTAGTCCACCCCCTGCTCGCACTGCTCGATGAGGGTGTCCCGGTAGATATCCCAGGTGAGATCCTCCGCCTTGCCGCCCACCTTCTCCAGCGCCTGGTAGATGGGCACGGTGCCGATGGGAACCGGGGCATTGCGGAGAATCCACTCGCGCGTCTCGTGGATGTTGCGGCCGGTGGACAGGTCCATCACCGTGTCCGCGCCCCAGCGGATGGACCACACCATCTTCTCCACCTCCTCCTCGATGGAGGAAGTGACGGCCGAGTTGCCGATGTTGGCGTTGATCTTCACCAGGAAGTTGCGGCCGATGATCATCGGCTCCAGCTCCGGGTGGTTGATGTTGGCCGGGATGATGGCGCGGCCACGCGCCACCTCGTCACGCACGAACTCGGGGGTGATCTCCCTGGGAATCGCCGCCCCCCACGAGTGGCCTGGATGCTGCCGGGACAGCTCGGCGAGGGCGGCCTCGCGCTTGAGGTTCTCGCGCAGCGCCACGAACTCCATCTCGGGAGTGATGATCCCCCCGCGGGCATAGTGCAACTGGGTGACATTCGCCCCCTGCTTCGCCACCAGCGGCTTGCGGCGATGGGTGAAGCGCAGCCCGGACAGGCGCGGGTCCGCCTCCCGGGTACGGCCATACTCGGAGGTGACACCGGACAGCTCCTCCACGTCCCCACGGCGGCGGATCCACTCGGCGCGCACGGCGGGCAATCCCGCCCGGAGCTCCAGGGTCGCCTCGGGGTCCGTGTACGGGCCGCTCGAGTCGTAGACGAGAATGGACGGGTTGGGTGTCTCCTTCGCGTCCGGACCGTGGCCATGACGGGTAGGCGTCTGGCTGATCTCCCGCATGGGCACACGGAGGTCCGGGTACCGCACGCCGGGCACATACACCTTGCGCGAGGCCGGCAGGGGCCCCCGGGTGATGCCCTCCAGGACCTTGCCATCCACCTTGAGGCTCTTCGAGGCTCCGCTCACGTCACTTCTCCTCAACGGAAGGACGCGGGCAAGGCGTGGAGCGCCCGCCGCTTCCCTCCGCCGGTACTAACCGGTTCAGGTTCCAAGGGTTGGCCGCTCCACGGCCGTCTCAGCCCCTCTCGGGGGCACCCCTAGCGACAAGGTCACGGTGTAGCGCAGCCGGGGAGCGGGCTTCAACCGTCTGGTGGGACCCCTGTCCAGCAGGTAGCGGACCGAAGGACGGGCGCAGCATCTGCGGTCGGCTCCTCGAAGCACGAAAAGGTTGCACCAGACGATCTGGGTTCGAGCAGCCAACGTGGCGGGCTTCCAGGGCTCCGCGCCCTGGAACCAAACCTGCAATAGCTTCTTTCAGAACCCACGACTCAATCAGGACCGGAGCCACGTTTATGCAGACCGTCGGAGAGCTGATGACCCGCAACCTGGTCACTCTCACGGAGACCCAGAACCTCGCCCTGGCGGAGGAGTTGCTCCGCCTGCACCGCATCCGTCACTTGCCCGTGGTGCGCAACGGGAAGCTCATCGGGCTCGTCACCCACCGAGACCTGCTGCGGGCCGCCGCGCAGCGCGGTGGAGCGGACCCGGCCAAGCAGCCGCTCTGGGCCTCGGACGTGATGGTGCGCGACGTGAAGACGGTTCATGCGGACACGTCCACCCGTGAAGCGGTGAAGCTGATGCTGGACAACAAGTACGGCTGCCTGCCCGTGGTGGGAGCGGACGGACAACTGGTCGGCATCATCACCGAGGCGGACATGGTCCGCTTCGCCCAGCACCTCATCGAGGACATGGACCGCCGAAGCCTCGCGGCCGAATACGAAGCCTGAGCCAAACCACGGGGGAGCACCATGTCGATCGTCTTCGGAACGGACTTCTCGGAGCGGGCGATGACAGCGGCACGGGCGGCGGTGGCGTTCGCCCACCGCAACGGCGAGGTGCTCCACCTGGTCCACGTCACCGAGTATGGAAGCGCGGGGCGTACCACCGCGACCGACGAGGCCCTGCGCCGAGAGGTGTCCGCCCGCCTGGAGGCCCAGGCCGCCGAGCTGCGCGCCGGAGACACGCGGGTGGAGTCGCACCTGCTGGAGGGAGCCCCGGACGAGGTCCTCGTCGAGCACGCGGCCAGCGTCCATGCCTCCCTCCTCATCGTGTCCCACCATGGGCAGCGGGCACCCCGCTGGCGCATCGGCAACGTGGCGGAGCGGGTGGTGCAGACGGCCCGGTGCCCGGTGCTGGTCGTCCGCTCGGCGAGCGCGCTGGAGTCCTGGGCACGCGGGGAGCGCAGCCTGCGTGTCCTCCTCGGCCTGGACTTCTCCCCTCCTTCGGAGGCGGCGGTGGCCTGGGTGCGCAAGCTGCGCACGCTCGGCAACTGCGAGGTGGTGGCTGCCCACCACTACTGGGGTGCGGACGCGCATGTACGCTACGGCGTCCCCCTGTCCACCGAGGCCGAGGTGACGCCCGAGGTGGAGGAGGCGCTGCGGCGCGACCTGACGGCCCGCCTGGGGGACATGCCCGGCACCGGAGCCGTCTGGGTGCACCTGGATCCCGGCCTGGGCCGGCCCTCGGACTCGCTGGTGGCGCTGGCGCGCAAGGAGGAGGCGGATCTCATCGTGGTGGGGACCCACCAGCGCACCGGGGCGAGCAAGTGGTGGTACGGCTCGGTGTCGCAGCGCATCATCCACGAGGCCCCCGTCTCCGTGCTCTGTGTGCCCGCCAGCGCGGCGACTCCCCTCACCATCCCCGAGGTGCGTCGGGTACTGGCCCCCACGGATCTCTCCGAGGTGGGTGTCAGTGCCATCCGTCACGCGTACTCGGTGGTTCCAGCCGGAGGCACCGTCTACCTGCTGCACGTGCTGGAGCCCCTGGGGGGGACGCCCCCGCTCTATGCGCAGTACCTCTCGCCCCAGCCCCCCCAGGTCCGCACGCCCGAACAGGAGCGCGTCGCCGAGGAGCTGCGCGGGCTCATCCCACCCGAGGCGGCCGCCCGGGGCATCTCCACGCGGGTGGAGGTGGTCCACGGCCGCAAGGTGTCCGAGACCATCAGCCAGGCGGCCGAGCGGTTCAACTGTGATGTCATCTGCCTGGCCACCCATGGGCGCTCGGGACTCTCCAAGGCCCTGGTCGGCTCGGTGGCCCAGGAGGTCATCCAGAGCAGCTCCCGGCCGGTCCTGCTCGTCCGTCCCATCTGAGCAGGCGGGCACCCGGCCTTCCGCTCCCATACTCGCGCAGCGGCATGCCGCCCCAGGCGCGGGCCCGCGCGGCATGCACATTGAACGTCTCCTCGTGGGTTGAGACACGCGGAGGTGCGCTGTGACCTACGTTGCCATCACCGAGTTCGAGACGCGGCTCCAGTGGCGGAGCGACTGTGGCGCCCAGCTCTTTGGAGAGCAGACCCCCTCCATTCCCCTGGGTGGGCAAAACTCCGACCTGGAAGGGCAATGGAATCCCGAGGCCCTGCTGGTGGGGGCCGTGGAGGGACGTACCCTGGTGGCCTTCCTGGAGCAGGTACGCGCCCTGGGGGTGGAGGTTCTCTTCTATCAGAGCTCCGCGGTGGCCCGCCGGGTGGACGGGCCGGATGGGCTACCCCACTACACGGACCTGATCGTCCGTCCCCATGTGGCCGTCCGCGACGAGACGGACGCCACCGCCGTACGTCGGATCTTCGACGCGCTCCCGGAGCGCTGTTTCCCCAGCTCCATGCTGCGGCTCACCCCGCGCATCGAGCCCATCGTCGACATCTGGGATGAACAGCACGCCGCCGCGCTGGAGGAGGATCGCCGCCACGGACGGTCCTGGCGTTTCATGGAAGGGGGACGGGCGGCTGGCTATGAACCTTGACGCGACGTGCGGGACATGGTTGCTCACCGTGTCCGGAATCCATCCCTTCCGGGCTCTTGCTTGTTACGGTCCATCCCATGTCCGCTCAACGCATCCTGGTCGTCGATGATGAGGACAATGCCCGCCGTGCCATCGCCACCATCCTCGGCGAGGAGGGTTACGAAGTCGCCGAGGCCTCCAATGGTGAGGAGGCACTCTCCCGGCTGACCGATTTCTCACCGGCCGCCGTCCTCACGGACGTGCGCATGCCGAAGATGGACGGGCTCACCTTCCTGAAGAAGGCGCGCGAGCAGGGCTCGGATGCCACGTTCATCGTGATGACCGCCTTCGCCAGTGTGGAGACGGCGGTGGAGGCCATGCGCGCCGGGGCGGAGAACTACCTCATCAAGCCGCTGGACGCCAACGCCCTGCTGGTGGTGCTGGGCAAGGCGTTGGAGAAGCGGGCCCTGACGCGTGAGGCGGAGACGCTGCGCGAGCAGGTGCGCCAGCGGACGCGCTTCCACAACATCATTGGCGAGTCGCCGCTGTTGCAAGCCGTCTATGACGTGGTCAGGCGGGCGGCGACCACCCGGGCCACGGTGCTCATCCTCGGCGAGTCCGGTACGGGCAAGGAGCTGATCGCCCAGGCCATCCATCAGGAGTCGCAGCGGCGCGACAAGCCTTTCATCAAGGTGCACTGTGCCGCGCTCTCCGAGAACCTGCTGGAGAGCGAGCTCTTCGGCCACGAGAAGGGCGCCTTCACCGGCGCGATGGCCCGCAAGGAGGGCCGCTTCGAGCTGGCCGACGGAGGCACCCTCTTCCTGGACGAGATCGGGGAGATCTCCCCTTCGGTGCAGGTGAAGTTGCTGCGCGTGCTGCAGCAGCGCGAGTTCGAGCGCGTGGGCGGCACGCAGACGCTGAAGGTGGACGTGCGGATCGTCGCGGCCACGCACCGGGACCTGACGGCCGAGGTCAAGGCGGGCAAGTTCCGCGAGGACCTCTACTACCGGCTGAACGTGGTGGCGGTGACGCTGCCGCCGCTGCGCGAGCGCAAGAGCGACATCCCCGCGCTGGTGAATCACTTCCTGGAGAAGTACAGCGACTCTTACGGCAAGGACGTGCGGGGACTGGCGCCGGGCACGCTGCAGTCGCTGCTGTCGTACGACTGGCCGGGCAACATCCGCGAGCTGGAGAACGCCATGGAGCGCGCGGTGGTGCTGGCCGCGGGCTCGGAGCTGACGACGGACGATCTGCCGCCCGTGCTGCGCGGCCCGCGTCCCTCCGGTTCGTCGCCCTCGTCGCTGATTCCAGGCGCCACGCTGGCGCAGATCGAGCGCGAGGCCATCCTGCGCACCATGGAGATGGTGGGGGGCTCCACCACGCGCGCCGCGGAGATCCTCGGCATCAGCGTGCGCAAGGTGCAGTACCGGCTGAAGGAGTACAGCGCCGCGGCGAACGGCAAGCCCCTGCCGAGCACCGAGGAGGAGCAGAACCCGGAGGCGGAGGCCACCGAGTAACGCCCCCTCAGGGAGTCAGGGGCAGGCGCAGGATGAACCGCGCCCCACCCTCGGGCGAGCTGCCGACCTCCAACGTGCCGCCGTGCTGCGTCACGATGGCGTGGACGATGGACAGCCCCAGACCCGAGCCCTGGGCCTTCGTGGTGAAGAAGGGCTCGAAGAGCCGGTCGCGGATCTCCGGCGCGATGCCCGGGCCCGTGTCGTCCACGGTGATCCACGCCACGGAGCCCTCGCGACCCGCGGAGACACGGACGAGCCCTCCGGCGGGCGTGGCCTCCAGCGCGTTGATGGTCAGGTTGATGAGCACCTGACGCAGCCGCTCCTCCTCGCCCGAGATGGGGGGAACCGACGTGCCCCCGTCCCCGTCCAGCTCCAGCCGCACCCGGCGCGCGTCCGCCTGACTTCCCAGCAGATCCACCACGCGGCGCAGCAGCGTCTTCACCTCCACCGGCTCCGGGCGGAACTCGCGCGGCCTCGCGAACTGCAGGAAGTCCTCGAGGATGTGATCCAACCGGCGGATCTCATCCCGCACCAGCAACAGCGGCTCCAGCAGGTTGGGCTGTAGCTCCGTGGAGAGCCGCCGCACCCGCCGCTCCAGTACCGAGAGCTGCAGGGCCGCCGCGTTGAGCGGGTTGCGAATCTCGTGCGAGAGCCCCGCCGTCATGGTGCCCACCGCGGCGAGCTTCTCCGTCACCTGGGCCCGGCGCGCCAGCTCGCGCTTCTCGGCCTGCAGGCGCACCTGGCGCATGGCCTGCTCCAACGTGAGCAGCAGCTCGTT
This sequence comes from Archangium violaceum, assembly GCF_016887565.1. NCBI lineage: Bacteria > Pseudomonadati > Myxococcota > Myxococcia > Myxococcales > Archangiaceae > Archangium > Archangium violaceum. The sequence continues at coordinate 7,680,839 of NZ_CP069396.1, forward strand.
GGGCGCGCAGGGCTTCATCAGGTAGGCGCAGGCCCCCGCGCGCACCGCCGCCACGGCCGTCTCCAGCGTGGCGAAGCCGGTGAGCAGCACCACCTCGGACTCGGGCACCTTCTCCTTCAGCTCTCGGGCGAGCGCCGTCCCCTCCCCGTCTGGCAGCCGCAGGTCCACCAGCGCCACGTCGAAGCCATCCCGGGCCCGCTCACGGGCCTCGCGGCAACTGGAGGCACCCTGCACCAGGTAGCCCGCGTCACCGAGCAATTCCTGGAGGTTGTCGAGAAAGGCCGCGTTGTCGTCGACGACGAGCACGCGGGGGCTATGGGAGAGAGAGACGCTCATGATGTCCGCGGTCGGCGCTCGTCGTGGATTCGCTCCAGCGTCTCCAGCAACGCCGCCGTATCGAAGGGTTTGGAGAAGATGCCCCTGTGCTCCGGCAGGGTCGACGCCACGTCCGGGAAGGCCGTCATCACGAACACCGGCAGCTCGGGGAAGCGCGCCCGCAGCCGGCGCAGCGCCTCGCCGTCCGGACCCCCCGGCATCCGCAGATCCACCAGCGCGGCGAAGGGCCGAACCGAGGCGAGCTGGTCGGCATCCAGCACCGAGCGCGCGGTGACGCACGAGAAGCCGCGGGAGCGCAGCACCTCGGTGAGGTTGTCGCTGAGGGCCAGGTCGTCCTCGACGAGCGCCACCAACCCGTCCCGGCGCGCCTGGGACAGCAGCCCCACGAGCAGGGGAATGGGCACGGGCTTGGGCAGCACCGCCAGCAGCCCCTCGCGCCGGGCCGTCTCCAGGTCGTCTTCCCCGGGGTGGGCGGTGATGACCACGGCGGCGAGCCCCGGATCCACCTTGCGGATGTGGTGCACCGCCGCGGCTCCGCTCATCCCGGGCATCTTCATGTCCGTGAGGAGCACGTCGAAGTGGCGGGAGCGCGCCAGCTCCAACGCCCGAACCCCATCCGTCACCACCGTGGCCTCATCCCCGCCATCCCGGAGGATCTCCGCCAGGTTCTCCGCGAAGGCCTGGTTGTCATCGAGCAGCAGGTAGTTCCTCATGGCGGCACCTGCGTGGAAGCGGTGGGAAGGGGAAGCCTCAGGACGAAACGCGCGCCGCCGCCCTCACGAGGCGCGTAGGCAATGGAGCCGCCATGGCGCTCGAGGATGCGCTTGACGAGCGGCAGGCCCAGGCCGATGCCTCGGGCCTTGGTGGTCATCAGCGGCTCGAACATGCGGCGCCGGATGGACTCGCTGACGCCCGGCCCCGAGTCCTCCAGGTGCAGCTCCACCGCGTCCACGCCCTTCGTCGCCGACAGCGTCACGGAGCCCGCCTCGCCCACGGCATGCACGGCGTTCTCCAGCAGGTTGACGAAGACCTGGCGCATCTGCCCGGGGTCTCCCTGCAGCGTGGGGAGCTCGGACAGGCGCTCGGCGCGAATGGAGACGCCCGCGGGGACCTGCACCGAGGTGAGCGCGTCCTTCCACACCTCGTCGAGCCGCAGGGGCTCTCGCTTGAGCGGACGATCGCGAATCATGTCCAGCAGATCCGTGACGATGCGGTTGGCCAGCGCCACCTGCTCGCCAATGCGCTCCAGGTGCTTGGCGGCGCGCTCGTCGGTGGCCAGGGGCCGGCCCTTGAGGATGAAGAGCGACGTCTCGATGACGCCCAGCGGGTTGCGCAGCTCGTGCCCGATGGAGCCCACGAGCTGCCCGAAGGTGGACAGCCGCTCGCTGCGTGCCTGCTGGGCGAGCAGATCCTCCCGGTAGGTGTGCAGCATGATGGCCACCTCGAGATCGAGGATCTTCCCCAGGGCCGAGCGCGCCGCCCGGAGCGACGCGGGCTGGCCGACGTAGTGCTCGTCGATGACGCGGTTGAACTCCTCCCGCAGGACGTTCATCGCGCCGAACATGTAGTGCTGGGGCAGCGCGATGCGCACATGCATGCGGCCGATGCGGCAGCGCAGGAGGTAGTAGTCCTCGTCCCACGGCCCGCGCAGCAGTTGCTCCATCCACGCCTGCAGCGTGACCTTGAGGTGGCCCACCTGGCTCTCACCCGCCAGGGCGTTGCGTGCGCCCTCGTGCTCCAGGATGCGCGAGTAGAAGACGTGCGCGATGTCACGGAAGTGGGGGCGAGCCACCTCGTGAAGGGCTCGGAGCGCCTGCTCCTCCTCCGGCCCGAAGCCCACGTACCGTTTCAACTCTTCGAACAAGGTCTCCGCCATGTGCAAATGAACTTTTTAGCGCGCTCGAACGCGGAGAACAGCGGGATTCCCCTGCCCTCCTGCTCGGAACTCAACCAACCTGGGGGTGAAGCAAAAGACCGCTCCGGTGAAGCCCTCTGGGAAGGGCAAGAAACACGCCATCCTCAGCTCCCAAGGAGGAAAGTCCGGAAGGAGCGCAAGCCTTGCGGCACGGCGGACGGGGGGACGCAGCCTTTGCGCACGCGAGGCTGGACGCGCCCGGCCCCCCCGTGCAGCCTGGACCTCGTGGTTCCACACAGGAGACGTCCATGAAGGTGAAGGCGCTGTGCATCTCCCTGGCTCTGCTCGCGGTCCCCGCGGTCTCGTTCGCGCAGAGCCCGTTCGACCAGATCAAGAAGGCAGCGGGCGACGCGGGCAAGGGCGCCGTCGAGAAGCGCGTCAACACGAAGCTGACGGAGGAGGCCCGCAAGAACCAGTGCAGCTTCAAGTCGGGCACCGACGTGCTCGAGCCCGGCTGCGACAAGAAGCTCAAGAACCTGGCCAATGCCCTCATCGAGGCGAAGAAGCAGCTCGATTCGGCCGGCGTGAAGAACTTCAAGTTCGAGGTCTCCGGGCACACCGACTCGAGCGGTGACGCGGCCAAGAACAAGGAGCTCAGCGCCAAACGCGCCGAGGTCATCGTCAAGGAGCTGGCCGCCCGGGGCGTGCCCCGCGCGGAGATCATCTCCGTGGGCCGTGGCTCGGAGCAGCGACTGGTGAAGCCGGACGACACGCCGGCCAAGAAGGCGAAGAACCGGCGCTACGAGATCCAGGTCCGGCTTTGATGGGAGATTCCCCGCCGGGATGGCTCAAGCCATCTCGGCGTTGTTCGTGTAGTAGATCTCGATCGACACCGGACCGGTGGCGAGCTGCGCGATGACGGCATCGGCCACGCGGCCCGCCGCCCAGTGAGTCGCGGCAGGACCCGCGAGGGCCCGCAGTCCCAGCCCCGCGCTGTTGGGACGAACCAGGCGCTCCACCCAGGAGGCCCCCCGCAGGTAGGCGTGGAACTTCGCCACGTCGGTGGCGATGTTGTCCTGCAGGTTCAAGTAGCGGTGCGGCGGCAGGCCATCGCGGTTCCCGATGCCGACTCCGGCCAGCGCGTTGGTGAGGACGAGGCGTGAGGCGGTCGTCCACCCCACGTTCGCATGTTGCAGGGCCGACCAGGCACAGTTGTACGGGGTGGCCTGCGCGATCGCCAGCTCGGTGGTGCTGATGTTCTTGAGAATGAAGTGTCCCGCCATGTCACGTCTCCTTCGAGAAGTGGCGACCTCCATGGCCGCCCACTCCCTCCTCGGAGACGACGGAGTCAGCGGCTTGTGACGTGGCCGCCGAACGGATGAGTGGCGAAGGCGTCTCCGCTCCTGCATCTTGCAGGGTCTCATTTCCACCCAGGAGGCCCTCTCCATGCGTCCACTTCTTCTGATTGCCGCCGTCCTCACGACGGCGGCCTGTGTCCGAAACGCGCCCTCTGCCGATGCCACCGAACGCTCAACGGGAAACAAGGCCCCGGCCCTCGAGCTCGTGGCCCAGTCACCGCGGCAGTGGACGGGGATCGCGCTCTCGAAGGAAGGCCGCGTCTTCGTCAACTTCCCCCGCTGGTCCGAGGACGTTCCCGTCTCCGTGGCCGAGCTGAAGAACGGGCAGGTCTCTCCCTGGCCAGATGCCACCTGGAACGAGTGGAAGCCGGGCACGGCCGAACAGAACCGCTTCGTCGCGGTCCAGAGCGTGGTGATCGACGATCAGGACCGGCTCTGGGTCGTGGACACCGGCAATCCCTGGTTCAAGGGGGTCATCGCGACGCCCCGGCTCCACCAGTTCGACATCTCCAGCGGACGGCTGGTGCGCAGCTACGCCTTCCCTCCCGAGGTGTCCTCCGGCGACAGCTACCTCAATGACGTCCGCGTCGACACGGAGCGCGAGGTCGCCTACTTCACCGATTCACAGGCCGGGGGCCTGGTGATCCTCGATCTGAAGAGTGGAAGCTCGCGCAAGGTGCTGAAGGATCATCCCTCCACCCATGCCGAGGTCGACCACCTGATGGTGCTGGGCCGTCGCTTCAACAAGGCGGTCCAGTCCGACGGGATCGCGCTCAGCACGGATCGCAAGACGCTCTATTGGTCCGCGCTCTCGGGTCACACGCTCTGGCGCATTCCCACCGAAGCGCTGCTCGACCCCAAGCTCGACGACAAGGCCCTCGCCAGCCAGGTGGAGCGGGCGCACACCATCGTGGCTCCCGATGGAATCCTCTTCGACGACAAGGGGGTCCTGTGGCTCGGTGGACTGGAGGATGGATCGATCTACCGCTACGTGCCCGGCGGAGCCTACGAGCAGGTGATCCAAGATCCCCGCCTCCTCTGGCCGGATAGCTTCGCGCAGGGCCCCGAGGGGTGGATCTACGTCACCACCACGCAGATCCACCTGCCGCCCGCTGAGCGCGGTCCCTACGGCATCTACCGTTTCCAACCCTGAGCAGGAACAGCCCTCTATGAGGAGAAAGGGAGCGGAGCGCGCCTGCCGGATATCAGTTACATCGAGCAGTCGCACGCAAAGACTCTCGCCCTGCCCTCCTTCAAGACTCGAGTCGAACAAAGTCAACTACACGGGAGGTCGTGTTCGTGGAAGGGAAGCAAGAGGTCGGCTTTCACTCCGACGCATGGGCCGAGGCACTCAGCCCGATGACCGCCCCGCCCCAACCATTGAGTGATTGACACCAGACGGTTTTTCCCTAGACTTCGGGGTTGGTTGTCAGCCGACCAATCGAGGGCGAGCGACGACAGCCAGCACCCCAGGAGAACAACATGTCCGACACCAAGAAGACCAACAAGCCCCTGCCGAAGCTGCGCCCCATCCTGACCGAGGAGGAGCTGGCGCAGGTGATGGGCTCGAAGGGCACCACCGTGGCGATGGCTCCGCCCGAGCAGTCCCAGTCTACCGGCGACACCGGCGCGACCGGCTGCCCGGGCTAGACGCAAGCCACCTGCTGTCTGGCGCGCGGGACTTCCAGGTCCGCGCGCTTTTTTTTCGACGAAGCGCAATCGCACCGGTTCGAGCTCGACTCCCCGCGCGGAAGCCTTACAGGAACGCGGAAAACACCAGATGGTGACGCAGTGACTCGCACTGCTCGAGCAACTGCGGGACAGCGTCTCCCACGGCCTCTTCTCCATACACGCGCCCGAGCGCACGCACGGCCTGTTCGGGGTCATCCCCCACGAACAGACGTCTGGCGAGAAACGCGCTCACTTCATCCACTTTCAACTCGTCCCGCGGATACGTCGAGAAGCCTTCGATCCAATCAGCAACCACCTCCTGAGGCGACACCTCCGGAAAATGGGCGGCAACCGTTTTCAATACGGCCTCACGTCCGGGTTTGATGTGCGCCAATGTCCATAGGAGCCTGGCCATCGAGTCCTTCGCGGCTCGTTTCTCCCCGAGAATCAGCCGGTCACGCAACCGCACCTTGAACGACTGCATGAAGGTCTGGATGACCTCGCCGAACCGCGCTTCGGCCATCTCGGCCGCACGGACGAGCTGATCCGCGAACCGATGGCTCGCTTTCGCGAGATTCTCGAGCACCCGATAAACGGTCTCCACGTCGGCCGTCCGAACGAGAGCGAACGCCATGCGGAGGTACAGCGGCTCCGAGGTCTCCGAAAGGATCGTCAAGGTCTGGAGCTGGCGCTCGACAAGCGGCTCTCTGTAGAACGGATCCACCGCCACACCAGGAGGACAATACTCATACGCGGGGCCTGAGCGCAGCGCAGCGTTCGTCCTCGCGACAAGGACCACCGACAGCTCATCCAATGAGTAGAGCGAATGGATGTCTTCTGGCGCCTGCGTCGTCAGTGAACCCGGGGTGAGGTTCCGGATTCCGGAGAAGGTGAGGTCCCCCCAGAGAAGATGAGAATTGAAATAGGTCTCGGACCGTTCGAACGCGTAACGGGCCTCCAGGCAACGTCCACTCAGTACGCCATACACATCATAGGCATTGGGACGATGGATGGTCGTCACCAGATCGCGCCAGAAGTACAGGCCAAGGTAGAAACGCCCGGATTCGAAGACGATGAGGGGCGTCTGGTCGAGTCCCGCCTTGAAGTCGCCCTGAGGAGGAAGACTGTCGAGACCTTGCAGCCAGGTCACATAGTCCTCCAAGGAGAAGTCGCGCACCCAACTGCTTGACCGCCGCAGGGTCTCCACAACGATGTCGGTGAAGCACTGTTCGTTGTAGTTCCGTGCGTGCCATGCTCGCTGGATCTGTTCGCCCAATTCCTTGAACACCCGCATGCATCACCTCACACGACCATCCATGGCGTCTACCGTGAGCGACTGGTGCGGCTCGCGAACGGATTGACCACGGCGATGGATGAACTACAACGTGACCGCCATCGCCACAAGGTAATCCTGGAACCTACTTCCCTTGTCCGCCCCTGTGACCGCCCCCATGCAGCGCCTCGTTCCCTTGGGACACTTCGTCGTTCGAACGCCACTGCTCGGGTTCGAGGAGCTCGCGGCCAGGGTCGAGGGTGTCGATGCGGCGTCGCGCGAGTCCGTGTATCGCAAGCGACTCGACGATCTGTTGTCTGTTCCGAGGGTGCGAGAAGCCCTGAGCCTGGGTTCACCAGCACTCAGCGGGGACATGGATGTCTGGCGGAGTGCACCCGACAGCGGCCACGGACTGAAAGTGGAGCGGGCCCTGGTGAAGTACGTGTCGCGGATGATTGGAAAGCCCACGCCTCTTGGGCTGATGGGGGGATACACTCTCGGTCAAGTGGGCGGAGAAACCAGGCTCGAGCTCGAAGCCCCCGGTGCCTATCTCCGCCAGAGCCGCCTGAGCTACGAATACCTTCATCAGCTGGCGGGCGCGCTCTCCAGGACGTCCGAGCTCGAACCAGAGCTCCTCCTCTTCCCAAACACCAGCCTCTACACCATCGCCGGCTACATTCGATACGTGAGAACGACGACGAGCCATGGCTCGCGTCGGTATGAGTGGGTGGCCCTGGAAGACAATGAGTACCTCCAGCGGGCGCTCCTGCGTGCCGGGAGTGGAGCGACACGCCAGGAGGTGGCGGAGGCCATCGCGGGAGAAGAAGTGGATGCATCCGAGGCCATGGCGTTCGTCCGAGAGCTCGTCGCGCTCGAGCTCCTGGTCCCCACCCTGGCACCGCCCCTGACGGCGCTGAATGGGCTCGAGCGGCTGGCGGAGGCCGTTGCTCGCACCTCTTCGGGCAAGCCCTTCGCTCGGCGGCTTCATTCGGTCAGAGAGGCGCTTGCCGAAATCGACCGGGTGGGCATGAGTCGCGAACCCGCGGGTCATGGCAGGGTGATGAGTCTGCTCGAACCACTCCCGGCGCCAGTAGACCCACGCCGTCTCGTCCAGGTCGATCTGTTGAAACCGGGCCGTCAGGTGCGGCTTGGCACCGAGGTGGTAGAGGAGCTGAAGAGGGGAATCACCCTCCTCCATCGCATCGGTGCCTTTCCGCTCCCGATGCCTCTCGAGCACTTTCGAAATGCCTTTGTTCAGCGATTCGGAACGCGCGAGGTCTCCCTTCTCGAGGCGCTCGATCCGGAGTTCGGCGTCACCTTCGGGCCCACGGGTGGGCCGGATGACCTCGCGGGTGCCCAGAGGGAGGAACGCTCCTCGGAATGGCATCGGGCCATGGAGGCGCGGGAGGACTACTGGCTCGGCAGGATCACCGACGCCCTGCGGCGAGGTCTTACCGAGCTCGAGCTCACGGACGCTGAGATTCAGGCGCTCCCTTCGTCCGCTCCTCCCCCACTCCCTTCGCTGATGACCGTCGTCGCCGCCGTGGCCGCTCGTTCCAAGGAGGAGCTCGCGGCAGGACACTTCCGGATCCGGCTGGATCATGTCAACGCAGGGGGGCGGCTTCTCTCACGAGCCGCCCATCTGTTCCCAGAGCTGCGAGAAGAGCTCCGAGACGCGCTGTCCCGCGAGGAGCTCGCGTCCCCCGGTGCGGTCCATGCGGAGATCGTCCACCTTCCGGGAGGCGCGGTCGGAGACATCGTCGCGAGAGAAGCGCTCCACGAGAGGGAAATCGTCTTTCTTGGCCAACCGAGCGCTCCTCCCGAGCACCAGATTCCGGCTTCGGATCTCAGGGTATCGGTGGTTGGAACGCGGATCGTCCTTCGCTCCGCCCGGTTGGGACGCGAAGTGATTCCAAGGCTCTCCAATGCCCACGACTATTTCGGTTGGAACCTGGCGGTGTATCGGTTCCTGGCGACCTTGCAACACCAGGACTCGACCTCCGCCCTGGTCTTCAACCTCGGGAGGATGAGACGTGCCCGCTTCGTTCCGCGAATCGTCTCGGGACGGCTGGTTCTCTCCGTCGCCCGGTGGACGGTCTGGCGGGAAGACCTGGCCCGAGCAGCCGGCGACGAGGCTGGGGGCTCCTCGGAAATCGAAAGACTGAGGACCACACTCCGACTCCCCAGGTTCGTCTACCTGGAAGAGAGCGAAGGCCCTCTCTTGATGGATCTGGACAATCCCCTGTCCGCCGAAATCCTGCGACGGGCGATCAACAAAGAACCCAGCACCACCCTGACGGAAGTCTTCCCCAGTCCCGAGGAGCTGAGCGTCAGGGACAGGGAGGGGCGCCACTTCAACCATGAGCTGTACGTACCGTTCATGACCGCGGCCGCCGCTCCGTCCCGGCCACGGGCTCTGGTACAGGCGGGCGCATCACGGACGGCTCCGCGATCGCATCTCCCTGGTTCGGACTGGCTCTACATCAAGCTCTACACCGCACCGATGTTGTTGGACCCCGTGCTGAGCCGCTTGGCTCCCGTGATCGCTCGGGGCCGGGAGTCCGGGGTCATCGACCAGTGGTTCTTCGTTCGTTACGCGGACCCCGAGTGGCATCTCCGCATCCGGTTCCACGGAACGCCTTCGCGAATCCGCTCGGAGCTCCTCCCGCTCCTCGAAGAAGCGGCCGGAAGCCTGCACGCGTCGGGTCAGCTCTGGAGGCTTCAATACGACACGTACGAGCAGGAGCTCGAACGCTACGGTGGCCCGGAGGGAATGGCTTGGGCGGAGAAGGTCTTCCATCGCGACAGCGAATTCGCGCTTGCCGCGTGCGCACTGAGCGAGGATGGCGGCGAGAGCTCCCAGCGATGGTGGGCCGCCTTGCGCGCCACGCATGCGCTCCTCGTGGATCTGGGATTCGATCTGGGTGAGCGCTGGGAGCTCGCGAAGGGACTGAAAGACGAAGCCCTGTCCGGGATGAGCCATGAGCTGGCCCGGGAAGTGCTCTCCCATCGGTACCGCCAACTTCGCGCCACCGTGCAACAGGTGCTCGAATCCGAGGACGCGGGCGGACGGTTCGACCTGGCCATCCTGGAGCACCTGAACACGCGCTCCGAGCGGCTTCGCCCTCAAGTGGAATCAGCTCGACGAGAGGCAGCCGCACAGAACTGGAGCATCCGCGCACTGGCGGGCAGTTGCGTTCACATGCAGCTCAACCGGCTGCTGCCGCGAGACGTGAAGGCGCGGGAAGCGAGCATCTACGACTTCCTGGCCAGGTACTACGGTTCCGCGCTGGCCCGGAAGCCCGAGGAGCGACAGGCTTGATTCGAGCCTGCCACCCTCCCCCTCTCCTCAACGGTTCTGGAGGAGCAACCGCTCTTCGTTCCAGGTGAGCCCATATCGAAGCATCGCCTCGGCGAGTCCCGTCTGTATCGGCGGTGGATGAGCGAGGTCGTCGAACTTGATCAGGCGGATCGTCTTGTCGGCCCCCGCCGAGGCCAGGGCCGACATACCGGGCGAGAATGAGACGGCGGTTGGCATTCCTTGATGGCCAGCGCTCCTGCCCATCAGCTCCCCGGAAGGAAGGCTCCAGACCTTGACCAGCAGGTCCATTCCACCCGAGGCCATGAACCTCCCATCCTGTGACATGCCAATGGACAGAGCTCCGACAGCCCCCTCGTCCAGCGCTTTCACCAGGCGGCCGTCCATGGCATCCCAGATACGAATGGGTTGATTGATGCCCGCCGTCACCAGGCGGTTGTCGGAGGGGGTGAAGGCAACCGCTCGGACCAGCCCCCCCGTGTCGAGCTGGAGAATCTGCTGACGGCGATTCAAATCCCAGAGGCGCACGGTGTTGTCCGCGCCGCCAGATGCGAGACGATTCCCCGCTGGCTCGAAGGCCAGGGACCAGATTTTTCCCGTGTGACCCGTGAGCTGACCGAGGACGGAGCCAGAGGGCAGCGACCAGAGGAGGATGTCGCGATCTCCGCCTGCCGCGAGGGACTTCCCATCCGGAGCAATGGCCAATGCGCGAACGGACCCGGTCACGCCGGACAGGGCGAGCAACTGCCGGCCAGAGCCTGCCTCCAGGACACGCACCGTCCCATCCAGTCCGCCCGCCGCGATGAGCTTGCGATCCGGGCTCACCGCGAGGGAGGAGATCCCCGTTCCGAGCGAGCGCGGCTCCAGGGCGTTCCCTTCCGGGAGGCTCCACAGGCGCAATCCATCCTCCCCGCCCGAGACGAGCGCCTGGTCCTCTGAAAACGCCAACGCCTCCACCCAGACCTGGTGTCCCCGAAGGATCACTTCAGCGGGAGTCCTGGGCCGGGACCAGACGTGCAACGAGCCATCCCGTCCGCCTGAAGCAAAGGTGAGCCCGTCTGGAGACAAGGCGACCGTCATCGCGAACGAGCGATGTGCATCCAGACGCTCGAGGAGCTCGCCACTGCGCGCATCGAAGAGCTGAATGCGCCCATCCCACCCCGCCTGGACGAGGAGCCGGAACTGGGGATCGATGATGGTGGCCGAGACGCCGCTCTGGATTCTCAGGACATCGAGGAGCTGTCCGGACCGGGTGCTCCAGAAACGGACCGTGCGGTCGGCAGCCGCGGTCATGATCCGCTGTCCATCGGCGGAGAAGGCCCCCGACTCCACCTTCTCTTCGTGTCCGACGAGGCGGTGGAGCTCCGTGCGCGCACCCAGATCCCAGACCCGGGTACTCCGGTCCATGCTCGTCGAGAGCAGGTGCCTTTCATCTCCGGAGAAAGCGACGGAGATCGCGTACTCGTCGTGCTCGAACCGCATCCGCTCGGTCCCGGCGCCGACGTCCCAGACGCGGACCGTCTTGTCCACGCCACAGGAAGCCAGCATCTTCCCGCCGGGCGAGAACGCCAGGCCACGCACCACGTCCGAATGGCCTTGGAGCAAGGCCACCTGCCTGCCTTGACTCGAGTCCCAGATGCGGATCTCCCCCGGCCGGCCCGCGGAGGCCAGCAGTCGGCCGTCCGGGGAAAAGGCGACGGCATGTACCTCGGCTGAATGGCCCTCGAGCTTCGCCAGCAGCTCTCCGCGGCTCACATCCCAGAGGCGAATGACGGAATCGGTTCCCGCCGAAGCAAGCACCCGGCCATCCGGGGAGAACGTGGCGGTGAGAACGGAGCCCTCGAATGTCTTCGTCCACAATCGGGTGGAGGCACGGCTCCTCGCCCAGGCCTGCCCCCACTGCGCCGCCAGCGAGTCCGTCTCCATGCGGGCGGCCGCGAAATAACCCGCCGCCAGACCCCATTGCCGCGATTCGGCCGCCGCGTCACCCTTCGCCAGGTAGATTCGCGCACGCAGGCTCCGCTCGGTCGTGCCCGCCCCGGAGACTTCACCGGCGGGCCGGAGGGCCGAGCAGGAAGCCAGCAGCAGCGCCAGGCCCACCCAACCCAGCGGCCGAGCCCTCATGTCAGTTCCTCGGTGAACGACCCCGGAACGAAGTGGAAGAAGATGGAGATCGAGCGTTTCCCGGGAGAGAGGGCATTGCGCCAGTGGGCGATCTCCCGTCCCTTGTAGATGACCGCATCCCCGATCGCGAGCCGTACCCCGAGGCGATCCTCCCCGGTGGGGGAGAGCCAGAGCGGCCAGGAGCACTTCCCCTCGGGCCGGGGAAGGAAGTCGACCAGGAGGGAGATCGTGAACTCGCACTGAGGGCGGTCCACATGCCGCTTGAGCACCGCGCCTGGCATGTACTCCGCGATGTAGCAGTACGAGGGCTTCACCGGGCAACCCACCAGAGAGGCCACGAAGGGCGGGAGCTGCCGGTGCAGGAACGAGGTCACGGTCTCTCCATGGAGGACGTGCCTCAACGGCACTTGACCGTCACCCGCCTTGAGGAACCCCTGGGCGCGCAGCTCCCGGAAGTACGTGGAGAGCGCGAGGCAGAAGGAGCGGGAGAAGAGACCTTCGACGATGGCGTACCCGTGCTCGCGAAAGGACCGGCGCTCGTCCGAGCTGGGACCGGCGGGCGACTCCCGTGAATCGGACCGGGGCAGCAGAAGACCCGCCGCCTCGAGCTCCGCGACCAGCGCGGGCGGATACCGGCCCTGACGTGCCTCGGAAGAACCAGACAACCGGCCGAGGAGCTCGCGGTGGCGTGCGCCCAGATGCACCGGGACCAGGACCCCCGTCCTGCGTTCCGGAACCCAGGCCAGCGAATGCTCGGAGGAGAGCCGCTCTCCGAGCTCGGGGTCCTGTTCGGAGCCAAGGACTTCCTCGCGCCCTCCGAACCGGGCCGCCGGGTTCAACTGGAGAGCGCCCGCGGGAGCGGCGCGGCGGGGCGCACGGGTGAGCCCACGCTTGGGGAGGTGCATCAGTTGCACACTCCGGGACACCTCTCGTGGAGGAACGAAGATGCCAAGCCGTCGAAGCGCCCGCTCGTGCGCGTCGGTGAGCTCGACATGCCCCGCACCGGTCCGGCCCAGCAGGCGCTCGAGCAGCTCGAAGAGCTCGCGATGACGCGCCCGCGAGATGATCTCCCCTCGCAGGCCACGACCCTTCACTGGCGCGGAAATGGCGTATGCGGGCCCCTGCTCGTCGATCGGCGTGATGCGCAGATTCGGATTCAGGACGAGGTCCATCGATCGTTTCTCGCTTGTTGAAAGGCGCTCAACGCTCTTGAAGGAGGGGCGCCAGAATCGGATGAGCTCGCAATTGAGCGAAATGCCTCAGCAACTCCTGACGCTGGTTGTCGATATCCTCCGGGGAGAACGTCTCGCCGAGAGCGCCAAGAACCTTCTTGTCGTCCAGCCCCAGGATCATCAGCCGAACGATTTCCCCATTCAGCTCGTCGAACTCGACTCCCATCATCAGGCGTTCTCCAAGCTCGGAGACCCACTCCGCGGCCTTCTGCCTCGGGTCGGCATCGGGGAACCGTTGACGGATCATCTCGAAGATCGCGCTTCGCTCGGGAAGGACGAGGAGCAACGCGAGGAAGAAGCGATGACTCGCATCGGTAATGCTGCTCCGCAGACTGACGATGGCGCGGTCGCGCCGCTGCTGTGCGAACACCGCGTCGAAAGTCGAAGTCACCTCGCCATGCCGCCGGCTCGCCAGGGAGAGCGCCTCGTCCCAGAAGGGGCGCTCGGGGGCGATCTCCGCGAGTTGCTGCAGCACGAGGAAGGTCTCGTGTAGCCCGGCTCCCTCGAGGAGGGAGCGGGTCCATCGCTGGTGTTCGGCGGGCCGGGTCCTGGCCAGGAACTTCAGATACTGGAGCCGGCGGACCATCAGCGGATCGCGAACGAAGGGATACACCGCGATGGACGGCCGATGGTGGTCGAGCTGTGGCCCCTCGGAGCCGGAGCCCACCGTGCGCACCACGATCGAGATCGAGGGGAAATCGAGGTGGAACAGCGAATGGATCAACCCCCGCCCCGTGATTCTCCTGATGTCACCGCGGCGCAACAACTCCACCTGCTGCAGGGCGTGCGTCCCCACGAGGAAATGCGGATTGATGGTGTGGGTGGGCGTGAACTGGTAACGGGCGTGAACGCTCGAGCCCTCGAGGACGGAAAAGGCACCGAAGAACCCATGCTCGTGGATCGAAGTCGTGCCCACGACCCAGTGCAGCAGTTGGATGAGCAACCGCCCGTCATTGAAGACGACGAGTGTGGGTTCCCCGAAGGCGGAGGAGAGATCGCCTTGGGGTGGAAGGCTCGCCGCCGACATCAACCAGCTCGCCACCTGGTCGACGTCGATGTGTTCGTGGCATTGCGCGGCCCGCAGGAACTGTTCGGCTATCTGGGGAAGGGCATGCTCATCATAGCTGGCGGCAGACCACGCCTCGTCAATCCGTTGCCCCAGCTTCTCGAAGAATTGCATGTTCTACACACCTCACTGGATGTCCAGCGGAGACGAAACGGGTTGCAATTTCCCTTCGGCGTTGAGGGTCGTGCGGCTCACGATGGGATACCGCTTGGAGAAGAGCGCCTCGTCACCCGCGAAGATCAGCCTGGGCTCGAGGTGGCTCGGCATTCCGTGCTCACGTACGCCGTCCTCCGTGAGCCAGATGAGAAACGCCTCGGCCCGCTGATCCGTCAGGAGAGGAAGCCAGCCGTCCGAGGACAGCGTGCCGATCCTCCCCTCTGGCCACCGTTGGAGAAAAGCACTCTCGAGCTCGGCCCGCGCGAGGGTGCCCCGATCGGCCTCCTCGGTCATCGCCAGCCAGACTGGCACCTTGCCTTCTTGCTCGATGAATCCGGGGACCATCTCCACGAATCCCACCAGCTCATGGTCCGCCGCGGCGGGCTGATCTCCCCGGAGGTAGGTCACTCCACACGGAGAATTGATCTCCAACACAGCGCCACCCTCGGAGAGAGGAGCACCCTCGTCACGCAGGATGACATCGATCCCCGCGCTCGGCTCCCCGAACCGCTCCAACAACCGCTCCAAGGCTTCGCGATCCGCTGGATGCAACGCCTCCAACGGAGCCTTTTCCATCTGCTCACCCGCGGCGGCCGAAACGCGCAGCCGGGCCCCAGCCTCCGGAATCACACGCGAGAGATCCGCCATGGACCGGATGCCATATCCCCAGAGCTGTTGCAGCAGGCGCTGCTGCTGAATCAGCAGCCGGTGTGCTCGCCGGTGCAGCTCGGGTTGATCCCGCTGGAGCAATTCGTCGATCGTGCTCACGCCATCCCCCGTGATCACTCGAGGGTTGGCTCGAAACACGCGGAACAGCTTGCCCCCGATGAAGTGGAGTCGGAGCTCCACTCCCTCCAACATCCGTTCGACCAGCAGGAAGTCGGAACGGAAGAATTGTTCCGCCGCGACCGCCAGATCGGCCGCATTCTGGATGCCCAGGATGACGGACTCGGAGTTCCCTCCAGAGACGGCCTTCAACGCCACCGGATACCCAAGGGACTCCGCCCGCTCGAGGAGATCCTCCTTGTTCAAGGACAGGAAGCCGGGAGCCACGGGAATTCCCGACGTCTTGAGCAGGTCCCGCCCAAAAGCCTTGTTCGTTCCCGCCAACGTCAGGATGCCCGAGACACTCTGATCCAGGTTCATGCTGATCAGACGGCAATGACGCCCGATCCCCAGATAGAGGGACTGAAAGCGGCCGAGCAGCACGGGCAGCGACACCCAGCGCCGATAATCCGCGAGGCGGCGATACAGGCCGTACCCCACGGTGTAGACGTAGCTGTCGTGCGCGATGGGCAGCAGTCTGCGCTGCACGCGATCGGTGTCTTCGGGGTTCAGCGCAAGCACCCTGGAGAGCAGGGCCGGCGAAAAAAACGGGTAGACGCCCGCGTACACATGCGTGATGCCGTCCCCCTCCGGTTCGAGCGTCAATGGCTCTCCCAGGTTGGGTTCCACGATGAGGCGGTGCCATTGCGCGGTCACGGCTTCGATTTCGGACTCCGAAGCCGACAACCATGCATGCATGAGGTCCGTGCCCGGCGTGAAGGACACCCCTTGATGAACGACGATTCTCGAGACCCTCATTACCGGGCTTCGTTGAAGAAGAAGAGCTGTGTGAGACGCGCGTTCTCGATGTGATCGCCGAACGAATTCGCCTGGGAATGGAAGAACTGGCCCCGGAACAGTATCAGCCTGTTGTACTTCATCGGGAGGAAGAAGGACTGCGTCCACCGATCGCGGTGCATCCCTTCCTGGACCACGAAGTAATCCCAGACCGTCTTGCCCTCGAGAAGCGAATAGATGTCGAGGACTTCATCTCGGGTCGGCCACTTCTCCAACCCGGTTTCATTGTGCCGCCAGAAGCAGGTGCCGCCCTCGCACTGCTCCGGGGGATTCAAATAGAGAATGCCCCCCCAGTCGCAGTGGTCGACATGGATGTCCATCGAATGCTGCTCGTTGGCGGCTCGAAAAGCGAAGCGCCCCGTCCCTTCTGGAGCCGCGGGGACGAGGGGTACCCCGAGCAACCTGGAGATCTGCTCGATCTCGGGCGTCGTGGCCCTGAAGTCGGAGTACAGCCCGGTCGAGTTCAGGTTCCGGTACTGGGCACCAAGCGCCTCGCGTCGCTTGCTATCGACGTCGGGGCAGAAGTCGTCCACGACCAAGAAGGAGATTTCCGGCATCGGGTGTGATCTGGAGGGGGGACTGGAGCTTGCGTCAGCAACGCTCTGTTGGCTTTCCGACTATAGCAAGGAGGTCGCGAGGTACGATACGAGGACGTGAGGGCTCGTCTTTCATGGAGCCGACACCCGGATTCGAACCGGCGACCTACGGATTACGAAGAGTGGAGCCCCTTCTGGTCGCCACCGTAACCCACTGGAATTACTGCGAATCGGGCCTCTTTTTGGCCTGACGAGGCACCAGGGGCGCCGCGGGCGTCTCGGGGGCAGGCTCGGAGAGGAAGGGCTTCCACTGGATGGTGTAGTTCGCGGCGCTGTCATCGGCACTGTCGAGGACCAGGGCGTCGATCTCCGCCTCCACGGTCGTTCCCCAGTAATTCCCGCTGAGGTCGAACGTGCCGCCGGTTCGTCCGGCATTGCCGCCTCCAATGGTCAACTGCTGCACCCGGTTCGTCAGGCCGATGAAGGAGTTGCCACGGATGACGGCCCTCGTTCCCTGAGGTGCCACGTAGAGCTTGCCCGCGCGCAGCAGGTTGTTCTCCACGACCAAGGGGTTGAAGTGGTTCGGCCCGAGGATGAGTTGGAGCCCGTGCAGCGTGTTGCGCCGGAAGGTGCCTCCGTCACCGTAGAGCGTGACGCCCGACTCGAGCTCGCAGTCACTCATCGAGCCCGCACCGACGAAGAGGCTCGAGTAGACGGCGAGCGAGCTCCGCATCCAGTCGATGAGACAGTGCTCGTAGGTGACCGTCGCCCCGGTGGGTGCCGAGGTGAAGAAACCCGGGTTGAAGAGCAGGAAGCGCGTGTACTTGAACACGTGGTTGCTCGACGAGGTGCCCCTGAGCAGCCCGTTCCAGAACGTCACCGGCTCCTCGGCCGTGCCGATGGCCTGGATGCTCGTCTCGCCGTCGTCGGTCAGCGAGCCGAAAACGACGACCCCCGGCTCCACCTGGAGTGACGAACCGCGAGTCAGGTGGACCACCTTGTTCGGGTCGAACACATAGGGGCTGCCATCCTGGGTGAAGCGCGCCGCGCCGGACAGATCCTGGGACACCAGGGTGCCCGCCCGGGTCTTGAAGCGGAGCGTCAGTTGCGGCACCGCGTTGCCCGCGCCGTCTCGGAGGCCGGAGAGTTGCACCGTCACGTCCGCGTCCCGCCGCATCGGAATGCCGGGCGTCACGGTCAGCACCCGCTGCTCATACGCGAGCTGAATGGAGGAACTGGCGGAGTCCGCCTGCTCCATCGGCAGGATCTGGACGGTGCCCGGACTGACCGAGGCCGGGTCGAGCTCCTCGTTGAACTCGATGCGGACGGGCGACATGACCGGCACGTCGGCCGCCCCTCCCGCAGGAGAGCTCGAGAGCACTGCCGGCGGGCGGGTGTCCTTCGAAACCACCGAGGCCGACGCGCTGACGGAGGTGTCGGCCTTCAGGACCGCGGTGACGGTCGCGGAGGTGCCATGCGCGGGAGCTGTGAACAGCCCCGTTACATCAATGGTCCCCGCGGAGGTGGACCAGGAGACGTCGGCAAGCTCCTGACCGAGCCTCGCGGTGAAGTGAGTGGTGCTCCCGGGCTCCAACTCCGAGGTGGCCGGTGAGACGGTCAGTCCGGGGGGCGGCGGTGGTGTCTGGGTCCCCTCGCCACACGCGCACCAAAGCGTGGCGAGAAGCGTGAGGGCACACAGCCTGGCGGTCGTGGGAGTCGGAGGAATGCGCGCGGTGGGCAGCATCCCCCAAGTATCAAAGAGCGACGGGCCGGATGGATGAAGTCCTGGGTGGGCAACCGACCGCCCCTCTGAGGCGGCCTTGACGCCGATGCGTCTGAGATATATCTAAGCAACATCTAGATAGCTCTTACGGGGCTCGAAAGGACGCACCATGCGAGGCAGACACGGAAGAAGGCGGGACGAAGCAGATCACTGGCAGAGCGAGCGGGATGACCACAGGGGACGGCATGGACATGGCGGGCGCCACCGCATGTTCGAGGGCGGCGAGCTGCGCCTCGTCCTGCTCCACCTCATCGCCCAGGAGCCCCGCCACGGTTACGACCTGATCCGCGCGATCGAAGGGCTCAGCCGCGGCGAGTATGCACCCAGCCCAGGGGTGGTCTATCCGACGCTCACCCTGCTCCAGGACATGGGCCTGGTCGGCGAGCCGGATACCAACAACCAGCGCAAGCTCTTCTCCATCACGGAGCAAGGCCGAGCGCTGCTCAGCGAGAACGCGAAGGTCGTGGAGGCCCTGCTCCAGCGGCTCGGGGCCGCCGCGGAGATTCGCGAGCGGACTGACGCCGCCCCGGTCCGGCGCGCCATGCACAACCTGAAGAGCGTGCTGTTCGACACGCTGTCGGCCGGCGCCGACAAGAAGATCGTCCTCGAAGTGGCGGCCCTGATCGACGAGGCCGCGCAGAAGATCGAGAGGCTCCGCTCATGAATCGCCAAGACGCTCAGGGCAGACAGAGAGAGGACCGCGCGAGCGCCGCTTCGCGTCCTGCTGGCAGGGAGCAGTTCGCTGGGGCCAACGCCGGCGAACCGGGCACGCCTCACCAGATCGTTCGCGTGCGCCACGAGCTCCGGCGGCGCAAGCTCGTCGTCAGCGGCGTGGAGTCCCTGACCCCCCGCATGCGGAGAATCCGCTTCACGTCGCCCGAGCTCGCGGATTTCCACAGCCCCTCGCCAGACGACCACGAATGGGTCGTGCGCGGGGAGCCGAGCGCGCACGACGGCGAGCTGCTGCGTCGCGCGCTCGCCGGATTCTCTCCTCCCTCGGGGGACGGCTTCGTCTGGATCGCCGGCGAGGCTTCGCTCGTTCACGAGGTGCGGGCTCTCTTCGCCGAGGAGCGCCGACATCCGAGTGAATGGATCAAGGCGGCATCCTACTGGCACCGCGGTGCGCATGACGGGCGCAGCAACCCAGTCAAGTAGGCAAGTATCCAAAGGGAACGGAGCCGTCGCATGCGATCCAGATTGATCGAATCGCTCGTTGTCTGTGTCGTGCTGGTAGCTCTACTTTTCGCCGCGCCCGGAGGAGCCGCGCAGCCCACGCCGAAGCGCGCACTGCTGATACTCTCGAAAACCACCCATACACTGGCGATTGTGGATCCAGCCAACCTGAAGGTCATCGATCGCGTGCCCGTGGGACCGGATCCGCATGAGGTGATCGCGTCTTCGGATGGAAAAACGGCCTACGTTTCCAACACCGGGTTCGGCCGCTTCCACGAGCTCAATGTCATAGACCTCATCGCGAGGAAAGCGCGGCCCAGCATCGATACCGCACCGCTGATCGGCCCACACGGATTGGCATTCGTTGGCGGAAAGCTGTGGTTCACGGCCGAAGGTGCGAAGTCCATTGGCCGCTATGATCCGACAACGGCCCGAGTCGACTGGCTCATGGGCACCGGCCAGAACCGGACGCACATGCTCCACGTCACCGCGGATGAGAAGCAGATCTACACCACGAACGTGGACTCCGGGAGCGTCAGCATTCTGGAGAATGTCCTACTCCAGCCGACGGTACCTCCAACGGGAGTCCTGCCTCCCGGGGCTCAACCCCGCATGGACTGGATCCAGACCGTCATTCCGGTGGCCCAGAGCTCCGAGGGTTTCGATGTCTCACCCGACGGGCAGGAGTTGTGGACAGCGAGCCCGACGGGAGCGCTGTCGATCATCGACATCTCGGCCAGGAAGGTGACGGCCACCGTTGACGCGAAGCTCCCCGGTGCGCACCGGCTGAAGTTCACCCCGGATGGCAAGCGTGTGCTGATCGTGAGTGTTCGAACTGGAGAGCTGGTCATCTTCGACGCCGGATCGCGTCAGGAAGTAAAACGGCTGAACATCGGCCGTGGCGCGGCCATGTTGGTGGACGCCGAGGGCGCACGCGCATTCGTGTCCTGCACTCCTGACAACTACGTCGCCGTCATCGATCTCGAGACGTTGGAAGTGACCGGCCGCCTCGATGTTGGCGGACGGCCGGACGGTCTGGCCTGGGCGGTGCAACGTCCAGAGTAGCCGCTCACCCCGTCAGTTCATCCGCTGCGCGGGGGCGCACAGCCTCGCGCTCAGCGTGGCCACGGGGGTCTCCCAGTGGTGTTCGAACCGGAAGCCGAGGAACTGCTGGGACGCGCGGCCACGGCGGTACGCGGCCCCCACCCGCCGCAGGAACTCGGACCGCCCGACGCCGGACTGCGGAGCCTTGAAGTGTTCGACCGCGCTGAACAGCAGGATGAGCTTCGCGGTGTGGATACCCAGGTTGCCCAGGGCGTACGCCTGCAGCTCCATCTCGCCCATCACGTCCGTGGCGTAGCCCGTCAGCACGTGCAACAGGTCATGCGTCTCGCGGTAGCGCTTGCCGATGAAGTCGATGTCGTTCTTGAGCTCGAGCGTCGTCTCGAAGGGCGAGATCTTGTTGTCGCGGAAGTAGCGCGCGAACCCATGGCCGAGCGTGCCCTCGGGCAGGCGCTCGAGCGCGTCCAGGTCCAGTTCCTTGCCCTGCAGGGAGGGACGCTCGGACAGCATGCGGCGCCCCTCCTCGCTGCGCCGGAGTTGCTGGGCCAGCGATGCGTAGACGTTGAGGTCCAGGCAGATGTTGATCAGCTGGCCGCAGGTAGGATTCGTCGGGTCGTCCTTGAGCACCTCCAGGCACTGGCGCGCCACGCGCAGACGGGTGAACAGGGAGGCGTTGTCGGGTAGCGACAGGGTGTTGGGATCGCTCATGGGGTTCCTCCAAGCGTGACTTCCAGGCCCGCGAGATCGTCGCCCTTGCGCCAGTTCCGCAGGACTTCGATGAACTCGAGCGTGCCGCCTCCGAAGGGGGCGTTGCGCATCGCGCTCGGGGGGGGCAGGACTCCCTCGTTGTTGAAGTAGCCGGGCGTGCATTCGACACCACCGACGGCGGCCATCTTCGAGAAGTGGCCGAGGATCACCTCCCACCACTGCTGCTGCGCCTGCTCCGTCGCTTCGATGGTCCCGATGCCCTGCTTCAGGCAACGCCCGATGATGTAGGCGGCGTGTTGCGACTGCTCGTTGAGGATGTGAACGAAGTTGATCGCATGACCGCTCTGGGTGAGGCTGAACATCAGGAGGTTCGGATAGCCGCGGCTGTGCATGCCGTGCAGCGTCGCCGCGCCCTCGGCCCAGCTGTCGCGCAGGGACTTGCCGCCGCGCCCGCGAATGTCGAAGCCCAACCGACGGGTGTATTCGCCCGACAGCTCGAAGCCCGAGGCGTAGACCAGGCAGTCGACCTCGTATTCCCTGCCCTTCACCACCACGCCGGTGGGAGTAATCCGCTCCACGCCCTTGCCCTCGGTATCCACGAGCTGGACGTTGGAACGGTTGAACGTGTCCAGGTACTCGTCGTGGAAGCAGGGCCGCTTGCACATCTGGTTGTAGTAGGGCTTGAGCGCCTCGGCCGTCACCGGATCCTTGACGACGGCGTCCACCCGCGCGCGGATCTCCTCCATCTTGCGGAAGTCCACCATCTGGCGGAGCTCGGCCGCCGCCTCGGGGGTCTCGGCGCGGCGGAGCTCGGTATCATCGAAGATGTAGGTCCATCCGTCCCGCACCATGTCCACGTCCTGCTGGTTACCAGTGACGATCGAGGTGAAGTTGAGGATGCGCTCCTGCTGCCAGCCGGGCTTGAGCGTCTTCACCCAGGCCTCGTCGGTCGGCTGGTTGTTGCGCACGCCGACGCCCGAGGGCGTGCGCTGGAAGACATACAACTGTTTGGCCGAAGCCCCGAGGTGGGGGATCGCCTGGACCGCGGTCGCGCCCGTGCCGATGATGCCCACGCGCTTGTCGGCCAACCGGGTCATGCCGCCCATGGGGCCGCCGCCGGTATAGGCATAGTCCCACCGGCTCGTGTGGAAGCTGTGGCCCTTGAAGGTCTCGATCCCCGGGATGCCGGGCAGCTTCGCCTTGTGGAGGATGCCGCCGGCGATGATGACGAACCGCGCCGCGAGCCTGTCGCCCCGGTTGGTGGTGACGCTCCAGCGCCGGGCGTCCTCATCCCAGTCCATCTGCTCGACCTGGGTCTGGAACAGCGCCGCCTTGTAGAGGTCGAACTGCCGGCCGATCCGCTGGCAGTGGGCGAAGATCTCCGGCGCCTTGGCGTACTTCTCCTTCGGCATGTAACCGGTCTCTTCGAGCAGCGGCAGGTAGATATAGGATTCCACGTCGCAGGCGGCGCCCGGATAGCGGTTCCAGTACCAGGTGCCGCCGAAGTCGCCCCCCTTCTCGACGAGGCGCAAGGACTCGACCCCCGCCTGGCGCAGCCGCGCCGCCGCCAGCAGGCCGCCGAAGCCACCGCCGACGATCAGCACATCGATCGTCTCGGTCACCGCCGGACGGGTGAAGCCGGGCTCGACGTAGGGGTCCTTGTCGAAGTCCGCGTAGACGCCGCTGAGGTCGCGGTACTGGGCGTTGCCGTCAGGACGCAGCCGCTTCTCGCGCTCGAGCAGGTACTTCTCCTTCAGCGCTTCCGGAGAGAACGAGGCCTCACCCTTCTTCGTCGCATTCATCCGTGCACTTCCTTTCCAACCGACTGTCGCGGCGCATGTACACGGCCGTGTACATCCTGGACATAACCCAATGACTGTCGTAAGTAAACAGCCGTGTACATGTCCGGCCCAAGCGAGCCCAGGAGAGCGACGCGCCAGCGCGATGCGGAGCGCACGCGCATCGCGATCCTCGACGCCGCACGAACCCTGTTCTCCACGCGAGGTTTCGCCCACACCGGAGTACGCGAGGTGGCGGAGCTCGCCGGGGTGAATTCCTCGCTCGTCGGCCGCTACTTCGGCTCGAAGCAGGGGCTGTTCCAGGCGACGTTGGAGCGGATGATCGACATCACCCCGATGCTCCACGGAGATCGGCGCCGCTTCGGCGTGGACATGGTGGCGGCCTTCTTCGACGCGCCGGACGCACCGGGCCCGCTGGCGATGATGATCCTCTCGGCGGCCGACCCCGAGGCGCACGCGGCGAGCGTCGAGCTCCTCCAGACGAAGGTGATCACCCCTCTGGCCCGGTGGCTGGGACCCCCGGACGGCGAGGGGCGAGCGGCGCGGCTCAGCATCCTCTGGACCGGCTTCCTCACCAGTTGGAAGCTGCTGCCCATCCAGTCGCTCACCGGAGCGCGCCTCGCCTCCACCCGCCGCTGGCTGGAGGCCGCGACCCAGGCGATCGTCGATGAAGGCTCGGCCTGAGCGTCACCGCCGCCACGAGTCTACTGAGTGAAGGAGCAAAGACATGAAGCCAGCCGCGAATCCGTTTCACCCTGACCTGCAACGCGCAGCGCGCCTCATCCCGAAGGTCACGGTGACCCGGCCGGTGCTCGCCGTGATGCGGTTCCTCACCCGCCTCCAGCCGACGCCCCGCGCCCCCGAGGACGTGGCCGTGGAGGACGTGCGGGTGCCCGGGCCCTCAGGGGGGCAGCCGGTGCGCGTGCGGACCTATCGGCCCCGGAGGGTCCGGGGACGGACGCCGGCGCTCCTGTGGATTCACGGGGGCGGATACATCCTCGGCCGGCCGGAGATGGACGATCTTCTTTGCGTCGAGTTCGCGCGTGAGCTGGGCATCCTCGTGGCCTCCGTGGACTACCGGCTGGCACCCGAGCACCCCTTCCCGGCACCGCTGGAGGACTGCTACGCGGCGCTGCGATGGCTCTTCGCCCAGGCGGGGGCGCTCGGCGTCCTCCCCGAGCGCATCGCCATCGGCGGGGCGAGCGCCGGCGGAGGGCTCACGGCGGCACTGGCTCAGCTGGCGCACGACCGCGAGGAGGTCCGGCCCGCCTTCCAGCTGCTCGTCTACCCGATGCTGGACGACCGCACGACGACGCGCACGGACATCGACGGCACGAACCACCGCGGCTGGAACCAGGGCAGCAACGTGTTCGGCTGGCGGTCCTATCTGGGACGCGAGCCGGGTGGCGCGCAGGTGCCGGCGCATGCCGTGCCCGCGCGGCGCGAGGACCTCTCGGGACTCCCTCCGGCCTGGTTGGGCGTGGGCACCTGCGACCTCTTCCACGACGAGGACCTCGCGTACGCCAGGCGCCTGCAGGCCGCCGGCGTGCCGTGCGACGTCACCGTGGTGCCCGGCGCCTTCCACGGCTTCGACGTCATCACTCGCGGCGCCGGGGTGGCGCGCGAGTTCCGTGGGGTCTACACGGCCGCGCTCCGCCGAGCCCTGTTCCCGGCGCCCGGCGTCACGGAGCTCGCGAAGTCAGGCTGATACAGCACGCCCTCAGGCGGCGAGCGCCTTGTCGATGGCGGACAGCACCATGGGATCGTCCGGCGCCACGTCCGGCGCGAAGCGCGCGACCACCTCGCCGTTCTTGTCGACCAGGAACTTCTCGAAGTTCCAGAGCACACCCGGCTCGGGGTTCGGCGTCATGCCATAGCCCCGCAGCCGCTCGCGGAAGTTCTCGCCAGGCCGCGAGGCCGCCTTGGGGAACCGCTGGGTGAGCTCGCGGTACAGCGGATGGATGTCCGGTCCGGTCACCGTGATCTTCGAAAACATCGGGAAATCCACGCCGAAGGTGGACCGGCAGAACCCCTGGATCTCCTCGTTCGTCCCTGGCTCCTGGCCGGCGAAATCGTTGGCCGGGAAGCCCAGCACCACCAGGCCCTTGTCGCGGCGTTCGGCGTAGAGCTTCTCCAGGGCTTCATACTGCGGCGTCAATCCGCACTTGGAGGCCACATTGACCACCAGCAGGACCTTGCCGGTGTAATCGCCAAGCCTGGCGTCATTGCCCGTGATGGTCTTCAGGGGTACGTCTTGGATGGCGGTCGACATGCGGATTCCTCCCTCAGCGCGGTGTTCTCGTCTCGAGGCCTGGCTGCGGTATCCGATACTGCCGGTCCAGGTTCAAGCCCTTCCGCTCACATGTGCGGCGCCGAGCTGTAGACTTGGCCCATGACATGGGAGCAACTGGTCAAGCTGGGTTGCCAGCTGCCCGAGGTGGAGGAGGGCATCTGGTTCCGTACGCCGGCACTCAAGGTGCGCGGCAAGTCATTCGTCCGCTTGAAGGAAGACGGCGAGTCAGTCGTGTTCCTGTTGGAGAGCGTCGATGAGCAGGAGTTCCTGATCCAGGCGCTGCCAGAGCTCTACTTCATCACGGACCACTACCGGGGCTGGCCCGCGGTGCTGGCGCGGCTCTCGAAGCTGCGCGTGCCGGAGTGTCGGCGGCGGCTCGAGCAGGGCTGGCGGCTCAAGGCGCCCAAGACGCTGGTGAAGCAGCGTGAAGCCCCGCGCGGCCCACCTCCTCGAACTTCGCCTCGCGGAAGGTCGAAACGAAGCCCATGAAGCAAGAGAGGACTCAGGGATGCTCCAGCATGGGGAGCGGCATCCCTTCCCTTGCCACGTACGAGACCGTCACCAGGGTGCCGGCACGGGCGTCACCCTGCACGGAGGAATAGGAGGCTCCATTCCAGAGCACCGGCTCGGGCGCCATCAGGACCTGCTCGCGAAACTGTTCCAGCTCCTCCTGGTTGGGGTGCGAGGTCTCCAGACGGCACAGAGAGGCACCGCAGTGCACCGACTCCAGCCGGGAGGTGGTGAGGATGCGCGCCAGTCTGGCGCGGGCCAGCTCCTCAGCCTGCCGGCTCCACTGGGGATCTCCCGGCTCGGCGTGGACCGCCTCCTCCAGGTTGGCCACCACCTCCTGCTCGGACGGCGGCGCCGGGTGGTCCGGCGGGGCCGGCGAGACCGGGCGCTCCACCCCATCACCGGAGGCGGGCGGCTCGGTGGGGAGTGCCTGGGTCTGGCCCGGCGCGAAGACGGGCGGGCGCGCCACGTCCCGGGAGAGGCGCTCCAGTTGGGCCCGCTGCTCACCCAGGGCCCGGGTCGCCTCTCGAAGCTCGCGGCGGGTGGCCTCGAGCTCCGCCTGCTGTTGCTGGCGTTGCTCCTCCAGCGAGGTGTGTTCCAGCCACTGCCAGCCCAGGAAGGCCAGCAGCACGGTGATTCCGGCCAGGATGGGGGTGCGCTGCATCGCGAGTCTCCCGGGGCGGTGGCGAAGGAACTAGTTGTCCCACTGGATGGAGTAGATCTTGGCGTTCTGCGCCAGGTTGCACAGCACGTAGAGCGAGCTCTTGGTGTCCGTGAAGAGCGTGCCCAGCTCGATGGTCTGCGGGCTGCCCGCGGCCGGCAGCGAGACCCAGCTTCCCGCGTAGATACCGGTCTGGGTGTTGGCGGTGGCCGCGATCCGGCAGCTCACATCGCCGGTGGTGGCCCCCTGCGCCATCACGGAGAAGGTGCGATACCCGGCGGTGCCAGAGAACGGCAGGGCCACGATGAAGGACTTCGTCGTGGTGCAGCTGTTGGCGATCCACCCGTAAGCGTAGACGGGGCAGTTATCGTCCGCCGTGCCGGAGGCCTTCATGGCGGCCCCTCCAATTCCACTCGCGTGGGCGGGGGTCGCCTTGGCAGCGAGGGCGAAGGCGGCGGCGAGGGACAGGGTCTTCAGGGCGGTCTTCATGGCTTGCTCCGTTGTGGTGGGTTCATCCGTTGAGAACCGCGAGCGGACAAAACGGGCAAGCGAGCGCTTTTTTCTTCAGGGCTCCGGCACGAATACGCCCCCGCTCGGTGACTCCGGACACCAGGTGGTGACTGCCGTCACCATGCCGCGTGATGCGGGAGGACGGGCGTGCGCGTCCCAAGTGACTGATTTTCCGGGAGGAGGGATGCCCGGGCATGCGTGGGCGGTGGGGCAGAGGTTGGCATGCGTCCTGCTCCTGGTCCTCACATGCCGCGCAATGGCGGCCCTGGCGTGTTCCACACGCCCCACGCCCGAAAGCAGCCACGCCATGTCCATCTCCTCCATCTCCCACCGTCCCGTCATCGCCTCCCCCATCGAGACCGTGTCCTCGCCAGTTCAGCGGGTGGAGAGCACCCCGGCCTCGCGGCCTGGGAATGACCTGCGGCAGAAGCTCATGGCGGACTCCTTCGAGCAGGGCCCGGGCAAGCCAGGCGCGGTCTCGGGTGTCTTCGAGAACACCTTGAATCAGGTGTCGCAGGCGCTTGGCGACCTCATGCAGCTGCTGAAGGGCCTGGAGGGACAGGGAGGCCAGGTCGGCGACCTGGGCGAGGGACCGTGGGACCTCGCGTCCGGAGTGGATGGCTTCTCGGTGGGCGGAGTGGGCGGCGCGACCGACACCCAGCCCCTGGGTCCTGGCTCCGACGCGGGTCCCGGGTTCGGCGCGCCATCCGCCGGGTCCACCGACCCGGTGAATCCGAGCGAGCCGTGGCTGGCCAAGAACAACGTCGGCTCGCCCTACAACAGCAACATGCGGCTCATCGAGCCGAGCCAGAAGAGCCAGTACAAGTACACGAACACGTTCACCAACAACACGAACGAGCCGCAGACCATCACCCTCTGGAACAAGACGGGCGGGAACGGCAACCCGAACGACGGACAGAACTTCGACAAGAGCACGCCGAAGAAGTTCACGCTCCAGCCCGGCGAGTCGCGGATCGTGGCGTTCGACAGCAACAGCAGTGTGGCGTGGTGCGCATCGAAGGACGGCACGGCGAATCCGGGCGCGAACTCCGGTCAGACCTGGGGCGAGGCGACTTTCGCGAACGCCGCCACGGGCTGGAGTGGCTACGACACCAGCCAGATCAGCCCCGCGGGCCACAATGGCAGGATGTCCATCACGAACGAGGCCACGGGCCACACCGTGACGGAGGCCAACGCCTGGCAGACGCCCTCGGATGACCCCGCTGGCCGCGATGTGGGTGTCCCCGCCGGCCCGCTGAACCTGGTCACGACCTTCAGCTGAGGATCAGGCCGGCCGGCGCCGCCCCAGGGAGTGCCCAGGGGCTGGACGCCGGCCAGCGCGGTGGCTCAGTTCCGCTTGAAGCCGATGGCGTCGGCGTGGCCGTCACCCGTCACGTCCGCCACCGCGCACACATCCTGCGCGAGGCAGAGGCCGGTGCTCCACAGCCAGCTATAGCCGTTGAAGCTCCCGCCGCTGGAGGTGGCGGCGTACACCGTGCCCTGGCTGCCGCGCACGAAGGTGACGATGTCATCGCGGCCGTCACCATTCACGTCGCCCACGGCCGGAATCTCGCCGCTGTAGGCGAAGTCGCTGTGCCACAGCCCGGCGCCGCCGAAGCTGGAGCCGGTGGACAGGGCCACGTACACATCACTGGCGGAGCCCTGGGTGAAGGTGACGATGTCGTCGCGGCCATCACCGTTGAAGTCGCCCACCTTCGGCGTCTCGCCACTGTAGGCGAAGTCGCCGTGCCACAGCCCGGCGCCGCCGAAGCTGGAGCCGGTGGACAGGGCCACGTACACATCATTGGCGGAGCCCTGGGTGAAGGTGACGATGTCGTCGCGGCCGTCACCGTTGAAGTCGCCCACCTCGGGCAGCTCGCCGGTATAGGCGAAGTCGCCGTGCCACAGCCCGGCGCCGCCGAAGCTGGAGCCGGTGGACAGGGCCACGTACACATCATTGGCGGGGCTGTGCGTGAAGACGACGATGTCATCCTTGCCGTCGCCATTGACGTCTCCCACGCGGGGAGTCTCTCCGTCGTAGGCGAAGTCGTCGTGCCACTTCCAGCCACTGCCGTTGAAGCCGGTGCCGGTGGAGAGCGCGACGTAGACATCATGGGCGGTGCCCCGCGTGAAGGTCACCAGGTCCTGCCGGCCGTCACCGTTGAAGTCACCGGTGAGGCAGACCTCGTTGCCGATGCAGAAGCCATCGTGGCGGGCCTGGCCGCTGGAGAAGCCGGAGCCGGTGGAGCTGCCCACGAAGACGTCACCGCCGCCGCCGTACAGGCGAGCCAGGCCAGCCACGTCGCCCTGGCTCAGGTTGCCCCCGTTGTTCCAGGTCGGGTTGCAGTAGGCCATGAGCGAGCCCTGATCGAAGTTGCCCACGTACATGTCGCCGTTGGTGCCCTGCGGCGAGTCCGTGCAGCTCGACGGCTTGTCACCCCGGTTCTGCTCGTGGGCCAGGCTCAGGGCATGGCCGAACTCGTGCACGCCGATGGCCTCGATGCAGTAGCGCCGCCCCGAGTCCCCCACCGTCGCCGTGTTGCAGCTGCCGTAGCCCCAATTGTTGAAGGTGAAGTTGAGCACCATGCCGTTGGCCATGCCGTTCAACCCGCGGCCCAGGGCCTTCACCCGCGGATTGTTGTCGGACGTGGTGTCGGAAAGCTGGATACGGATGCCCGACGAGAACACGCTGCACTGGCCCCAGCCGGTGAAGTCCACGTGGAAGAACGGCTGTCCCTCGAAGCGCGCCTCGACGATGCTGCGCACCCAGCCCTTCTCGGTGTCGAAGCCGGTGCTGTCCCAGCACACGGGGATGCTGGCCACGCCATTGCTCATGGACCACGCATTGCCGTTGTGGATGTACGAGGCATCCTTACGCGAGGCGAGCTGCTCGCCGGTGGCGGGCTGCGATTCCTCGGGGGCGGGACCTCCACAACCCAGGGCCCACGAGCCCGCGAGCACCGAGACGGTCAGGTTGAACAGTCCGTAGGTACGACGCTGCATATCTGTTTTCCTTGGTGGATGAGAAAGCATGAAGAACATGCGCCGTCTGCTCTGTCGGCGACATGTGCGCACCGAGGTGTGTCCGGCTTGCGAGGACACAGGTACAGAATCGCGCGAGCGTCCGTGAGGGCCATGCAGTCAGGCGCTCTGCCCATGCAGTGAACCGGCCCGTCACGCCCGTGAGCTGTCTGGGGGTCGCACCAACTCCGCCGGGTACGGTGCGGCGCCCGGAGTGGTTGGGCTGACGTCTTGCGCGCGTGACTGCTCGATCAGGTCGAGCGCGACGCCCACCGTCGTGCCAACCACGCGGTTGACCCACCGGACCATCCCATACGAGCCCGAGACAGCCAGGTCATGGAGCTCGTGCACGCCCCGGACGGGGACCGCGATCGGGGGCACCTTCTCCAGCAGCTCGAAGGGCTTCGCGGCGGTGCGCTTGTGCACCTGCTCCACCGCCGTCGCGCCCTTGTCCACCGCGTCCCGTACCAGCTCCATCAATCCGTGCCACTTCTTCATGGAAGCTCCTGTTCGCACCAGGCCCTCACCTGGGCATAGACAGCCGCGTGGTGGGCCAGGGCGATGTGATCCACCCCCGCCACGACCTTGACGTTCTCCTGCGGAAACACAGGCGAGCGGTCCTCCGGCTCCGCCCGTCCCGCGGCGCTCGCCAGGGGCACCACGCCGTCTCCGAAGAGCATCGAGAGCAGGTGGCGCTCGTCGTTGCCCAAAGAGCCAACGAGCAGGTGATGGGACAGCTCCGGGAGCAGCGGGACGGGGTGGCGGCGGTTCTGGAGGCGCGCCTCGCCCTCGGTGCCCTCCCAGTCCTGCTTCACCAGGTTCCCGTATCCCAGATCCTTCACGCCGCTGCTGCGCAGGTCGACGACGTCCGCCACCAATTGCGTGTAGGGATTGGGAATCGCTCGCAACACGTGGCTCACCGCCCTGCCCGCCCGTTCGAGCGGCGAGCCCAGGTGCGGTACGCCCAGGTAGAGGGCGCGGCGGACCCGGGACAGCCAGGTGTGCCCCGCCTCGGCGGCCACGTGGCACGCGCTGCGCACCACGAGCCCGCCCATGCTGTAGCCCACCAGGATGAGTTCCTCGACGGGGACGGGGAAACAGGCCACCAGCGTCTCCAGCAGCCGGGCCAGGGCCTCGCCGTTGTCGGAGATGTGCAGGCCCGTGTTGTAGCGGAGGTAGAGCGGCGTCACGCCCTGGTCCCGTTGCAGCAGCGCGCCGTAGGTCACCGCGGGCTCGCCAGGGAAGGACCAGACGGCCTCGGTGACGGCGAGCCCATGTACCCAGAGCGCCAGCCGGCCCGTGGGCGCGGGGTACGCACGCAGGAGCGACTCCCGGTCCAGCCGCACCGGGTGCCCGTCGAGGAAGAGCTCCATCGGCGTGGCCAGCCCGTTGTTCTGGCGGTGGAGGTAGTCCCCCAGGACGCCGTTGAGGACCCCGAGGGCGAACTCCAGCTTGCCGCCACCAGCCCGGGCGGCGGGCAGCGGCGCGGAGAGCGCTCCGGCGGGGACGGGCGGGGCCAGGTCGGTCTGCACCGCTGGAGCTTCAGTGTCTTTGGGTGTCATCAAGGTTCGCTCGCGGCGGACCATGACACGGATGACGCACCGCGTAAATCCTGCGGCCCATGGACGGAAAGATGGAGGCGCCTCAGTCGAGCCCGCGCTTCCCCACGGACCAGTACGCCTTGACCTTCTGCGGCGCGCCCACGCCGTCCGCCCGGAGCCGCGCGCGCAGCGCCTGGATGGCCTGCGCCCGACCCGTCATGACGAGTTGCGCGCCCGGCCGCCGCTTCAGTGCGGCGCCCAGACGCTCCGCCACGGCGGGCAGGTGTCCCTCGTCGGACGCGCGCTCCACCACGGCGCTATCCGACAGCTGGAACTCCCGCAGCACCGTCTCGGACTCGTCTCGGGAGGAAACCTCGAACACCTGCTCGACGCCCTCCGCGCCGGCCCGCAGGTTCCGCAGCGTGTGGGCCACGGCGAAGGACGTCTCGTCTCCGAACAGCACCACGGGCCCCTGCAGGGACATGAGCGCCAGGGAGCCGCGAGGCCCCATGAACTGGCAGCCGTCCCCCACCCGCACGTTGCGGCCCCACTCCGCGCCGGGGCTGTTGCCATGGAGGTAGACGAGCAACTGCGTCGCCCCGCGAGCCGCGTCCCACGCCAGGGGCGTGTACGTCCGCATTCCCACGCGCGGAAAGAACACCTGCACCTTGTCCCCCGCGCTCCAGGAGACGTCGCGCAGCGCCTCGCCTTCCAGCTCCATCCAGCGGAAGCGAGGTGAGATGTCACGCACCTGCGCCACCCGCGCGTCGCGGAACAGGAACCGCCCCAGCATGCCTCCGAGAATCGCCTTCCCTGACGCCATTCCGTGTCACTCCCGGGGGCACCCTGCCCCCCTTCATGCGTGCCATCCTCGCACCGGCCCGCCAGAGCGAGCATGAACTCGTGTGACGGGAATATGAAGAAGCGTGAAGCACCCAGGGGCCATGCGGTTCATTCGGGCCTGCCGGCCTTGAGCCGTTTCATCCACCGGAGCAACAGGCCGGATGAAGTTCCCGCATAGGCGGATGCCGCGTGGATCCGCACTTCCACCTGCGTGCCACCCTCCGGCGCACTGAGTATCCGCAGTGCTCCACCCTGGCGCCTGGCGCGCTCGAACATGCCCTTGATGCCGTAGCGGCCCGGCTTGCCGTTGTGGCTGGCATGGATGGGGTCCAGGCCCATGCCGTCATCCTTCACGCACAGGCTCAAACAGTGCTCGTCATAGCTCAGGGACACGGCGATGGACCGGGCCTTCGCGTGGTGTACCGCGTTGGCCACCGCCTCCCGGGCGATCATGAGCAACTCGTCGCGGACGGCGGCGCGCAGCGGCCGTTCGTCGCCGGTGACGGAGACGTTGACGAGGTGCTTTCCATCCGCCAGTTCCCGCGCCGCACAAGCGAGCGCTGTGCCGAGCGGCCCGTCGGTCGTGCGCAGCTCGGAGACCCGGTCGCGCGCGGCGGAGATCACGCCCTCGGCCTTCACGATCGCGCGCTCCATGCTTTCGTTGAGCTCGGGGTCGACGATGCGCCTGGCCAGGCTGTCGAACTGAAGCACCAGGCCTTGCACGCCCTGGAGCAGCGTGTCGTGCAGTTCCCGGGCAATCCGCTCCCGCTCGCGGTGGCGCTCTTCCAGTCGCAGCTGGACCTGGTTTTCGATGACGCGGGCCCGCATCCGGTACGCGCTCCAGGCGATGGCCAACAGAGAGACCACACAGGCAACGGCGAAAGCCTTCGTCTGGACCAGGGTGGGCTCGATGGTGAAGTCCAGCGCGGCACCGGTTTCGTCCCACACGCCGTCACCGTTGGAGGACACAACGCGGAAACGATAGCGACCGTGGGTGAGATTGGCGTAGGTCGCCTCGCGCAGCGAGCCGCCGTCGTGCCACTCGCCGTCCACGCCCTCCAGCCGGTAGCGGAAGCGTGCCCGGTCCGCCGCCGCGAGCGTGACGGCGGTGTAGCGCAGCGTCACGCTGTGGGTACCTTCCGGCAGATGCAGGTCGTCCCCAGCGAGATAGGTACGGTCGCCGGCCCGCACGCTTTGGATCTCGGTCCGGGGCGGGCGCTCGTTCCTGAGCAACGCGGCCGGGTCCAGCCACGTGACGCCGCGGTTGGTCGCGAACCACAACCGACCGCGCTGGTCCCGCACCGCCGTGGGGACCGGGCCCGCCTGCAAGGCGATGCCGGGCAGCCCGTCGCGCCAGTCGAACAGGCGGTAGTTCAGCGCACCGCCGGGCCGCGAGAACATCCTTTCGATGTCGCCAGCCTTCACCTGGACCACGCCCCGCCCGCCGTTCATCCACAGGTCTCCGTCCGGCGACTCGACGATGCCGGTGATGAGACCAAAGGCGATGTCCCGGCTCGCCAGAATCGTCGCGAAGCGCTGGCCGTCGAAACGCGCGACCCCGCTCTCGCCGGCGACCCACAGGTTCTTGTCGGTCGCGTGGATCGTGGTGGCGCGGCCGATCGCCAGCCCATCACCCGCGCCGTATCGGATCGAGTGGCCGCCGGACCACCGGACCACTTCGTCCTCGAACGCCAGCCAGACCACGTTGCCGGGACCGAGCGCCATGGCGTTGGGGGCGGGGCTGTCGCCGAACCGCCTTTCGGGCTGGATCCCCTTGGGTGTGGCGACGAAGATCCCGTGGCCGACGATGGACAGCCACATGCCGTCCTCGCCGTTGGGCATGAAGGCCATCACATGCGTCTCAACGGCTCCGGCGGGGAGTTCGAACTTCCGCAGCGTGTCGCCTACGCGCCGAAACACCTCCCGTCCGTTGAACCACCACAGCGCGCCATCGGCGGCGAAGATGGCCGTGCGGGTCGGTACCGGACCCCCGTAGGCGCGAGGTGGGGCGGGAGGGTCCACCACCAGCGCGGTCCGCTGATTGCCCGCCATCACCCGGGTATCCAGAACCGCGAGCGTAAAGCCCCCTTGAGACGCTGACGACAGCTCGGGGATGTCATGCAAGCGCTTCTTCTGGAAACTCGCCAGCCCGGCGTTCGTGCCCACCCACACGGTGCCCTCGGTGTCCTCGATCACCGGCACCACCACCGGGGAGGCCAGTCCATCGGGCTGCTCGAACTTCTCCAGCGGGTCCGAGGGGCGCAGGCCGCGCCCGGTCGGAATGCTGGCCGGGGTGGGCAGTCGCCAGATGCCGGCACCCCAGATGGTGAGCCAGAGGCTGCCGTCGCGGGCGAACAGCATCTGCTTGGCCCGTGCGAAGGCAGGCGCGCCCGCCGTCGAAGACGACGAAGATGAGCCGGATGTCGGCGGAGCCGCTGAAGACACGGGTGCGGTGCCCGGCGGGACGGACCGGGCATGATCCGGCAGAGGACGCGTCCCTTGGAGCTCCTCGCTCAGCCAAAGCCGACCGTCGAGGTCCTCCGCGAGCACGGCATCCCGGGAGATCGTTTCTCCCGTGTCCTGGAACCGCCGCTCCCCCGGGCGGAGGAAGACCAGCCGGCGTGGCGTGCAGACCCAAAGCACGCCGCGCCGATCGACGTAGACATATTCCGCGGCGCCGTCGTCGTAGCCCCATTCCCGGCCCACGACATGCCATTGCCCCTCCTCATACCTGGCCAACCCGCCCGCGGCGGCGGCCCAGAGCGCACCGTCCGGGGTGCCGGCGAACCTCAGCACACGGCCGGGCGGCATCCCCTCTCGGGGGCCGAAGACGGTGGAGCGGCCATCACGCAGTCGCGCCGCACCTCCGGCGAAGAAACCCAGCCAGATGTCACCGTTGGGCAGCACCTTCAGCGCGTTGATGTTGGAGGAGGGCAGCCGCTGCCCCTCCCGCAGCGGATAGCGGTCGAAGCGGACACCATCGAATCGATAGAGGCCCATGCCGGTGCCGAGCCAGAGGTATCCCGTGGGCGCCTGCGCCAGCGTCCAGATGTCGGCGGGCGCGCCGTCGTTTACCGGGAGCGGGGTGTAGGCGTAGTGATCGAGGGACGTGGCCGCGGCGTCGCAGGGGCCCAGCGATGCGGCCAGTGCGAGCAGGAGGGTGATGATGGACGACCGGGGACGCATGGAGTCTCGGGCAGGCGGCGAAGTATGGCCGATCGCGCACGGTGCTTCCATTCAGGGGATGCAGCAAGCCCGGTCCGAATGGTGCATCAGTCCTCTCGGTGGCTGGCGTCCTTCGAGAGCCATTCCGACATTCTGGAGCTCGCCGCGTCGATCAGCCCAACGTCCCGGCCTGCCGCGGAGGCTAATTCCAGCCCGGCAGCTGCTCGCGCGTCACGACGTTGCTCGAGGTGTAGAGGTTCTTGATCGATTCCCCCGTCGTCCGCCCAGGCCAGGATCGCCAGCAGCCTGATCGACCGTCACCCCCAAACCGCCGGATGACCTTCAGCGGTTTTTTCCGTGCGGTGTGATAGGGTGCCGGCAGATTTCCATCAAGGAACGTCCCATGTCTCATCGCCGATGGCTGACCGCCGCGCTCTGGTCAGGCTCGTTGGTCGCGG
The DNA here is from genome assembly GCF_016887565.1 of Archangium violaceum. NCBI lineage: Bacteria > Pseudomonadati > Myxococcota > Myxococcia > Myxococcales > Archangiaceae > Archangium > Archangium violaceum. The sequence continues at coordinate 7,716,915 of NZ_CP069396.1, forward strand.
CCTTTTTCATCGGTAGTCTTGTCAGCAAACTTCAGGCCGACACCCCGGAGCGCCCCCCCTCTGCCTTGATACAGGGACTGCCTCCCCATTGGGAATCCGCGACAGCGGAACTTACCCGCCGTGTCCAGGCCGCTTTCCCGATAGGCAGCAGCGAGGCGGCTATGGCTTCAGCTCTTCGAGCGCAAGGGTTTGAGCTACAGACCTGGAACGCCAGGCCGGGCGAGGAGAAACGGGCCGACCGAGACCATCACACCGTCTTTTGCCGGATTCGGGCGTCTGTCCTCTGGCGGATTGACGACGCGGGGAAGCTCACCGAGCTCAAGGCCGACTATCGCGAAGCCGGTTGCCTTTAGAGCGTCTTGGTTTTGTCGGTCGGATTTTCATCCATGACCTGATGCCGGGCAGCGCGAAGAGAACCAGCGGCTCTTATCCTTCCCCCCATGAGCGAGACATGGAGGCGGGCGGACACCGGACGTCGTTCCTCGCGCGGGCGGAGGACGCGCTGATGGGGACGTTCGCCCTCACCCAGCTCGTCGCGGACCGGGTGAAGGCGCCTGTCATCGCCGCCGGTGGCATCTCCGACGCGCGCGGCATCCGCGCGGCGCTCACGCTGGGCGCACAGGCCGGGCAGCTCGGCACCGCGTTCCTCGCCTGCGAGGAGTCCGGCGCCACGCCGAGCACCGCGCCGCCCTCTTCAGTGACAAATCGCACCACACGGTGCTGACGCGCGCCTTCTCCGGACGGCTGGCGCGCGGCCTGCGCAACCGCTGGAGCGAGGATCGGCGGGGTCAGCGCACCTCGAATTCGTAGATGCGCGTCGCCGGGTCACCGTTCTGGGTCGGGGTGGTCACGTTGAACTTGATGTAGCGCGCCGAGGTGGCGCTGATCGAGTGGGTCGAGGTGTTGGCGGTGTTGTTGGTCACCGTCACCGGGGTGCTCCAGCTGGTGCCGTTGCTGGAGGTCTGGATGGTGAAGGCTTTGGTGTTCCAGGTGCTCGATTCTCCGCCGGCGCCGGCATGCTTGACCACGAAGCTGCTGACCGTCTGCACCGAGCCGAGATCGACCTGCAGCCAGGACTGAGAGGTCAACGAGCAGAACTTGTCGGTGGTGCCGCCGGAGACGCTGCCGTTGACCGCCTTGGCCGGCGTTTCGCTGCTGTTGCAGGCGCTGGAGCCGGTCGCCGGTTTGTTGAGCGCCAGGTTGACGTTGCCGACGCCAACCGAGACGGTCTGGGTCTTGGTGTGGCTGGCGCCGCCGTTGTCGGTCACGGTCAGGCTGACGTTGTAGTTGCCGGTGCTGGCGTAGACATGGCTGGGGTTGATCGCGGTCGAGCCGCTGCCGTCGCCGAAATTCCAGCTGCGCGAGGCGATGCTGCCGTCGATGTCGCTGGAGGAGTCGCTGAAGTTCGCGGTCAGTCCGCTCACGCTGACGCCGAAATTGGCCACCGGCGGGGTGTTGCCGCTGACCGCGGTGTTGATCGCCGCCGCGTACTGCGCGGTCGTGCCCTGCGACCAGCACAGCTGGATATCGTCATACAGCCACATGAAGCCGCCGATGATGCCGGCGGTGGCCTTCCAGTTGCTCATCTTGCTCTGCACCGTGGTCGGACTGTCGCCGCTGCCGCAGCCGGTGCCGTGGCGCGACCACAGGCCCGGGTCGACGGTCATGCCCATCGCGGTGTTCCAGCTCGCCGGATTGTTGCCGGCGCCTCCGTCGTACACCTGCAGGTAGATGGTGTCGACCGCGCTGCCGAGGTTGTCCTTGAGGTTCTTCCAGAAGCTCTGATTGGTGTAGGGCGCGAAGGAGATCTTGTAGCCCTGGCCGATCAGCATCTGACCGAACTGGGTGGTCGGGGAGAGGTCGTAGGCGCTCTCGTCGTCGAAGTTGACCGCGTCGGCGCCGGTGACGGTCTTCAGCGCCTGGAAGTTGCGGTACAGGATGCTGTTGCTGCCGGTGCCGCAGACGATGGTGCTGCCGCAGCCGGCGGCGGTGCCGTTGACCAGCCTGGCCATGCGCTCGAAATCGGGAACGCTCCAGGCACCGATCGACACTTCGATGCGATTGACCGAGGTCGGCGCGGTCTTGAGCGTGGCCAGCCGCGTCGGCCAGGCCGGGTCGCCGATGTAGGCGCCGTTCTTGACCACCGGGATGTCGTTGTAGACCAGGTCGCCGTTGTCCTCGATGTGGAAGCTCCACAGGATCACGGTGGTGAAGCCCGAGTTGCGCAGGTCGTCCATCACCGCGGTGCCGCCGGAATAGAACGGGCCGCCGCCGTAGATCGCCGAATCGGCATGGGCCGTCGGCGCGATCGCGGCCAGGGCGAGGACGGCGAGCGCCGGCCAGGCTCGGCGGGCGGAACGGAGGCTGGACGAGAGTTGCTTCGACTTCAACATGGTGCGATCCCCTGCAATGAGCGTCGTGGACGCGATGGCATCGATGCGCGCCGTACGTGCTGCGGGACTGCCCGCGGCGCGATCGCGCGCTCCCTGTCGCCGACCTCGGCGACGGGCCAACATTGCGAGCGCCGAAATCCGAGTGTCAACAGGTTAATTCAATTTAAACGGGGAGATAATGTTTTACCCGGGCGCTGGTCGGGTTTTTGCCTGGCAGCTCGAGACCAACCTCACGCCGAGCGCTTCGACGCGCGATAGGCCGCCCACGCGCCGGTCGACCAGAGCGCACAGGCGACGAGGACGGGCTGGAAGAAGAGCCGGATGAACCGCGCCCTGTCGGTGTCGAGACCGAACGCGTCGATGCCATTGGCGTACTGCGAGATGTTGCCCGGGAAGACCGCGACGAAAAACGCGGCCGTCACCCACCCGACGTGCGGGCGCAGGCGGCGCGCGAAGATGAGCGCCGCGCCGAGCACGAGCTCGACCACGCCCGAAGCGAGGACGACGAAGTCGGCATCGAGTGGCACCCACTTCGGAACCTGTGCCAGGAACTCGGTGCGGGCCCACGTGAGGTGGCCCGCACCCGCGAGGAGCAAGGAGGCTCCCAGCCAGATGCGTGCAAGGGTCTTCAGGAGACTGGGGGCTGCCACGGCAACGTCTTGAGACATGAATCCTCCAAGGAAAGTTCGTGAATGCTGGCCGGCAAGCCGTGAGCAGCGGATGCCCCTCAGCGCTCGCAACTGACCTCGCCCGGCGCGTGGATCACGCGCGTCAGGGCCTGAAGGTCCTCGCGGAGCTTGATGATTTGTTCGAGGGAGACACCGACGCTGCAGACGAGCTTTCCAGGGTTCGGGCTGGCAGGCGTCGACATGGTGGACTCCTTCTGCTCGCGCGGCGCGCGGCTCGGTCGCCACCCATATTGCTTAAAATTAAATTGCATGCAACCTATTTCGAGGTTCGCGCTCCGCACCGCCGTCTCCAACACGAAGCACCCGCCGCGCCCCCTCCGACTCGTCGCCTCCCGCCAGGCACGACGTCTTCAGGACCAGCACGGGCATCTTCAGCTTGGAGCGAAAGGCCGCGCGGTTCCGTCGGCTTCGCGGATTAGAAGCAAGCTGGGCGGTATACGGTGCATTCACGAATGACGAACGAGCCGTCGGGATTCTCTTCAAAGGGAATGCAGGAGGAGGAGGAGGAAAGGCAGAAGGGGTCGGCTACGACCATCATTCCAGTCCCCAGCAGCATCGCCCCCAACACGCCCAGGCCGAGCGCGATCTTATTGGGACGTAGGTATCCAATAACCAAGGCGATGACCCATCCGATGCCCCCCATCAGACTCAAGGACTGCGCCCACCTGGTGGGGATTTCGCTGCAAATAAACACCCAAGTGAGCACCGCCAGGCACACGAGTGAGGTAGCCGCCGGCAGTCCTTGCAAACTCCTCTTCGGTTGGCGATACGCACTGAAAACAAAGGACATACGGTGAGCCTCATCAATCTCCGAGTCTCATTGTACGAGAGGTGCTCGCAGACTTGAAGTAACAAGCTGGGCCAGCGGGAGCGCTCACGACTGCCCACTTCCCCATCGAGTCGTTCACGAGGCCGACTTCGCCACGCACGAGCAGGCTCGCATGGCGCTCTTCGACGTAACCGGGGCAAGCCCCCCTGCCTACTGGAGTCGCACGGGATCGAACACGAAACCGCCACCAGGAATGCTGCGGACACGCCCGAGACCCGGGAACGGGAAGTGGTAGCCGTGCAGGAGTGTGTCGGAGCGATCACTTGCCTCCTGCAGGATGGCGCGGCGGACAGCGACAGTGTGTTCGGGCTCGACGTCCGCCAAGAACCGCCACTCCGGGTGGCGGAAGGACAGGACGTGGTGAGCCAGGGCGTCGCAGCTGAGGATCACCCTCTGACCATCCGATTGCACTTGTAGACCGATGTGTCCAGGAGTGTGCCCCAGCAAAGGGGCCACGTTGACCCCACGTGCCAGCTGCACATCCCGGTCGACCAGCAGTACCCTTCGCTCGATGAGCGGAAAAATCTGCCGGGTGAAGGTGAGGAAGAACGCGCGGCTGCCTTCGTCCAGATTCGGGGTAGGACGCTCTTCCCGCCAAAAGTCCCACTCTTCTCGGGCGAAGACGATCTGCGCTTCGGGAAAAGCGAGCTCCCTTTCCGAGTTGATGAGGCCACCCAGGTGATCGGCACTGGCGTGAGAGATCACGATGGTGTCTACATCCTCAGGGCGGTACCCCGCAGCCCGCAGCGAGGCTTGCAGATGCCCTGCGGTGCGCCGCCCGTCCGGTGTCGGGAGTGCACCAAACCCAGTGTCTAGTAGGACCAGCCGGTCCCGCGAGCGCACCAGTACTGGACTGATCTGACTGCGGACTACGTCGACGGGTAGACCCGCCTCTTGTAACAGCGGCTGCCACTGCGCGGCTGGTACACCGAGGGCGTAGTTCGCGGCCGGTAGCTCCACGAAGCCGTCATCGAGGACCAGCAGTTCCAGGTCCCGGCCGACTCGGTGGCGAAAGAACCGGCGGTCGGCAGACCGCCTGGGCTGGGCTGCGTTGGCCGCGGGAGCGCTCTCACAGGAGAGGAAAGAACCGGCAACGCCGGCCGCCGCCAGCCCCAGCGCCTGCCGGCGCGAAAACCCGGCGGCAGCCGAGGTGTTGCGAGTGTCCGTTGCTGAATCAGTCATGACAGGGCTCCTTGAATCGTGCAGCGGAGGACGGCGCTACCCGCTTCGTTGCCGCCCAGGGCGAAGGCTGGGTAATACGGTCGGGCAAGCTGTGCATCACCCCGAATGAAGCCAGCCCCGGCCACGGGGAGGGCGTGCGCGGGGGACAGCTCAAACATCCTCAACGGCCAGCCGCTCCGGTCTGAAGTCGGATGGCTTCATGAGCGCCTGCACCCGCGTCCAGACAATCCCAGCAGCGACCGCCCTGCACCCCGGCCTCGTGCCCCATCGCGCGGTGTCGTCGAGCTCGCGTCCGTCATCGCTTCATCTCCTTCTCTGCAGGGTGTTGGCCGCGGCCTACAGGTCCGGCGCCCCCTGTTGTCTCGAGCCTACAACCCCCGCACCGCCGCCTCGTCGTTTCGCGGGTTTGGCGTTGGTCCGCCCCTTGCTCATGGGGAGCACGTCGTTGTCCCACCCATCACCCCGTTTCGCGAGTCACCCCCATGCGCATCTCTTCCTCCCTCTCCCTGCTGTCCCTGCTCCTCGTTCTCCCCGCGTGTGGCCCGACCACCCGCGAAGATGCGCAACGCCAGGCCACCGACTCCGCCTGCGACTACTACGATGAGTGTGAGGAAATCGGCTCCGGCGATGGCAAGGAGTTCCAGGACCGGAAGGAGTGCGAGGTGAAGGCCCGCGATTTCTTCCAGGGCGCGTGGACTGCGGACAACTGCCCCGCCATCAACGAGAAAGGGCTCGAGACGTGCCTGGAGCGCATCCGCACCACCTCGTGCTCGAGCGGGACGGACTTCTTCAACACCGCGTTCTTCGTCTGTGGCTCGGGCTCGGTCTGCCAGGACGCCCAGGACTGAGTGTTCGCCCGCTATAGTGGCGCGATGACGCAGTTAGGAGAGGCAGGCACGGTGGGCCGCTACCGGCTGGTGTCCCGCCTGGCGCGCGGAGGGATGGCGGAGGTGTTCCTCGGCGTCCTGCCCGGGCCCGAGGGCTTCGAGAAGCCGGTGGTCGTCAAACGCCTGCTGCCGGAGCTGGCCGGACAGGAGGCCTACCGGCAGATGTTCGCCCAGGAGGCGCGGCTGATGGCCACCTTCGGCCACGCGCACGTCGTCTCGGTGCTGGACTTCGGGCTGGAGGCGGGTGCGCCCTACCTGGTGCTGGAGTACGTGGAGGGGGTGGATCTGGCCCGGGCGCTCGCCGCGCGAGGACCGCTGGCGCCCCCGCTCGTGCGGCACCTGGGCCTGTGCCTGCTGCGCGCGCTCGAGCACGTGCACGGCCTGCGCGACACCCGGGGCGAGTGGCTGGGGCTCGTCCACCGGGACGTGAGCCCCGCGAACGTGCTGCTGGGCCACACCGGCGACGTGAAGCTGGCGGACTTCGGCATCGCCAAGGGGCTGCGCACGCCCTCGCGCACCGCGCCCGGCAGCACGCGCGGCACGCTGCGCTACATGTCCCCCGAGCAGGTGCGCGGCGGCCCCCTGGACGCGAGGGCCGATCTCTTCTCGCTCGGGGTGCTCCTCTACGAGGCGGTGGTGGGCCGCGGCCCCTTCGCGGCGGCCACGGAGGCACAGCTGCTGCTCGCCGTACGGGACGCGCGCCTGGAGCCCGCCGAGCACCTGCTGCAACGGGCTGGGCCGGCTCTGGCGGGCGTCCTCCAGCGCGCCCTGCGCCCCCACCCCTCCGAGCGCTTCGCCTCCGCGGGAGACATGGCGCGCGCCCTGCTGGACGTGGACACCGGCTCCGGGGCGGAGCAGCCCTGGCATGTGGCCGAGCTGGTGGCGGAGACGCTCGCCGCCGGGCGTACCCCGGGGGCCTCCGGGCCCGGGAAGAGAGCCGCGAGCCCGTTCTCCGCCGCCCTGCTCGAAGGCCAGGGGGACGAGGAGACGTGACGCCGGCGGTGCCCGTGCTTCCTCGCCCCGTGCCCTCCCGGACGGAAGGTGCTATGCACGGCGGGCATGTCAGGGCGTACCGAGCTCATCCCCGCGCAGACACCGGCCAGCGGGCTCTCCGTCCGGAGGGTGAACCTCGAGGTGTCGGCCGGCCCGGACGCGGGCACCACGGTGAGCAGCTCCGCCGAGAAGCTCACCGTCGGCACGGCCCCGGGCAATGATCTGGTGCTCACCGACACCACCGTGTCGCGCTTCCACGCCGAGCTGGTGCGCGAGCGTGGCGGCTACCGGGTGAAGGACCTGGGCAGCACCAACGGCACGAAGGTGGACCACGTGCGCGTGCAGGACGCCTATGTGGCGGACGGCTCCACGCTGACCTTCGGCGGCACCACGGTGCGCTTCTCCCTGGTGGCCACGCGGGACGTGTTGCCCCTGCACCCCGAGCCCCGCTTCGGCAAGCTGGTGGGCGAGAGCGCCGTGATGCGGGCCCTGTTCGCCCAGCTGGCACGCCTGGCCGCCACGGACGCCACGGTGCTCGTCGAGGGCGAGAGCGGCACCGGCAAGGAGCTGGTGGCCGAGGCGCTCCACCAGGCCAGCCCGCGGGCCTCGGGCCCCTTCGTGGTGGTGGACTGCGGCTCCATCCCCGCCGAGCTGGTGGAGAGCGAGCTGTTCGGCCACGAGAAGGGCGCCTTCACCGGCGCCACCCACGAGCGCCGGGGCGCCTTCGAGGCCGCCAGCGGGGGCACCCTCTTCCTGGACGAGCTGGGCGAGCTGCCCCTGGCCGTGCAGCCCAAGCTGCTGCGCGCGCTGGAGCGCCGGCAGGTCAAGCGCGTGGGCGCGGATGGGTACCGGAGCGTGGACGTGCGCTTCGTGGCCGCCACGCACCGCGACCTGCGCGAGGCCGTCAACCGCGGGCAGTTCCGCGAGGACCTGTACTTCCGGCTCGCCGTGGGCATGGTGCGCGTGCCACCGCTGCGCGCGCACCTGGAGGATCTGCCGCACCTGCTGGAGCACCTGTGGACGGAGACGTTCCGCTCGCTCGGCCTGCCGCCCCGGCCCTTCACCGCCCCCAGCCCCGAGACGATGCACCAGCTCTCCACCCTGCCCTGGCGCGGCAACGTGCGCGAGCTGCGCAACTTCGTCGAGCGCAGCGTGGCCCTCTCCGGCGCGCTGGATGCCTCGTTCCTCCAGGCGGCCAGCGCCCCGGCGGCGTCGGCCGGGGCCCCCACCGTGCGCGTGGAGCTGCCCTACAAGGAGGCCAAGGAGGCATGGCTCGCCCACTTCGAGGAGACGTACCTGCGCCAGCGCCTGGCGGCCTCGGGTGGCAACGTGAGCCAGATGGCGCGCGAGGCCGAGGTGGACCGGGCCCACGTCATCAAACTGCTACGCAAGCACGCGGTGCGCTGACGTCCATGACCTCTCCTCCCCTCGTGCCATGAAACCAGCTCCCATGCCGCGCTGCCCGACGTGCCAGAGCGAGTACGCGGAGGACGTCTCGTTCTGCCCCCGTGACGGCGCGGCGCTGCTGCCCGCCGTGCTGGAGGGCCGCTACCGGTTGCTGTCCCCGCTCGGCGCGGGAGGCATGGGCGTGGTGTACCTCGCCGAGCACCTGGGACTGCGCAAGAGCGTGGCGGTGAAGCTGCTGCGCGGTGAGCTGTCGAGAGATCCCACCTTCGCCCGCCGCTTCGAGCTGGAGGCCATCGCCGCCAGCCAGATCGGTCACGAGCACATCGTCAACGTGACGGACCTGGGCCGCACCCCCTCCGGTGAGCTCTTCTACGTCATGGAACTGCTGGAGGGAGAGAGCCTCGGGGCGCTGCTGCTGCGCGAGCACTTCCTCCCGCTGTGGCGCGCCGTGCCGATCCTGACGCAGGTGTGCCGGGCGCTCGAGGCGGCGCACGCGCGCGGTATCGTCCACCGGGACGTGAAGCCGCAGAACGTGATGCTCCTGCGGCGCCAGGGGCAGGCGGACTTCGTCAAGGTGGTGGACTTCGGCATCTCCAAGGTGATGCAGGGGCAGCCGGGCAGCGGACTCACCGAGGCGGGCGCCATCCTCGGCACCGCCAACTACATGGCCCCGGAGCAGGCTGCGGGTGGGACGGTGGATGCCCGGGCGGATGTGTACTCGATGGGTGTGCTCACCTACGAGGTCTGCACCGGCTCGCTCCCCTTCCGCGGGGACAACACCTTCGCCACGATGTTGCAGCACCTGGAGGCCACCGCCGAGCCTCCCAGCCGGCGCCGCCCGGACCTCGGCCTGCCGCCGGAGCTGGACGCGCTGGTGCTGAGCGCGCTCGCCAAGGACCCGGCCGCCCGCCCCACCCTGGAGACGTTCCGCGCCGGGCTGGAGGCCCTCGTCCCGGGCCGCGTGCCCCTCCAGCTCACGCCGGCCATGGCCACCGGCCCCGTGCCCGTGCTCCCGCCCGCCGCACCGCCCGCTCCGCCTGCCGTGACCGAGCCCCTCGAGCCCACCATGGTATCCACCCGGAGCCTGGAGCCGGTCCACCGTGCCAGGCGCGGCGGGCTCCTCGTGGGAGGAGTGGGAGTGCTGCTGCTCCTCGGCGGCGTGGGGCTGTGGACGGTCACCTCGCGCGGCCCGGCCGTGGAGCCCCCGAAGGAGTCCTCTCCCCCGCCGGCCCCGGCCCGTTCACGCCTGTCCATCACCTCGCGGCCCGAGGGCGCCACGGTGACGCTGGGCGAGCAGGTGCTCGGAGTCACCCCCCTGGAGCTGGAGCGCCCGGACGGAGACTCCGGCCCCCTGCGCCTCACGTTGGAGGGCCATCTCCCCGAGGTGCTCGAGCGCCTGCCCGAGGGCGATCGGCTGGACGTCACGCTGAAGAAGCCACCGCCGCCGCGCGCGCGGCCCGACAAGCCCCGGACTGGCAAGGCCCAGGACAAGGTCCAGGACCTCAAGCCCAACCCCTTCTGAACCGACGATGACCACCCGCCACCGCCGCATGTCCTTCCCGGCGCTCCTCATCGCGCTGCTGCTCGCCCTGGGAGGAACGGGGGCGAGCGCCGCCGAGCCCGGGGCCGCCCGCGCCGCCGCTCGCAGACACTTCGAGCGCGGAACCACCCTCTACCAGGAGGGCCGTTACGCCGAGGCCGCCGCCGCCTTCGAGGCCGCCTACCAGACGCTCGCCAACGGCGTGGTCCTCTACAACCTGGGCCAATGCTACGAGAAGCTCGGGGATCTCCAGCGGGCCATCGGCTACTACCGCGACTACCTGCGCATGGTGCCCGACGCGGAGGATCGGCCGCTCGTCGAGTCACTCATCGCCCGGCTGGAGAAGCGCTACGAAGAGGAGCGCCGTCCCCAGGTGACCGTCTCCAGCGAGCCCGCGGGGGCGCGAGTCCAGGTGGATGGCGAGGCGCGCGGGGTGACGCCCTGGAGCGACAAGCTGGAGGTGGGCCCGCACCGGCTCGAGGTGACACACGAGGGCTACCAGCCGTTGCGGCGCGACATGGAGCTGCGGCCGGGGGAGCCTCTCGAGCTCCAGTTGATGCTCACGCCCCTGTCCAAGAGCGGCGTGGCGGTCGAGAACCGCCCGGGACAACCGCGGCGGCGCGTCTGGACGTGGGTGGCCGCGGGCGCGGCGGGGGTGGCGACGGCGGGGGCGGTGACGCTCGGGCTGCTGGCGCGCTCCGACTCGCGGGAGCTGCTGGCCCGGCCGCACGAGCGCGCCGAGGCGCAGCGGCTGCACGACTCGGCCCTGGGCCGGGCGCGGGCCTCCAACATCCTCACCGGTACCGCGGGCGTGGCCCTGCTGGCGGGCACGGCCCTGTTCTTCGTCGAGGGGAGCTTCTGACGTGCGCGCATGGCTGATGGTGATGATGATGGCCCTGGCGGGCTGCGGCGTGCAGGTAACGGGCGCGCCGTGCCAGGACGACCTGCAGTGCCCGAGTGCCCAGCGCTGCACCCCCGAGGGGCTCTGCGTGGCGGGTGCCCGCTCCGGAGAGCACCTGCTCGAGTCCTGCCGCACGGCGATGGAGACGCTCGCCCGGCGTGCGGACCAGTGCTACGGCGGGAAGACACCGGAGAGCTACCCGCGGCTGGCGGACGCGGAGTCGGTGTGCGCCTCGGTGATGGCGAGCGTCCAGGCGAACCGGCAGGCCTTCGTCGCGGAGCGGTTCGGCGCCTGCGTCCGCCAGCTGCGCGACCTGCCCTGCGGCGCGATGACGCTCGACGACTTCAGCCAGGGCAACCTGCTGGCGCGCTGCGAGGCCCTGGAGCCCCAGGTGGAGGAAGGCAACCCGTGTGGCAGCAACCTGGACTGCCAGGGCGGCTGGTGCGACACGAACGCCGGCTGCACAGGCGTGTGCAAGCGCTACGTGCCCGCGGGGAGCGGGTGTGACGGCAGCGTGCCGTGCCAGCCCGGCTCCACCTGCTCGCTCAACGTATGCCGCGCGCATGCGAACCTGGGCGAGTCCTGCGCCTGGGGAGTGCGCTGCGCGCCGGAGGCCAATGCCGCGTGCGTGGACAACCGGTGCGTGGCGCGCAAGGCGTCCGGCGCGTGCAAGAGCGCCGACGAGTGCGAGCCCGGCCAGGCCTGCGTGAAGCCGAGCGTGGACGCGGGCCCGGACGCCCCGCGCGAGTGCCGCCCGGCCCGGGGCCTGGACGAGCCCTGCACTCCCGGCGCCTCCGAGTGTGGCGGCCTGCTCTACTGCGAGGCCGCCACGGCGCGCTGCCGTCCCTGGAGGGAGCTCGGACAGACCTGTTACGACCCGGATGGCACCAAGGAGGTGGCCCTCTGCCTCGGGAGCCGGTGCGCCTTCGGGGCCTTCCTGCAGCTCGTCTGCCAGCAGTACGTCGCCCCCGGAGGGGCCTGCTCGGCGGACGGGGACTGCGGCCCCACGGGGGCCTGCCGCAACAAGGTCTGCGTCACCACCTGGTGCCGGTGAGCCTCAGCGCGTGGAGTAGGACGCGCCGATGAAGGCGCAGTCCTTGGACTCGACGCCCCACTTCACCTGCGAGGGCGCGCTGCCGTCCAGGAAGGAGGAGCGGAAGTCCGTGTCCCAGCACTCGTTCAGCGTGACGGGGCTGGCGAGATCGCCCCCGGTGGCGCGCACGTCCGCGCGGCCCGCGCCCGTGGACGTCCAGCGGCTCTTGATGCTCCAGCGCTCCAGGGCCACCCGGGTCAGGTCGAACCAGTGGATGTTGGAGTCGGCGGCGAACTCGAAGGAGCCCTCGCCCCCGGGCACCTGACTGTAGCGGTAGGCGGCCGTGTCGGGCACGGTGGCATCGTTGACGAACTCCTTCAGGTCCACGTCCACGGTGACAGCGGCCGTGGGGTTGGGGCGGGCGTAGTGGAAGCTGACGCGGCCCTTCTTGCTGTCCTGGAACGGGAGGCGGGCGGCCTTGTCGTAGTCGATGTCGAAGCTGCCCTCGCCGTAACCCTTGATGGCCTTGCCGTTGTCATCCACCGCCACCGTGTGCGAACCGGTGATGATGGCGGCGTACTCGCTGTCGGCGGTGCCCCTGGGCTTGGCCTCCAGGGTGTACTTGAAGGCGTTGGGGGCAGTGCGCACGGCAGTGAGCTTCCAGGTGGTGCCCTCCCAGTCCTTGTTGTGCGGACCCCACACGGCGGTGGTGCCGTCGTCGGAGGTCGGCTCGAAGCCCGCCACGAAGTTGAGCGAGCCGAGCGTCCACAGGGTGACGCCGTTGACGAAGAGCACCGTGCCGCCAGTCACCAGCCAGGTGCCGGACAGGTCGCCCCGGGACTGTGCCCGCACGGTGGCGACGCCGTCGTCGATGCTCTGGGAGGTCTTCGAGGGCACGTCCAGCTTGGCCATCTCCTGGGAGGGCATGCCGTCCTTGAAGGACACCGTCTCGATCTGGGGGCCACCGCACGCGGCGAGAGAGAGGGAAGCCAGCGCGCCGAACATCTTCTTCATGAGAATTTCCTCGTGTTTGGGGGTCTCGCGCTCCCCATGAGCAAGGGGCGGACCAACGCCAAACCCGCGAAACGACGAGGCGGCGGTGCGGGGGTTGTAGGCTCGAAACAACAGGGAGCGCCGGGCCTGTAGGCCACCGCCAACACCCTCCCCGGCCAGCACTCGCGGCTCTCCGCGCGCGGCGTGCCGCCCAGGCCAACCGGCAACCCTCACGAGCCATGGCTACTGCTGTTCTAGGGTGGCGCCATCCCGAGGCGCTCGAGAAGGCTCCCGCGGACACGACCACGCCCACGAGGCCACTCGTCCTGGCCGGGCACGGCCATGTGATTGACGGGGCACGCCTCGACCTCCACGTCAGCACGTGGGTTCCGGACCTGGAGGCCCGTCGCCCTGAGTCCGACCGCTCGCATCTACGCGGACGGAGGCGTGCGGTCTCTGATGTGACGCGAGTCACAGGCGCCACGCGCCACCTCGCCGCTACCGCGATTCGTGGACACCACACAACACTCTGTGGAGGACAGTCCACACCAGACATGACGTCGCGTGACGGCAATTCCTCTCACTCAGGAATCATGAAACATCACACCGTCTCATCAATCAGGAAACAGAGGAACTCTTGTAATTTAATTTCAACACGAATACCCTGACATCATCCTATCGTTGGAGACACCTGGGGGTATTCGACATGAATCCTGTTTTGAATTGCGACGTGGGGATGTGGAGAGTGGCGTTCGTATGTCTCGCCTTGGTGGGCTGTGGCGACGGAGCGGTCGACCCTGTGCCGGCACCACTCCCCGAGACCACGACGCCGGCAGCGGAAACCGTGCCCGACTTCGAGTCCACGCTCGCCCCAGCGGGATGGGAGACAGTGGCGAACCAGTATCAGACCTTCACGCTGACCAGTCCGTCGACTGTCAGATTCGGTCAGGGGGATAGCTGGGTCACTCGAGAGCTGCCCGCGGGCAGCGTGTATTGCTTCTTCAATCCGGACCCCGCTCCGGGGCGGTTCAAGACGTGCCAGCGCAGCACGCCGCAGGAACCCGCGAGCGAGCCGGCGCTCAGCCCCGCGTGTGCCACGTTCTATTCCTCCGACTTCGCTCTCACCAGCACCCGCCAGGCCAACCCCATTCCCACGGTGGCGAAGCCCGCCAAGGGCGTGGCGGTTTCGGAGCCCACCTACAAGACATGCGTCGTGCGCGCCACCGACCACGCCGCTGACGGCGTGGCGGGCTTTACCCGAAACGACTATTCGCGCCGGCAGGCCTTCAACGCGAACAGCACGAAGCAACTGGTGTACGCCCTCGATGGATACTGGCATGTGTATGACGCCAACACCCGCGTGCGCCTGAAGAAGCTGTCGGGCCCGGGTGGCGACGCGGAGCCGCAGTGGCACCCGACGAACCCGGACCTGCTGTACTACCTGCCCACCAATGGCGTCGGCATGACGCTCCACGAGCTGAACGTGTCGACCGGGGCCTCCCGCGTCGTGGGCGACTTTGGCGCGAGGCTGAAGGCCCGGTGGCCGACCGCGGCGGCGGCATGGACGAAGTCGGAGGGCTCTCCCTCGGCGGACGGACGCTACTGGTGCTTCATGGTCGACACGAGCGACTGGAGCAGCGTGGGCGTGTTCACCTGGGACCGCGATACCGACACCATCCTGGGCTCGTACGACACCCACGGCGAGCGTCCCGACCATGTGAGCATGTCCCCGAGCGGTAACTCCTGTGTGGTGTCCAGCGACGGTGCGCTGGGCACGGTGGCGTTCTCGCGGGACTTCAGCAAGAAGACCCAGCTGCTCTCGAAGTCCGAGCACTCGGACCTCGCACTGGACACCAACGGCGACGACATCTACGTGGCCGTCGACTACCAGTCCAACGCGGGCGACGTGTTCATGGTGAACGTGCGCACGGGCGTGCGCACGGCGTTGTTCTCGACGTACGTGGGCGGCACCGCGACGGCGCTGCATGTCTCGGGCAAGGCGTTCGCCAGGCCCGGCTGGGTGGTGGTCAGCACCTATGCCGACTACGGCGGCGCCCAGCAGTGGCTGCACCGCAAGGTGATGGCCGTGCAGCTGAAGGCCAACCCGACCATCTACACGCTGGCGCACCACCGCACCGCATCGAACGGTTACTGGACCGAGCCGATGGCCAGCGTCAACCGCGACTTCACCCGGGTGGCCTTCAGCTCCAACTGGGGCAGTGGCAGCGCCACGGACGTCGACGCGTACGTGGTCGAGATTCCGGCGGGCGCGTTGAAGTAGGATCGCGGCCGCTGGCCAACGCATGAGGGCCCCACGGGGCCCTCATGTTCCAGCGCCGGAATGGAGATCGAACGAGCATGTCGAAGAACTCCCCCCCCGACACCGCGGAAGTCATGGCGAAGGTCAGGGCCGTGGCCGAACAGAAATGGAAGGAGTCGCTGGCTCCGAAGAACGCGAATCCGGCCGACGCCGCATTCATCGGCTGGCGGACCGACATCAGCGACCCTTTTCCGATGACATGGCCGTCCGTGGACGGGACTCTTGTTTTCTACGCTCTCGCACGGGGCATGAATCCCCAAGTGCTGCGGGACGGGGAGTTCGTTGGTCCCACCTGGGCCAGGATTACCTACTCGGCCCAGGACAAGAAGGCCGAGCTCACGCTCCTGGACGTCCGACTCGAGTCTCGCGGAGTCCAGGGAGTACGCCCCCTGCGACAAGAGGAGCTCGAGATTCTGAAGTCGAAACCGCTGGATTTCCTACTGGGTTCGCGGACGGCGGCCGCGGATCAGAAGCTCAAGTCTTATTACTGTCTTCAGCGCTCGCTCGGAAACATCCCGTCCGAAGCGGTCACCGCTCATGCGGCATTCTTCAAATGGCTCGACTGTGGAGCCTAGATCCGGAGACACGCGAGTACCGCTGCCAGCCTGACCGCCGTGACGTTCGGGATGAGGCGCGCGGCCTCAGCTCGCGGCGGACGCGTGGAATCGACCGGAAAACATCGCGGCGATCACGCCACCGTCGACGAGCAGGTCCGTGCCCGTGATGAACGAGGCGTCGGGGCCGAGAAGGAAGGCGGTCGCGTTCGCGATGTCGGCGGGGGTTCCGAGGCGTCCTGTTCCGGACGCGGCGACCATCGCCCGCATCATGCCGCCGTGCTCCCCGGCGAGCTCCTGCTGGCCCATCGGGGTGGCGATGACGCCCGGGCTGATGCTGTTGATGCGTGCTCCGCGTCCACCCCAGGCAGCGCTGGCGCCCTGGACACGGAGCTGGTTGGCGCGCTTGGAGAGGCCGTACGCCGCGGCGGGATGGGTCACGACTTCGGGCCGCACGAACGGCAGCTCGAGCAGCCCCTCGCTCGGCGTCATCCGGAGTGCGGCCTCCTGCTCAGGGGTCAGCGGTGCCGCCAGATGTCCTGCCATGCTCGCGATCACGACGCCCGCCCCACCGTCGGCCACGACGCGGCCGAACTCCTCCAGCACGAGCGCGACGCCGAGCAGATCGACCCGGAGGATCGCCTCGACACGCGCCTGGACCGGGGAGAGTCCGGCGGTGTGGATGACCTGCACCACCCTCCCCGCGGAACTGGCGGTCTCGGCGAGCGACCTCACCGATTCCCGCGACGACACGTCGACCCTCCGGGTCGAGACGTCGTGACCGTCGCCCCGCAGGGACGTCGCGACCGACTCCAGGGTGCCCTCGTTGAGGTCGGCCAGGAGAACCGTCCGCCCTGCTCCCTGTCGACGGGCGATGGCCTGCCCCATACCGCCCACACCAATCACGACGACGACTTCCTTTTTCATGGTGCTCCCTCGATTCGCGACATTCTCGAGACAAACATGGGGGGCCTCCGGCGGGGCTCAGGCGCTCACGCCGTGCCAGTAGCGAGAGGTGCTGCTCCTGTCGTGAGTTCCAGGCCCGCGAGCTCATCGCCCTTGCGCCAGCTCCGCAGGACGTCGATGAACTCAAGCGTGTCGCCTCCGAAGGGGGCGAAGCGAATCGCGCTCGGAGGGGGCCGGACTCCCTCGTTGTTGAGGTAGCCGGGCGTGCAGTCGACACCGCCGAAGGTGGCCCCCTTCTGGAGGCGGGTGAAGATCTCTCCCCACCACTGCTCCTGCGCCTGCTCCGTCGGTTCGATCATCTCGACGCCCCGCTTCAAGCAGCGCTCGATGATGTAGGCGGCGTGTTGCGCCTGCTCGCTGAGGATGTGAACGAAGTTGATCGCCCAGCCGCTCTGGGTCGGGCTGAACATCAGGAGGTTCGGATAACCGCGGCTGTGCATGCCGTGGAGCGTCGCCGGGCCGTTGGCCCAGCTGTCGCGCAAGGACTTGCCGCCGCGCCCGCGAATGTCGAAGCCCAGCCGGCGGGTGTATTCGCTCGAGACCTCGAAGCCCGAGGCGTAGACCAGACAGTCGACCTCGTATTCCCTGCCCTTCACCACCACGCCGGTGGGAGTAATCCGCTCCACGCCCTTGCCCTCGGTATCCACGAGCTGGACGTTGGGACGGTTGAACGTGTCCAGGTACTCGTCGTGGAAGCAGGGCCGCTTGCACATCTGGTTGTAGTAGGGCTTGAGCGCCTCGGCCGTCACCGGATCCTTGACGATGGCCTCCACCCGCGCGCGGATCTCCTCCATCTTGCGGAAGTCCGCCAGCTGGCGGAGCTCGGCCGCCTCCTCGGGGCTCCTGGCACGGCGGCTCGCGGTATCATCGAAGATATAGGTCCACCCGTCCCGCACCAGGTCGACGTCCTGCTCGCGGCCGGAGACGAGCGCGGTGAAGTTGCGGATGCGCGCCTCCTGCCAGCCGGGCTGGAGCGTCTTCACCCAGCTCTCGTCCGTCGGCCGGTTGTTCCGCACTCCAACGCCCGAGGGCGTACGCTGGAAGACGTACAGCTGTTTGGCCGAGGCACCGAGGTGGGGGATCGCCTGGACCGCGGTCGCGCCCGTTCCGATGATGCCCACGCGCTTGTCGGCCAGCTTGTGCAGCCCGCCCGTGGGGCCGCCGGTATAGGCATAGTCCCACCGGCTGGTGTGGAAGCTGTGGCCCTTGAAGGTCTCGATCCCCGGGATGCCAGGCAGCTTCGCCTTGTGCATCACTCCGCCGGCGATGATGACGAACCGTGCCGCGAGCTTGTCGCCCCGGTTGGTCGTGATGTTCCAGCGCCGGGCGTTCTCGTCCCAGTCCATCTGCTCGACCTGGGTCTGGAACAGCGCCGACTTGTAGAGGTCGAACTGCCGGCCGATCCGCTGGCAGTGGGCGAAGATCTCCGGCGCCTTGGCGTACTTCTCCGTCGGGATGTAGCCGGTCTCCTCGAGCAGCGGCAGGTAGATATAGGACTCCACGTCGCAGGCGGCGCCTGGATAGCGGTTCCAGTACCAGGTGCCGCCGAAGTCGCCACCCTTCTCGACGATGCGGATGGAGTGGACTCCGGACTGGCGCAGCCGCACCGCCGACAACATGCCGCCAAAGCCACCGCCGACGATCAGCACGTCGATCGTCTCGATCACCACCGGACGGGTGAAGCCGGGCTCGACGTAGGGATCCTTGTCGAAATCCGCGTAGAGGCCGCTGAGGTCTCGGTACTGGGCGTTGCCGTCAGGGCGCAGCCGCTTCTCGCGCTCGAGCCGGTACTTCTCCCTCAACGCTTCCGGAGAGAACGAGGTCACATCCTTCTTCGTCGCATTCATCCGCACACATCCTTCTCGGAAAGCGCAAGGCCTTCCATCTTGATACGTCTGGCCCGATGACTGATTCGGGATTCTGGTCAGTCCCGGGCGTGCGAACACCGCACCACGCGCGCGCGGGAAGAGGCCGAGGGGCGATTCAGCTCTTGCGGCGCGGCGTCGTGCCGGCAGGGGCCAGGCCGCGGATGAAGACATCGAAGTAAGCGTCCAGGGCCGCCCGCCCGTGGGCGTCGAAGCCCTGCGTCAGACCCTTGATGCTGAGTCCCGCGAGGGATTCCACAAGCCCCACGGCCACCTGGTGGGGGTCGGTGACGGCAAACGCCCCTTGGGTGTTGCCCTCGATGAGGATACGGGCCAGCAGTGCCTCCTCCATCCGCTGGTGCTCGGGCAACAGGCGCAGCGCGTGCGAGTGCATCTCCAAGAGCGTCTCGATCCGCAGGCGCTGGCCGTGCACCTGGCGTGTGAGCTGCTCCAGCTTGCAGCTGATGAAGGCGCGCACCTGGGCCTCCGGGGTCTTGGCACGACGTATGGCCGCCTCGAGTTCCGCGACGCGTTCCACGATATCCCGCCGGAGGCACGCCTCGAACAGCGCCTCCTTGCTGTCGAAGTGCAGGTAGATGCTGCCCTTGCCGACACCCGCGAGACGGGCAATGTCCTCCATCGCGGCCTTCTTGAAGCCGAAACGGGTGAAAACCTCGCCGGCCGCGTTGAGGATGGCTGAGCGAGCCTCGGAACTCATGACTGGAATCCTAACCTGGTCACTGGGTCGGCGCAAGTCACCCAGCCGATATGGGCTGTAGGCCGCCTGCCTACCAGGTGGGGACTCCCTGCGGCCTGCTTCAAGGCCGCGTATCGGACTGCCCCAGGATGCGTTGGAAGTAGCGGGCGATGAAGTCCGCGAAGGCTCGCACCTTGGGAGGCGTGAGCCGCCGGTGGGGGTAGACGAGGTAGATGTGGCGGTCGGTCACCGGATGATCGGTGAGCAGTGACACCAGGGCACCCGAGCGCAGTTCCTCCAGCACCAGGTAGCGCGGCAGGTTGGCGATGCCGCGACCCTGGAGGGCCGCCTGTCTCAGGATGAGGTTGTTGTTGGCCACGAAACGCCCCTGGACCTTCACGCTCCGGGTGCCCTCCGCTCCCTGGAACTGCCACTCCCGCACCACCCGGCCGGGCTTGAAGAGCAGACAGTCGTGCCGGGCCAGGTCCTCTGGCGAGCGAGGCCTGCCGGCACGTTGGAGATAGAAGGGATTCGCGCACAAGACGCGCTCCTCGGCCGCCAGGCGCCGGACCACCATCGCGCTGTCCTTCAAGGTGCCGGCGATCCGCACCGCGGCATCGAAGCCCTCCTCCACGAGGTCCACCACCCGGTCGCTCGCCTCGAGCTCCACCTGCACCTCGGGGAAGGAATCCTGGAACGCCGCCGCCGCGGCTCCGACGTGGACTTCACCGAGCACGGTGGGGACGGAGATGCGCAGGGTTCCCTTCGGGCGCTCATCCAGAGCCGCCATCTCGAGCCTGGCGTCTTCCAACTCCCCGAGCACCCGCTGGCAGTGCTCGTAGAAGATGCTGCCCGCCTCCGTGAGGCTCAGATGATGGGTCGTCCTCCGGAGCAACCGGCTCCCGAGCCGCTCCTCCAACTGGGCCACCTGCTTGCTCACCGCGGAGGGCGTCAGCCCCAACCGTCTCGCCGCCGCCGAAAACCCCTTGTCGTCGACGGCTCGCACGAACACCACCAGGGGCATCAGCCCCTCGAGAAGCACCGGGCTCTGCTTTTTCCGTTCAGGCACAAGCGTTTTTCCTGGGGCCCACGTTCGCAACCGCCAGGGCAAAGCGCAAGTAGAGGGTCATGCGACCTTCATCCCCGTCCGATGTCCCCACGCCCTTCTTCCGCGGCATCACCCACGAGATGGCGGGTTATCTCCTGCTGCGTCTCGCCCTCGGCCTGAACATCCTCGTCCATGGCCTGGTCCGGATAGGCAACCCCACGGCCTTCGCCGACACCCTCGTGCAGCTCTTCGCCAATACCTGGCTTCCCTCCCCCCTGGTGCGCCTCTTCGCACTGCTGCTGCCCTTCGTCGAGACGCTCCTCGGCGCGCTGATCACCCTCGGGCTGCTGACGCGCACCGCTCTGTTCGCGGGTGGCCTCGTCATGGTGTCTCTCATCTTCGGCACCGCCCTGCGGAGCGACTGGGAGACGCTCGGGCTGCAGATGATCTACGCGACCCTCTATTCCCTGCTCCTGGCCGCCGCCAGCTTCAACGGCCTCTCCCTCGATGCGTGGCGGGTCAAGGCCCGGAGCCACCCGGCGCCAGCGTCGGTGCGCGGCCCCGCGCCAGTCCCCTGAAGCGCACGGCAGCTCTCTGTCACTCCCAGGAAGAACATCATGGACCCCTCCGAACGAACGTCTCCCCCCTCCCCTCACCCACTCGAACGCCGCGAGTTCCTGCGCCAATCCAGCCTGCTCACCGCCGGCACGCTCGTCGCGGCGGCCCATTCCTCCGACACACTGGCCGCGGCTGCACGCGTCGAGCGCTCCTCGTCCAAGCAGTTCTGGCCGGAGGGGGCGCGACTGGTGATCTCCATCTCCATGCAGCTCGAAGCGGGTGCTCAGCCCGAGCGGGGAGCGAGCAGCCCGTTCCCGCCCATCGATCCGAAGTACCCGGACCTGCCCGCCGCCACCTGGTACGCGTACGGCATCCATGAGGGCATCCCGCGACTGCTCGAGCTCTTCGCTCGCAAACGCGTCAAGGTGACATCCCACATGGTCGGCCAGGCGGTGGACCGCAACCCCAAGCTGGCGCGGGAAATCGTCGAGCGGGGCCACGAGGCCGCCGCCCACGGTCAGACCTGGACGCCCCAGTTCTCGATGACCCCCGAGGAGGAACGGGCTTCATACGAGGCCAATGTGCGGAGCATCGAACGCGCCACGGGCACGCGGCCGTTGGGCTTCAATGCATTCTGGTTGCGAGGGACTCCCCATACGCTGGAGATCCTCCAGAGCCTGGGTTTCATCTACCACATCGATGACGTGAGCCGGGACGAGCCGTTCCTCCTCTCGGTGAACGACAAGCCGTTCGCCGTCGTGCCCTATACCCTGCACCTGAACGACATCGTCCAGTTCGAGGGCCGCAACGCCTCCACCGAGGCTTTCGGGCGCGAGCTCAAGGACGAGTTCGACGTCTTGTACGCCGAGGGCGCCACGCGCCGACGCATGATGTCCATCAGCACTCACGACCGCATCGCGGGCCGTCCGTCGCGCGTCAAGATGCTGGAGGAGTTCATCACCTATGCCCAGAAGCATCCAGGCGTGGTGTTCATGCGCAAGGACGAGATCGCCCGTTTCGCGCTGGAGAGCCCGCTGACCCTCCGGGAAGGGGGCTTCTGACAACACGGACTCTCAGGTGCGGAAACCTGGGAGTCCGTTGGGGATCGGTGCTCTTCACCTCAACGGCAGGGACACATAGGACGGGCTGCTCGCCGACGAGGAGAACTTCACCGTGGAGAAGCTCGGCGCCTTGTCCGCATAGAGCGGATCGACGGTATCGATGACGAGCGAGAGGCGATGGCCGCTCGGAACGTCATAGACGGTCGCCGGGAAGTCCACGTCCACGGCATAGGGGTGGCCGGCGACGGCATCCCGGAGCGTGACCGCGACGTGCGTGACGAGGCTCCCCGTCCCTCCCCAGTCCGTGTCATAGAGGTAGGCGATGACCGTCGTCTGCCCGGAGGTGCCCGGAGTGACGTTCAGGCGCAGGTGCGGAGCCCCGCGCACGCGTTGCGGACTCGTCAGCCAGTCCGACTGCCAGACGACCGCGTTGGACCGGTCCACCGCCGGAATCCACGCCGTGGGGGGTTCACCCGTGATGGCCTCCACGCCGTTCGTCAGCAGCGCCAGGCCTCCGTTGGCGATGGTGTCGTCGCCCGCGATGATCGTCGCGCTCCAGCCCGTCGGCGCGCCCGCCGCGAGCTCGCCCTCGTGGCTCCACCAGTGCACCTCGCTCAGGTTGTAGCGCGCGGTGCTCGTCGAGACAGCGCTCCACGACGGGTACGACTCATAAGAGCCCTGGCCCCGGAGCTGGAGCTGGACCGGATTCTCCGAGGCGATGCCCGTGTTCACGCCACGCAGGTACTGGTCGAACCAGCGACGCGTGCTCGTCCAGGCGTCATTGGGCAGGCCGATGATGCCGGTCAGCTCGGCGATGGCGTGGTCACCCGGGCGGAGCTCCAGCCGCTTCGGACCCGACAGGCGGGTGAAGAAGTCGGTGAGCTGATTCGGACCGAAGAAGCTGTCGCCGTACGCGTTGGCCATGAGGATGGCGGGACGGTTCGCGTTGATCTGCGACAGGTACGTCGCGGCGCTGCGCACCTGGGCGTAGGCGATGACGTCGGGCACGTTCTGGTTGGCGAAGAAATTCGTCAGGGCTTGCCGCAGCTCCGCCGAAGGCTGCCCGGTGAGCTCCGCCGAGAGCCACAGCAGTCCGGCGCTCTGCAGATGGCGCGTCTGGTTCGCGAACAACGAGTACGGCAGATCCGTCCAGCCGCTCAACGCGGCAACGGCGCGGATGCGCGAGTCGAAGGCCGAGCCGATCAACGCCATGCCCGCGCCATAGGAGACGCCCGCCGCACCGATGCGGGTCGGCTCCGCGGGAGTATTGGCGAGCGTCCAGTTGATGACCTCGGTCAGGTCGCCAATGTCCTTGGGGCCAGCGGTGTCGATGGCGCCCCCCGACGCGTAGAAGCCCCGCGGGGTGTACGAGACCACCACGTACCCGGCATCGGCGAACTGCTGCGCCTGCACGAAGTACTCCAGGTTGGGCAGCGCCCAGCTGGTGATGAAGATGATGGCCGGGTACCGCCCGGGCGCATCCGGCGTGTAGACGGCGCTCTTGAGCGCCACTCCATCACGCGTGGAGATGTTGACGATACGCAGAGACGAGGACGCGGACGCGGGAGTGGCGATCACGCACAGCGATAGAACCGCGGATACGGCGATTGCACGCAGCCAGGACATGCACTCCTCCAGCAGGGGGGTGGGGAGTCGGACACGAAGTTCCGATCCAGGGCGAGCCTAGAGCTGTTGGCTCCACCTCGCCCCCTCCGAAAGGAGGGGCGCCGCGGATGCTCCAGATTTTCCGTCCGGGAGTTGGGCATCCGCCATGTCGATGAAGGCCCTGAACGCGGGCGACGTCTGCCTGCGGCTGGGGAAGTAAAGGAAGAAACCGGGCACCCAGGCCGCGTACTTCTCCAAGACGATTCGCAAGGTGCCGTGCTGGAGCTGGGAGAGGACGCCCGGCTCGGGCTCGTACGCGAGCCCCATGCCGGCCTCCGCCATGACCACCCGGGTCCGGCGGTCGTTGCACATCAGCACCGGTACGACAGGAAGCCGCCACGTGCGTTTCCCGGACTCCAGGTTCCAGCGGGAGACAGCGCCCGTCGATTCCTCGCGCATGCCCAGGCAGGCGTGGAGGAGGAGGTCTTCCGGAGTCCTGGGCTCGCCGCGCCGGACGAGGTACGCGGGCGAGCCCACCACCAGGAAGCGGAAGCGGTCTCCCAGGCGCACCCGCACCATGTCCTGGGGAATGGCATCCATCCGCACGCCCCCGTCGAAGCCCTCGCGCACGATGTCCACGCGCCGGTTGTCCACATGGATGTCCAGCGACACCTTCGGGTACGCCGTGAGGAAGCGGGACACGACAGGTGCGAGGGCCTGCTCCATCGCCAGCGCGGGCACCGCCAGCCGCACCGTGCCCGCCACCTCATCGCCCTGCCCTTCCAGCGCGCGCAAGCCGTCGAGTGCCTGCTCCAGGGCCGCCCCGCTCCGCTCCAGCAGCCGCTGCCCCGCCTCGGTGGGGGCGACACTGCGGGTGGTGCGGTACAGCAGCGTCACGCCCAGCCGGGCCTCCAGGTTCCGGACGGATTGGCTCACCGCCGCCACGGAGACACCCAGCTCCCGGGCCGCCGCCGAGAAGCCACGCCGACGCGCCACCATGACGAAGGAATGCAGCCCGTTCAGAGGGGTGAAGGACATGGTCCGGTTCTCCTTCGGAGCCCCTGGCGTTCCACCGGAAGCGCCGCGACGGAGTGGACCCGTCGCGGCGTGGCTGGACTAGTCCAGCTTGATGAGGTTGAGCGTGGCCAGCGGGCCTCCGGGGAACTGCTGCGACCTTCCGCCGATGGCCAGCTCACCGAGGTCGACGGCGGCGAAGCCCGCCTTGCCGAAGAGCTCGCCCACCTCCGCCTTGGCGGGTGCGTCATCCCCGGACATGAACAGCACCCGGCGGCCTCCGGACTGCCGGGGGTCCGCCGCGAGCACCGCGGCGAGGAGCGTGTTGGCCGCCTTGACCACGCGAGCGCCCGGGGCGAGCGACGCCACGACCTCGCTCGACGTCTTTCCACCGAGCTCGGCCAGGCGGAAGCCGGGCAGGAGGACGGGGTTGGTGGCGTCCACGAGGATGCGGCCATTCCAGGCGGGCAGGCCGGACAACGCCTCGGGCACCTGCTCCCACGGCACCGAGAACATCACGAGGTCCGCCTTCGCGGCCTCCTGCCGCGTGCCAGCCCGGGCACGGGGCCCCAGCTGGCGAACCAGCCCTCCCAGCGACTCCGGACCGCGGCTGTTGCTGACGATGACCTCGTGGCCGATCTTCGCCATGTGGCCGGCCAGGGCCTGACCGATGCTACCCGCTCCAATGATGCCAATGCTCATGACACGCTCCTGCGTTCACACGTGTACGAAGGTGTTGCCGTACCGCATGGGGGCCGCCGCACGAGGCGGCCCCCGGGATGCCGCGCCTCAGCTCTTGGGAACCGGCGTGTTGAGCAGCTGCTGCTCCCACACGAAGCTGGTGCCGACGTTGCCCATGTGGTCCACCAGCAGCTTCGCCAGTCCGGGCACGGTGGCCTCGCGGGCCCAGTCCCGCTGGAGCTCCGAGGCGAAGACCGTCCAGGTGATGGGCACGGCGCCGGCCTGGACCATGCGCTGGATGGCAATCTCGTGCGCCTCGAGGGAGACGCCGCCCGAGGCGTCGGTGACGATGTAGACCTCGTAGCCCTCGCCGAGCGCCTGGATGGCCGGCATCGCCAGGCAGATCTCCGTCCACAGCGCGGCCATGACGATCTTCTTCCGGCCCGTCTTCTTCACCCAGTCGGTGACGCGGGTGTCCTCCCAGGTGTTGATGAAGGTGCGGTTGATGGGCTTCTGCTCCGGGAAGACGTCCTGGAGCTGCTTGAGCAGGAGCCCACCGCGCTCCTCGAGCACCGTGGTCAGCAGCGTCGGCACGTTGAACAGCTTCGCGCCACGGGCCAGGCCCACGACGTTGTTGATGATGGTCTGGGTGTCGTGGCTGCGCAGGCCGGCGAACTGGAAGGGCTGATGGTCGATGAGGATCAGCGCGCAGTTGTCGGGCGAGAGCAGGGCGTCGATACCGGCCTTCGGGTTACGGGGGGTGGTCATGGTGACTCTCCAGGGACAGCGGGGATGGGTCATCGCGGAGACCGCGGCCCGCGCCAACGGGCGGACCTGCGGCTCTGCGTTTCGGCGTCAGCACCGCGCCGGGTTGCTGATGGAGAGAACAATGCCGATGGGCCGCTCACCGCAGTAGCGGGTAGTCCGCTGAATCACTTTAAAGATGATCTTCAAAGCGGACCCGGTGGCCTTTAAGGTCCCCGTCCATGGAGACGCTCGTCACCCTGGAATCGTTCATCCGCAGCGCCCAATCCTCCAGCTTTTCCGCCGCCGCTCGCACGCTGGGGCTGACACCCGCGGCCGTCAGCCAGAACGTCGCCCGGCTGGAGACGAACCTGGGCGTGCGCCTGTTCCAGCGCAGCACGCGGGGGCTGACCCTGACGGAGTCGGGAGAGCGCCTGCTGCGCGAGGCCAGCAGCGGGCTGGATGTGCTCCAGACGGCCATCGCCAACGTGACGATGACGGCGGGACAGCCCGTGGGGACGCTGAGGGTGAGCATGTCTCCCGTCTTCGGACAGAACTTCGTGGTGCCCCTGCTAGGGGACTTCCTCTCGCGCCATCCCGGCGTCGTCCCGGACTGGCACTTCGACAACCGGGCGGTGGACCTCATCAAAGAGGGCTTCGACGCGGCGATTGGTGGCGGCTTCGATCTGCCCACGGGGCTGGCCGCGCGGGAGCTGGCCCGGGCGCACATCATCGCGGTGGCCTCGCCCTCCTATGTGGCGAAGATCAAGCCGCCCCGGAAGCCCGCGGACCTCAAGGACTTCGACGGCATCCTGATGCGCTCACCGCAGACCGGACGCATCCGCTCCTGGCCGTTGCGCAACCGCGCGGGCGAGCAGGTCTCCGTCGAGATGCGCCCGCGCATGCTCCTCAATGACCCGGAGGCGTGCACCCACTGCGCGGTGATGGGGCTGGGCATCACCTTCACCGCGATGCAGAACGCGCTGCAGCACCTGCAAGCGGGACGGCTGGTGCGGCTGCTGCCGGACTGGCACGCCGACATCGGGCCGATTTCGCTCTACTACGCGGGACACAAGCAGTTGCCGGCGAAGACGCGCGTGTTCGTGGACTTCATCGTCGACTCGTTCAAACGCCAGGGCCTGGCCCGGCAGCTCTCCGCGTGCTGAGGGAGAGCCCACTTCACACCGCGATTTCGCCCGGCCAGCGTCCCTCCGCGATGCACCGAAGGGTAGACCTTGCCCGGATGGTTTGCCTCATATACCATTTCCTTCATAAATGAACGGAACGAGATTGTCCGCGCTGAGCCCCCATCCCCCTCCAATCCTGTGAGCCGGCCCCCATGAGCGATTCCCCGTCCCTGTCCCTTCCCGACAACGCCTCCCTGTTCACCCGCCTGCGCGTGGCGAGCCAGTGCCTGAAGGTGCTCAAGCACGACGCAACGAATCCCACCGCCGGCCAGACGTTCAACCTGAGCCTGAACGGCAACGTCTACGCATCGCTCGCCCAGCAGTTCCAGCGCAGCGAGGAGGGGCGCCGCATGCTGTCCAAACGCCCGTCCCTGGAGGCCAGGGAGTTGGATCTGGCCGCGTTCGAGCGCCTGCCCGAGGGAACACTCGGCCATGAGTTCGCGCGCTACTACCGCGACAACAAGATCTCGCCCTTCCAGACGACGCTCGAGCTCAAGAACGACGTGGACTTCCTCTCCAAGCGCTACCGCGAGACGCATGACCTGTTGCACGTGCTGACGGGCTACGGCACGGACGTGGTGGGCGAGATGGAGCTGCAGGCGTACGTCCTGGGCAACCTGGGGCTGCGGACCACGATGTTCGTCCTGCTGAATGGCACGCTCGGACAACTCAAGGCTCCGCAGACCGGCGTCGAGCGGTCCGAGTACGTGCGGCGGCTATGGGCCGCGTTCCGCCGTGGCCTCGCGTCCCCGCGGTTCCTCGACTTCTGGTTCGAGGAACACTGGGAGACCCCCGTGGCCACGCTGCGCGCGCGGCTGTGCGCCCCCGCCGCCGCGTAGGGAGCGCTTGGGCCGCCGCGAGTTGGACGCTCAGGAGCGGGCGAGCAACCGCAACGACATTCCGTCTGCTCCAGGCGGGGCGCTAGAAGAGCACCGGGATGTTCTTGAAGCCGCGCATGGCGGCCCCCACTCCCAGGCGGAGCGAGTCGGCGCTCACGGCCAGCCGCAGCTTCGGGAAGCGCCGGAACAGGGTCTCGAAGGCGATCTGCGCCTCGAGCCGGGCCAACGGAGCCCCGATGCACACGTGGATTCCCTTGCCGAAGGCGATGTGCCGGTGGGCGTCAGGCCGCGTGATGTCATACGCCTCCGGATTCTCGAAGCGCCGCGGATCCCTGTTCGCCGAGGCGAGTCCCACCGTCAGCTTCGAGCCCTTGGGAACGTGGACGCAGCCCAGCTCCACGTCCTCCTTGACGGTGCGCGGGCTGCCCAGGAAGTCCACCGGCCCCCAATAGCGCAGCGTCTCCTCGACCATCCCCTTGGCCATGCCAGCGGGGTCCGCGAGGAAGCGGGCGTGCTGCTCGGGGTGCCGCAGCAGCGCGACGACCCCGTTGCCGAGCAGGTTCACCGTCGTGATGTGGCCGGCGAGGAAGAGGATGAACACCATCGACAGCAGTTCCTGCGGGTCGAGCCTGTCGCCATCCTCCTGGGCGTGCACCATCTGGCTGATCATGTCCTCGGTGGGCTCGCGCCGCTTGCGCTCGAACAGGCCCTCCAGGTAGCGCGTGAATGCCATCATTCCGGCCCGCGCCTCCTGGTTGCTCATGTACTGCTGGGGATCCGCCTGGAGGAACCGCTCCGCCCAGGCATGCACCTGGGGTTGATCCTCCACCGGGATGCCGAGCAGATCGCTGATGACCTGGACCGGCAGCGGGTAGGCGAAGGTCTCGACGAATTCCATCCGGCGCTCCGGTGCCGTCTCGCCCCGCTCGGCCGCGGCCCGCTCGGCCTTGTCGAGCAGCTCATCCACGAGCCGCTGGATGCGGGGCTTGAGGGCATCCATCGCCCGGGCGGTGAAGTTCGGCTGCACCAGCTTGCGCAGCCGCGTGTGATCCGGGGGATCCAGCATGATGAGGCTGTAGATGATGGGCCGGAACTCCTCGGGCATGGCGGCCGCCGCGCGCTCGCGCTGCTCCGGCGTCATTCCCGTGCGGAAGTCGGAGGCGATCCGCTCGTCGAGCAGCGCCTCCACCGCCTCGTCGTACCGGGTCACGAAAAGCCAATCATTTCCCGAGCCGCCCTGGGCCTGGCGCTCCGGCGAAGCCGCCGCCCGGGCCCTCTCCGCGAAGTTGGTGCCAAAGGAGACGTGCACGACGGGGCCCTGGGCCCGCAGGCCGGAGTAGACGGCGTGGGCACCGGCCAGGAACTCTGGATCCGCCCTGTCCAGCTTCACCGTGGGGGGCGCGACGGGCGCCTCGTTCGGGGCCGTCTCCGCTCCGAGGCTCGGGTCCGTGTGAGGCGTGGTCTCGCGCTTCTGTACGTCGGGGGGGGTCGTCGCCATGGCGTCCTCAACACGTCCAGGCCCCGGCTCGTCCGAGCCACCGGGCCAGATTCATTAGCGTGGCATACTATATTCCAAGCAAAAGAATTGGCAACGACCGTGGGGCACGCCGCGAGCGTGCGGCTCGAGCCATGGACTCCGCCGCGCGCCGCCCGGCCGGTCTCCGGCCTTTCGCTCCTCCGTGACACACCGATGGGTACACGTGGACCGAAGGGTTCGTATAGCGTTCGTGACATAAACGGCATGGACGAGATTGTCCGCGGCACAGGACCAGGAGCGATGACTCGGAGCGACCCCCTCATCCAGCACGCGGAGCGCGCACTGCAGGTGATGTCGCGCCTCCACCGCTGGGCCGCCGCGAGCGTGCAGGCGAACCAGCTGAGCGGAGAATTGAGTCTGCGCCAGCTCACCATGCTCTACGCCATCCGGCAGGGAATCTCTTCTCCCGGGCTTCTGGCGCGGCGGCTGCTGGTCACGCCGGCCGTCATCACCGGACTGCTCGACCGCCTGGAGCGACAGGGCTACGTGCGACGCGAACCCGAGCCCGACGACCGGCGGCGGCTCCGCATGGTGCTGACGGAGGCCGGACTGGAGGTGAGCCAGCAGGTCCAGCAGGCGGTGACCGGTGACCTGGCCGCCCAGTTCGCGAGCGCCTCCCCGACGGAGCTGAAGGAGCTGGGCCGGGCGCTGGACCTCATGGAGCGTGCGCTCGGCGCGCTGGAGCAACGCACGCCCTCGCCTCCCGAAGGAGGGCTGGAGGATGAGGAGGTGCGCCCCGCGCGGCGCAAACGCGTGCCGCCCGCGGGCAGCCGCCAGAAGAAGTGACACGCCCTGAGCACCTGGGTGTCAACCCCCATCCCCCTCGTTCGACTGCGAGCTGTACGAACGCTCCGATTCCCCGGGGCTCGGAGGCTCAGGTCTCCGGCGGCGCGAAGTGCCGGAGGAGGACCTTCGCGAGGAACGCGCGGAAGCGACGCATCGAATCGGCGTCGCTCGCGAGGCCGCTGTTGCTCAAGAGGCTCGGACCGAGCACTGGCAGCCCGACCAATGCGAGCGCTGCAAGCACCACGAGGTGCGCCGTGTCCTCGCGGGGCAGCGTCTTCTTCCGACCGTGCTTCGACTTGCGCAACGCGTGGGTCGCGTCGACGACCGCGGAGAGCGTGACCTCGCCGCCGTCGACGTGACGCCCTTCGAGCGCGAGCCACATGAGCACGCGCGCATGCCCGGAGCCGGCCATCGCGTCGAAGACGGCGTCGAGCATCGCCGCGAGCTCCACCTCCTCGCCGCGCGACGTCTGGAGCGCTTCGACCAACCGCGCGTTGATCGCCTGCAGCGCGCGCGCGACGACCGCGTCGACGAGGGCCTCGCGGCTGCCGAAGTGGTGGAGCACCGTGGGGTGCGACACGCCCGCGTCGGCCGCGACCTCCTGGAGGCGGATGCCGCTCGGGCCGACGATCACAAGGCGCTTCTCGGCGGCATCGAGAATCTCCGTGCGCGCGAACGCCGCGTCGCGCCTCTTCCGCTTCGTCTCAGCCATGGACGGCAGCATCGCGCGCTGGGCGGCCTACCGACAAGTTTGTCAGCTCATTATTGACAACATTGTTCGTAAGCCACAAAGTCGTGCTCCTCGCAGAGGAGGACGCCCATGACGCACCTGCAGTTCGCTCCCCGTCGCGCGTTCCGCGCCGCCCGCATGCTCGCCAAGGATCCCGACGACCTGCCGCAGGTCTTCACCATCATCGAGTCGCTCTCGTTGGACACGATGCAGCGGATCGCGTCGGGGCTCCGTCGCAGCGAGGCCGGCCGCGCGCTGCTCGAGAAGAAGCCGGACATCGTGGACATGCTCGCCGATCGCGCGGCCCTCGCGCGGCTCCCCGAAGGGTCGCTCGGGCGCGCGTACCTCGACTTCGTCGAACGCGAGAACATCTCCGCGCAGGGGATCCGCGACGCGGGCGCGAAAGGGTCGACTCTCACCGAGCCGCTCCCCGCGCCGCTCGACTGGGTGAACGCGCGCATGCGCGACACGCATGATCTATGGCACGCCGCGACCGGCTATCACGGCGACGTGCTCGGCGAGACGGCGCTCCTCGCGTTCAGTCTGGCGCAGGTGAAGAACCCCGCGATCGGTCTGATCGTCGGCATCGGTCTCCTCAAGACGCGCAGCTCGCCCGACGCACAGATGGCGCGCGCGACCATCCTCGACGGCTTCCGCCGCGGCCGGAAGGCGGCGTGGCTCCCGGCCGTCGATTGGGAGTCGCTTCTCGCGCTGCCGGTCGAAGAGGTGCGCCGCCGGCTGAACCTCGAGGCCCCGCGCGACTACCGTCCGATCCGGAGCGCGGAGCTCAAGGCGCAGCAGGCCGCGGCCTGAACCTCCAGATCTTGGCGCCAACGCAGGCTCCTGCAGTGACAACGAGAACACGGCCCGAGGCGGAAGCGGGAGGACGGCTCATCGGTCATCTCGTCGCGCTTGCTTGCGACGCTGCGACCGCGCCGGAGCGCTCGCCTGCTGCCGCGCCTGGCGCAGGTAGTCGATGAGCGCGCGCAGTGCGGGCGAGGCGTGCCGACGCTGCGGGTAGTACAGAAAAAACCCGGGGTACGGGGTCGAGAACTCCTCCAGCACCGTCACCCATTCACCGCGCGCCACCTGGTCGCGGACGCGGTCGTCGGACAAGGTGATT
Source organism: Archangium violaceum (assembly GCF_016887565.1). Lineage (NCBI taxonomy): Bacteria > Pseudomonadati > Myxococcota > Myxococcia > Myxococcales > Archangiaceae > Archangium > Archangium violaceum. The sequence continues at coordinate 7,749,077 of NZ_CP069396.1, forward strand.
CCCACACCGGCCCGAGCCAGGCGCAGATTGAACGCGGAGTCGTTGGTGAGGACCCGGTCCGGCACGTCGACGGAGAAGTTCGACGCGCGCGGCGCCAGCGCGGCCGTTGCGGTGAGCGGCGCCGTCCTGCTGCTGGCGACGCTCATCATCCTCGCGGCCCTGACTGTTAAGCGCCGCTTAAGAGCCTATTGGCTCCATGGCGCGTAGTCCTCCGAGGAACCGGGGGTTACTTCTCTTCGTGAATGGGGCGAACGGCTCCCAACCCACGGGGAGAGAAGAGACAATGCGAAAGCGTCAATTGGGAAATAGCGGCCTGGAGGTCTCGGCCATCGGCCTCGGCTGCATGGGTCTGAGCTATGGCTATGGCCCGGCAACGGACACGCAGGAGGCCATCAAGCTGATCCGGGCGGCCTTCGAGCGCGGCGTCACATTCTTCGACACCGCCGAGGCCTACGGCCCCTACAAGAACGAAGAGCTCGTGGGCGAAGCCCTTGCCCCCTTCCGGGACCAGGTGGTGATCGCCACCAAGTTCGGGTTCGAGTTCGATTCCAACGGCGGGCAGAGCGGCATGAACAGCCGGCCGGAGCACATCAAGGAGGTCGCCGAGGCGGCGCTCAAGCGGCTCAAGACCGACCGGATCGATCTCTTCTATCAGCACCGCGTCGATCCGAACGTGCCGATCGAGGACGTCGCGGGCGCGGTGAAGGAGCTGATCCAGCAAGGCAAGGTCAAGCACTTCGGATTGTCCGAAGCAGGCGTGCAGACCATCCGGCGCCCGCATGCGGTCCAGCCGGTCACCGCCCTCCAGAGCGAGTACTCCCTGTGGTGGCGTGAACCCGAGAAGGAGCTCCTGCCGACCCTGGAGGAGCTCGGGATCGGCTTCGTGCCCTTTTCCCCGCTCGGCAAGGGCTTCCTCACGGGCGCGATCAGCGAGAGCACGACGTTCGACAGCAAGGATTTCCGTAACATCGTCCCGCGCTTCACTCCGGAAGCGCGAAAGGCGAACCAGGCCCTGGTTGATCTTCTCGGCGCAATCGCGGCCCGCAAGCAGGTGACACGAGCCCAGCTCGCGCTCGCCTGGCTGCTGGCCCAGAAGCCGTGGATCGTTCCCATTCCGGGGACCACGAAGCTGCATCGCCTGGACGAGAACATCGGAGCGGCGGCCGTCGAGCTGACGCCCGATGAGCTCCGAGACCTCGCAGGCGTCCTCTCGGAGATCAAGGTGCAAGGGGATCGGTATCCCGCGCACCTTCAGGCAAGGGTCGGTCGCTGAGCTCGAAGGGTTGAGGAAACAAGACGCCTGCCACCCGCACCGCACGAATGCGACGACACTACCGAGGTGCTCGGGTCGCACTGTTAAGCACCGCTTAAGAGCCTATTGGCTCCCTGGCACGTAGTCATCCGCGGGCTCGGGTGTTCATCTATTCGTGAACGGGGCGCAACGGCCCCGACCCCACACCCCCCTGGAGAAACATGCTCACCGTCAATGCCTACGCGGCCACGGCCGCGACAACCCCCCTGGGTCCGACGACCATCCAGCGTCGTGACCTCGGCCCGCACGACGTCCTCATCGAGATCAAGTTCTGCGGCATCTGCCACTCCGACATCCACCACACTCGCAGTGAGTGGGGTTCGCAGACCTACCCCATCGTCCCCGGCCACGAGATCGCCGGGATCGTCGCCAAGGTCGGCTCCAAGGTCACCCGGCATGCAGTCGGAGACCGCGTCGGCGTCGGCTGTCTGGTCGACTCCTGCGGCGATTGCGCGAACTGCCGCAAGGGTGAGGAGCAGCACTGCCTCAAGGGGAGCACCCTGACCTACGGCAGCATCGGGAAGGACGGCCAGCTCACCCAGGGCGGCTATTCCACCCACATCGTCGTGACCGAGGACTTCGTCCTCAAGATCCCCAAGGGCATCGAGCTCGACGCCGCCGCGCCGCTGCTGTGCGCCGGCATCACGACGTACGCGCCGCTGCGCCATTGGGGCGCCGGCCCTGGCAAGAAGGTGGCCGTCGTCGGCCTGGGCGGGCTCGGGCACATGGCCGTCAAGCTCGCGCACGCCATGGGGGCCGACGTCACCGTCCTGTCGCAGTCGCTCAGCAAGAAGGAGGACGGCCTGCGCCTCGGTGCGGACCACTACTACGCCACGAAGGACCCGGAGACGTTCAAGAAGCTCGCCGGCTCGTTCGACCTCATCGTGAACACGGTGAGCGCGAAGATCGACCTCGACGCCTACCTGTCACTGCTGGCCCTGGACGGCGCCCTGGTCAACGTGGGCGCACCCGCGGAGCCGCTCTCACTCAACGTGTTCTCCCTCCTCATGCCCCGCCGGTCGTTCGCGGGTTCGCTGATCGGCGGCATCCGCCAGACGCCGGCTTCTCCATCAACACCCTCACGCTCTTTGGCCTCACCCTGGCCACGGGCCTGGTGGTGGACGACGCCATCGTCGTCATCGAGAACATCGAGCGCCTGATGGTGGAGAAGGGCCTCGGTGCCCGGGCGGCCGCGCGCGAGGGCATGAAGGAGGTGGCCGGCGCGGTGGTGGCCATCTCCATCGTGCTGGTGGCGGTGTTCGTCCCGGTGGCCCTCTTCCCCGGCACCACGGGCATCATCTACCGGCAGTTCGCCCTCACCATCGCCGCCTCGGTGGGCCTGTCCACGGTATGCGCGCTCACGCTCACCCCCGCGCTCTCGGCACTGCTGCTCAAACACCACTCCGGGCAGAAGTGGATTTTGTTCCGCAAGGTGGACCAGGTGCTCGACTGGACGAAGCGGGTCTACGGCGGAATGCTGCGCCGCCTGCTCGGGCACCCGATCGCGGTGCTGCTCGTCTTCGTCGCCTTCCTCGGCGCCACAGTGGCCCTCTTCCGCGTGGTGCCCACCGGCTTCATCCCGGACGATGATCAGGGCTATTTCATCATCTCGGTCCAGGGACCCGAGGGCATGCCGCTCGTCCGCACGGAGAAGGTGATCGAAGAGGTGGAGGAGATCGTGCGCGCGCAACCCGAAGCGCGCGTCGTGTTCGTCCTCGTCGGCAGCGCGCTGGGCAATAACGGCCCCAACCTGGCCCAGGTCTGGGTGAACCTCCAGCCCTGGGAGCAACGCAAGGGCGAGGAGCATTCGGTGGCCGCGATTCTACCTTCAGGCCGAGCAGCAGTTCCGCGACACGCCGCAGGACATCGGCGCCTTCTACGTGCGCAGTGACAGCGGGGAGATGATTCCGCTCGAGTCGCTGGTGAAGGTGACGCCCACCACGTCCGCCCAGGTCATCCGCCGCTACAACCTCTTCCGCTCCGCGGAGCTCAACGGCCAGGCGGCCCCCGGCGTCTCCTCCGGCCAGGCCATGTCCGCCATGGAGGAGCTGGCCGCGCAGGTGCTGCCGCAGGGCACGTGCGCCGAGTGGTCCGGCCTCTCCCTCGAGCAGAAGGAGAGCGGCGGCCAGACGCTCCTCATCTTCGGGCTGGGCCTGCTCTTCGTCTTCCTGGTGCTCGCCGCCCAGTACGAGAGCTTCACCCTGCCCCTGGTGGTCATCCTCTCGGTGCCCCTGGCGGTGCTGGGCGCCTTGGGGTTGCAGGTGATGCGCGGGCTGTCCAACGACGTCTTCTGCCAGGTGGGACTCGTCATGCTGGTGGGACTGGCGAGCAAGAACGCCATCCTCATCGTGGAATTCGCCGAGCAACTGCGCGAGCAGGGACGCAGTGCAGTGGAGGCCGCCATCGAGGCCTCCGAGGTGCGCCTGCGCCCCATCCTCATGACGTCCATCGCCTTCCTGCTGGGCGTGGTGCCCCTCATGCTGGCCAAGGGTGCCGGCGCCGCCGCGCGCAACAGCCTGGGCACTACGGTCTTCGGAGGCATGCTGGTGTCCACCGTCGTCAACCTCGTCTTCATCCCCGGCCTCTACGTGCTCATGCAGAAGCTGCGGGGCGAGTCGAAGCGCTCGCGCGATGAGGAGGAGGAAGAGGAGGGCCTGCCCGCGGTGCACTCTCCTTGATTCGTTTCCGGGGCGTACGTCCTCCATGGAAGGTCATCATCATGAAAGGGTTACCTTCATGCCGCTCTCCCGTCGTTCCGTCCTGGGTGTCTTCACCGCATTGGCCTCGCTCCCGGTCCTGGGTCAGGTGAAGGGCAAGTCGAAGGCCATGCGAATTGGAATCATCGGAGCTGGGTGGATGGGCGGTACGGTTGGCCGGGCATGGGGGCGGGCGGGGCATGAGGTCCTTTTCTCCTCACGTCACCCAGAGGAGCTCCGTCCCGTGGCGCGCCAACTGGGCCCGCGCGCCTCGGTGGGTACGCCGCGTGACGCAGCCGCGTTCGGCCAGGTCGTACTGTTCGCCGTACCGTACGGCGCGCTGCCGCAGCTTGGGCGCGACCTGCAGGAGGTGCTGGGCGGCAAGGTCGTGCTCGACGCCTGTAACCCCTACCCGGGCAGCGACGACGAGGCCTTGGTGCGTGAGGCGCACGCCAACGGGGTAGGCACCACTTCGGCGAAGCTCCTGCCGGGCACGCGGCTGGTGCGCGCCTTCAGCGCCGTCGACGCCACCGCCGTCGAGGCGTCGCCCTCCCAGCGGACCGGGAAGCTGGCGGTGCCCATCGCCGGGGACGACGCCCAGGCGGTCGAGGTGGCCGTGCAGCTTGTGCGGGACGCGGGCTGTGAGCCGCTCGTGGTGGGCAACCTCGCCGCGGCTCGCGGTTTCCAGCGTGGCGGCCCGGGCTTCCGTGCCAACACGACGATGGCGGACCTGCGCCGGCGGCTCGGCCTGCCCCCAGGGGATTGAACCCAAGGTCGCGCTCGGGCCTCGTCTCCCAACGCTCACTCCCACAAAGAGGACACCTACGATGGCCATCAGTGTCAGCCCGGGCATCATTGTGACCCCGCTCGCCAAGGACGAACTGACCGGGCCGCGGGGCGAAGGGTACCGGCGCATGATCGAGGTGTCCGCGGCCGGGTGTCCCGGCACTCCAGACGAGGTGGGAACTGTTGGCGCGCTGCTCATGGGCCCGGACGGTGGATTCATCACCGGCAGCGATTTCCTCATGGATGGCGGAGTGACCGCCGCCTATTGGTACGGCGAACTCGCTCCGCACTGAGCGGAGCTCCAGCTCCTCTCCTTCGCTTCCGGCACGCTTCGTAGGACTCAGGGGCGGACGAGGATCTTCAAGGCTTCGCGCTTGTCAGCCCGCCGGCACCTCGTCGAGGCTCACCGTGCGGTCGAAGACCTTGCCGGGGTGGACCTTGCCCTCCAGCACGTCGGGCAGCAGCCGCTCGATGTACGCGCGGACGGGCGCCGGTCCGCCAGTGAGCGTGATGTTGGGACCGAACAAGCTGCCGAAGCCAATGGGCGCGTCCTCGTACTGCGGCACGCCGACGCGGCTGATGACGCCACCCGGCCGCACGACGCCGACGGCCATACGGTCGTGCGCGGGCTCATGCCCGCCTTGAACGCCGCGTGGTACCCGGTGCCGTAGACATCGGACAGGGTCAGGCGGGAGGTCCGTGCCGGCGACGTCATCTGGACGCCGCCGGGCGTGAAGCATTGGCACGGCGCGACGGCGACCAGCCCGATGACGCACATCGCGATTCAGGAGCACGTGAATGGCAAGGTCGTCGATTGGATGGAGCAGGTCAGCGATGAGCAATACCGCGCTCCCGCCGACGCGAGTGGCTCAGACGCCCAAAGCGACCGTTCGTAGGGGCCCACGTTCTCCCAGCGCTGGCATCGACAGCGTCGCTGCACAAGGTCTCTCGTGCATGTCCACGAAGTGCTCCTCAATGACGATATCCACCTCCACGCGCGGGTGTCGGACGTGGCCGGGGGCTGGCTGGCCGGGCTGACCATCGCCTCGGCCTGCGCGGCCCCGTACGACGCCCTCGCGAGGCGCCGAGCGGACGCGCTTGCGCTACGCGCGCTCGAGGCTCGCGATGTCGATGACGAAGCGGTAGCGCACGTCGCCCTTCATCATGCGCTCGTAGGCCTCGTTGATCTTCTGGATGGGGATGATCTCGATGTCCGACACGATGTTGTGCTTCGCGCAGTAGTCGAGCATCTCCTGCGTCTCGGCGATGCCGCCGATCATCGACCCGACCAGGCGCTTGTTCCCGCCGATGAGCGAGAACGCGTGCACGGGCACCGCCTCCGGCGGCACGCCGACCACCACCAGGGTGCCCTGGGGGCGCAGCATGCCCAGGTACTGGTTGTAGTCATGCGGGGCGGAGATGGTGTCGATGATGAGGTCGAAGCGGCCCGACAGCTTCTTGAAGGTGTCCGCGTCCTTGGTGACCGCGAAGCCCTGGGCGCCCAGGCGGCGCGCGTCGGCCTCCTTGGTGCGGGACGTGCTGAGCACCGTCACCTCCGCGCCCATGGACGCGGCGAGCTTCACGGCCATGTGGCCCAGCCCACCCAGGCCCACCACGCCCACGCGGTCGCCCTTCTTGCAGTTCCACTGGCGCAGCGGCGAGTACGTGGTGATGCCGGCGCACAGCAGCGGCGCGGCGGCGGCGGGGTCGAGCCCTTCGGGCACCTTCAGCGCGAAGTGCTCGGTGACGACGATGCGGGACGCGTAGCCGCCGTAGGTCGGCGTCTTCCGGTCCATGTACGTGCCGTTGTACGTGGCGGCCATGCCCCGCTCGCAGAACTGCTCCAGGTCGCGGCGGCACGTCTGGCAGTCGCGGCACGAGTCCACCATGCAGCCGACGCCCGCCATGTCGCCCACCTTCAGCTTCGTGACGTGCTGGCCCACCTGCTTGACGCGGCCGATGATCTCGTGGCCCGGCACCATGGGGAAGATGGCGCCGCCCCACTCGTCACGGGCCTGGTGGATGTCGGAGTGGCAGACCCCGCTGTAGAGGATGTCGATGAGCACGTCATGGGGGCCGACCTCGCGCTGCTCGAACGAGAAGGGCGCCAGCGGCTTTCCAGCGGCGGGGGCGGCATAGGCAGGAGTCTTCGGCATGTGGTTCTCCTTAGGGAGTTTTCGTGACCTGGGGGCCACTCGCCCCCAGGTATGCGCTCCGGGAACAGCGGGCGAAACTGGCAGGATCCACATGGGCCATTTAGAAATACTTCAAGATGGCCTTCACACCGCTCAATGCCCTGAATGCGTTCCTCGCCGTGGCCCGGAAGCGCGGCTTCACGGCCGCCGCCGCCGAGCTCGGCGTCTCTCCGTCCGCGCTGAGCCAGTCCGTCCGCCAGCTCGAGGAGCGGCTTGGCGTCCCCCTGCTCACGCGGACCTCCCGAAGCGTGGCGCTGACGGAGGCGGGGCGGCGCCTGCTGGAGAACGCCGGGCCGGCGGTGGACCAGGCACTGGAGGCACTGAAGACGGCCGCGGTGCAGCCCGGGGAGGTGACGGGCCGGGTGCGGCTGACGGTTCCCGCCATCGCGGTGTCCACCCTCATCGCGCCGCTGCTGCCACGGTTCCTCGCGCGCTACCCGAAGGTGGAGGTGGACGTTCGGGTGGAGGACCGCTTCGTGGACATCGTGGCCGAGGGGCTGGACGCGGGGATCCGGCTGACGGAATCCATCGAGCGGGACATGGTGCAGGTCCGGCTGTCGGACGCGTGCCGGTTCGTGGTGGTGGCCGCGCCCTCGTACCTGGAGCGGAGGGGCACGCCGGAGACACCGGACGACCTGCTGTCCCATGACTGCATCTGCATCCGCTCCACCACGACGTCAGGCATCTACCAGTGGGAGTTGGAGCGCGGGCCGCGGAGCTGGCGCGTGCCGGTGCAGGGGCCCGTCATCACCTCGGACAGCCACCTAATGCTGCGGATGGCGGAGGCTGGGGTGGGGCTCGCCTACGCGTTCGAGCCCATGGTGACGGAGGAACTGCGGCGAGGCACCCTGCGCGTGGTGCTGGAGCCCTACGCGGCGTTGGTGCCGGGCCTGTTCCTCTACTTCCCCAGCCGCGCGCAGGTATCGCCCGCGCTGCGGGCCTTCGTGGACGTGGCCCGCGAGGCGGCGCCACGGAAGAAGAGGGAGGCCCCGGAAGGCGCACGGGGTCCCGCGAGCCCGCGCCCACCGCGAAAAGCATGACCCCAGGCCGCGTGCCTGATTGGCGCGAACCAACAAGACGGGTGGGCACGCCGCACCTCCGATGGAGGGACTGACTGCTGCACACTGTCAACCACCGGTTCACAGCCTGTTTGCTCCCTGAACGTAGTCATTCGAGGGGCTGGAGCGTACTTCTATTCGTGGACGGGGCGCACCGGCTCCGGACCCGATCGACACGCCGAAGGTCCAACAAGAAAGATCATCATCATGAGAAAGATCATTGTGTTTTTAGGACTTCTGATCAGCTCATTCTCGGTAATGACTGCCTGCAGCCCGCTGGCGAGTCCGGCGAGAAACCTGGCGCTCGGAGATATGTCCAATGGCGCGGACAATTTCTACACGAGCGATAGGGTAACCATGCAGAAGGTTACCTTGAAGAATCAATACAAGATGAACGTCGCAGGGAATCTTTTCATTCCCAAGGACTTGAATCGGAATGCGAAGAATCCGGCGATCGTCGTCGGGCATCCCATGGGTGCGGTGAAAGAGCAAAGTGCGAATCTGTATGCCACGAAAATGGCTGAACAGGGATTCGTTACTTTGTCCTTGGATCTGTCTTTCTGGGGCGAGAGTGGTGGCCAGCCTCGCAACGCTGTTTCGCCGGACATCTATGCCGAGGATTTCAGTGCCGCGATCGATTTCCTGGGCACCCTGCCATTTATTGACAGGGAGCGGATTGGTGCCATTGGGATTTGCGGCAGCGGGAGCTTTGTCATCAGTGCGGCCAAGATTGATCCGCGCATGAAAGCCATCGCGACAGTCAGCATGTACGATATGGGCGCCGCCAACCGAAACGGGCTCAGGCATTCCGTGACCCTCGAGCAGAGAAAGAAGATCCTCGAGGAGGCAGCGCAGCAGCGCCATGTGGAGTTCTCGGGAGGTGAAACCCGATACACCAGCGGGACGCCTGAGCAGCTGGATGAGAATTCAACTGCGATTGATCGCGAATTCTATGACTTCTACCGCACTTCCAGAGGTCATAGCCCGAACACCACGACGCATCCAACGCTGACCAGTAACGTCAAATTCATGAATTTCTACCCGTTCACGGACATAGAGACGATTTCTCCTCGTCCTATGCTCTTCATCACGGGTGAGAACGCTCATTCCAGAGAGTTCAGTGAAGATGCCTACAGGCTTGCCGGTCAACCCAAGGAACTGGTCATTGTTCCTGGCGCTGGCCACGTGGATCTCTACGATCGTGTCAACCTCATTCCATTTGACAAGTTGACCACCTTCTTCCGGGACAATCTGAAGTAACCCAAGCATCTCATGTCTGCTCAGGTTCAACCACGTCCGGCGAAGTCCGGTCTTCCTCTCGTCACCTACGTCCTGGGGGCCGGCACGTTCCTGATGGGAACGACCGAGTTCATCACCGCGGGCCTGCTGTCCGAAGTCGCACGCGATCTGGGAATCTCGGTCGCCAACGCGGGGATGATGATCACGGTGTTCGCCATCGGCATGATCGTCGGATCCCCTCTCATGGCGATCGCGACCCTCCGGCTTCCGCGCCGGGTCACGCTGAGTCTCGCGCTCGGTATCTTTGCCATCGGTCACGTCGTCCTGGCTGCGAGCTCGAACGTCACGCTCCTGCTGGGCGCTCGTTTTGTCACGGCCCTCGCAACCGGTGCGTTCTGGTCGGTGGCCGCGGTCGTCGCGGCGCGTGCCGCCGGCGACAAGGCGAGCGTCCGCGCCATGGGGATCGTGCAGGCGGGAGGAATGCTCGCCGTCGTGCTCGGCGTCCCGCTAGGCGCGTTCGCAGGCCAGATCATGGGGTGGCGCGGCCCGTTCAGGGCGCTCGCCGTGCTGGCGGCTGTCAGCGCCGTCATTGTCTACCGCATGGTGGCGCCCGATGACGCGAATCAACCTGGGCACGGCGATCGGCTCGTGGATCGCCGGGATCGCTCTGGAGACGTTCCTGGGTGCGACGGGACCCGTCGTCGTGGGAACCGTCATCGCCGTTCTCTACTTCATTCCGCTGGGTCTTCTGGTTGCCAGGGAGCGAACCGCTGTACCGCTCCGGCGGAGTCCACACCCATCGTCAAGCAGGGCTTGATGGCCCGTTTCCATCCCGACAAGCCGCTCGTGCCCGTGACCATCGAGCGCCGCGAGCCCGGCTCTCTTCGCCAGGAGTCCTCGCCCTCTTCCCCACGTTCCGGAGCCTCGGACTTTGGCGGTGCGGCCCGTGGGGCCGGTCGCTGCGCAGTTCATCGTGGCCAGCGCACCCGAGAGGTGCATGGCGTCACATCCTCATCGCGGCCAGCTCCTTGGCCGTCTCGACGAAGAGGCGGAGCGGGCCGGAGCGCTGCGCGCGACTTGGGTAGTAGAGGAAGAAGCCGGGGACGGTGGGCGCGTAGGCCTCGAGCACCCGCACGAGCCGCCCGGAGCGCAGATGCTCCTGCACCGCCGGCTCGAAGGCGTACGCCAGGCCCAGCCCCTCGGCCGAGAGCGCCACGCTGGTCTGTTCGTCGTTGGTGGCGACGCCGCCGCGCACCGGCACGCGCCAGTTCCTGCGCCCGCGCTCCAGCTCCCATGCGTAGGGTGTCCCGGTCGTCTGTGAGCGCAGGATGACGCATTGGTGGCGCAGCAAGTCCTCGGGACGTTCGGGAGTCCCATGGCGCGCGAGGTAGCCGGGTGCGCCCACCACCACGAAACGGAAGGGGTTGGTCAGTCGCACCTGCACCATGTCGCGCTCGAGGAACTCGCTCAGGCGTACGCCCGCGTCGTAGCCTTCCGCGACGACGTCCACGAGGCGATCCTCGATAACGATGTCCACCTCCACGCGCGGGTGGCGCGCGCGGAAGGTGGGCAGCACCGGGGTGATGACGAAGGGCACGGCCGTGCGCGGGACCGACAGCTTCAGCCTCCCCACGGCCTCCCCGGGCTGCGCCGACACCCCTTGGAGCGCGGCGAGTGCTTGCCCCAGGCCTGGGCCCGCGTCCTCCACCAGTCGCCGCCCCGCCTCCGTCAGCGCCACGCTGCGGGTGGTGCGGGTGAGCAGCACCACGCGCAGCTGCTCCTCCAGCTGCCGCACCGACTTACTCACCGCGGCCGTGGAAACGCCGAGCTCGCGTGCCGCACCGCGGAAGCTCTTGAGGCGCGCGACGGCAAGGAACACATGGAGCTGCGGGAGGAGAACCGTCTTCATTGCAGTGGCTCCTGCGAAGCGCCGGTGGAGAGCTCCGTGACGGCCCGGCGGAGGAATGCAGCGACGTTCGGCGAAGAGGCCCTCCACTTTCAACCACCAGTTAACGGCCCGTTCGCGCCTCGCCAGCTAGTCCGCGGAGGGCACGGGGCGTACTCCTTCCATCAAGCCTGCGTCTTCAAGGAGGAAGAACATGAAGCTCTTCGCCGCAACGCTCATCTCACTGCCGCTGCTCGGCGCAGCGCTCGCCCAGACCCACCCCAAGGGCGCGCCCGCTTACGAGGCAAAGACCATGAAGATTCGACTGACGATTGGAGAGGCGGTCCTGACGGCCACCCTGCGCGACAACGAGACCACGCGCGACTTCGTATCCCTGCTGCCACTGACCCTGACCCTCAAGGACTACGCGGCAACCGAGAAGATCAGCGACTTGCCGAGGAGGCTGTCCACGAAGGGCACGCCTCCAGGCACCGATGCCTCGGCCGGAGACATCACCTACTACGCCCCCTGGGGGAATCTGGCCCTGTTCTACAGGGACTCCGGCCATGCGAGCGGGCTCGTCACGCTCGGGAAGATCGACGGTGGCGTCGAAGCCCTGAGGGAGCCCGGTCCGCTGAAGGCGAGGATCGAGCTCGTCAAGTAGGTGAGCAGCACCACGCGCAAGTGCTCCTGGAGCTGGCGCACGGGCTGACGGGCCGGAGCCGTGAAGGCGCCGAGTTCGCCCACTCCGGACGTCTACGAGGAGCCCGTGCCATCACCCAGGAGCCGGTCATGACTGCGTTGTCACAGCCCGAGGTGTCCCATCACGGACTCCAGGCACTGCCGCGGGCCACCACGCCGACACTGCGGCCCCTACGCCACGGGCTTCCTTTTGAGACGGGACAGGTGCTCCTCGCCGCTCTCCACGAAGCGTCGTGCCAGCTCGGCCAGGCCCTCTGCGCCATGCTCCAGCAGGTACGCCAGCTCCGAGGGCAGCAGCACCTTGACGGTGACGAGCTTCACCTCCCCATACGGTGTGGAGAAGTGACTCGGCAGCGTGCGTGACTCCACGCCCAGCAGCACGGCCACCCTGCCCTCCTCGGTGACGAGGGACTTGGGCATACCCTTTCCGGACACCTCCATGGAGAAGAGGCCCGCCTTCACTCCCTCGCGCACCTGCTCGTGCTCCGCGACTTCATCCGCCACACGGTCCAACAGCAACAGAGGCCACCCCTTCGAGATGTCCTTCACGGCCGCGTCCACCTCCAGGGCGAGTTCCAAGCCGAAGCCCACAGAGGGCTCCAGGCGCTCGATGAAGGGGTCCGAGAGTCCGTGCGTGACCAGCAGCGTACGCCCCGCCCCGCGACGGATGACGCTCCAGAGCTGCCGCTGGCCCGGCCACGCACCGCTCATGGCGATGGGCATGAAGACCTCTTTGTCCAGCGACCCCAGGGTGCGCCAGGCCGTCTCACGAGCGGTGTCCGCGGCCTCGAACAGCTCACGGCGCTTCCGGTGCCGCTCGAGTTCCTCCGGAGTGTTGACAGCCGGGCCTGTGACCTCCGTGAACCGAATGCCCGTAGCGCCCACGCGCTCCAGGGCCTGCTTGACGTCCTCGGAGACAATGAGATCTCCCTCATAGCCCCGGGTGCGAAACACCTGGGCGTCCCCCACCTTCGTGGGATCGATTCGCATGGCATACACAACCCGGTAGGTTCCCGTCATCTCCGGGCGCCCGTCTTCCGGCTTCCAATACTGCACCTCGCCGGACTTCTCATCGTCGATGCATTTCACGAGGTGCGTACAAACCAGGATGTAGAACGGCTCGGCGTGCGCTTCGACATCCACTGGGATGAGCTGCATGTCACCAGGAGCCATCGCGGCGAAGATGGATGCGACTCTGGCGCTGACGACAGGGACCCCAAGGCCCGCCTCGGTGAAATCCAGCACCGTCCCCTCTCCTCCACGGAGGGGAATTCTGAGTCGCCCGTCTATAGGGAGCGGCGTCCCCTTTCTGAACAGCCAATCGTCCAGATTCCGGCCCTGAGCATCCATGGGGGTGCCCAAGTCCCAGCGTCCGGGAATGTAGACATCATCATTGAGTCTGAAGTACCGCTTCAACATAGCGCCAGTCCTCAACGCGCAGCGCCTTGGGTGAGAAGCTTGTAGATCATGGAGTCCTTGTCGGTGAGTTCCCGCGCCAACCTTCGGAGTTGATCGACGAGCGCAACCCGACATTGCTGGGTGTTCTGGCAGCTTGCCGTCGCTCGTTCCAGTCGCCTGTAGACCTCCTCGTGATACGCCTGAGGGTGAGGCCCCGTGTGTCCGGGAAGTTGGACCTTGTTGGCCGGGTCCTCCATCGACATGCCTGCCTTGTCGAAGATCTGCTTGAACCGCTGCGTCCAGGGCCCGCCGCGCAAGGTGGACTTCTCGTTCTCGACGGTGGCGATGTGGTGCACCTCCGGCTTTTTTTTCGGCGGGTCCGCGCGAGCGGGAGAGCCCCTCGCAGCCATGCTCAAGACGTTGGCGGGCAGAGCGACACTGAAGGTGCCCTCGGCCACGGCGACCTTCACCTTGTCCGCTTCCTGCACTGCCGTGAGCACGTCTCGGATGCCGGCATGGGACTCGAGCGCTCCGGCGGCTTTCGCGAAGCCCGGCAGCTTCGGGGCCTTGGACACCAGCGCCGCCGTCTCCCCCACCGCCGCCGTTCCCAGCAGCAGGAGAATCCGCACGCTGTTGGGCCCGATGACCTTGCCGAAGCGCTCTCCCGCCTCGCGCAGCTCCGCGAATGTGCCGGCCTCCGCCGCTTCTTCCCAGAGCTTGAACCAGGCCCGCACCAGGTCGAAGAGCTCCCAGCCCAGGTAGCCCCACATGAGCAGGGCGAGTGCAGCGGCCACGCCTTTAGAGACGGGCTCGGGTGCCGCGACCAAGGCGAGGTATCCGATGATGGTGACGCTGAGCGTCGTCCACAGCTGCGTCGTGGAGAACATGGAGCGCAGCTCCGTGTCCCGGGCCTCCAGCGCCGCATTCACGGAGAGCGCCAGGGCCAGGTCGCGCTTGTCCTCGCCGTCCAAGCCCGGCCCATCCTTGAACAACCCGAGGCAGTCGCCCGGAGTGCCTTGCCGCTCGCAGAAGCGCCCGTAGGACCGCGCCAGGGGCGTGCGCCACTCCTCGCCCGTGAGTGGAACGGAGGCCAGCGCCAGCTTCCGGTGGAGGTAGAGCGGGAAGTGGGAGCCGGCCACCCTCAGCGGCATGTTCAGCACCAGGGTGGTGAGGGCTTCGTTGAGCTCGAAGTCACTCACCTGCACTGCCCCGAATCGGGTGGGCAGGGAGAGGCGAACCACCTCGCCCTCTACCTCCGCTTCAGCCATGACAGGCCGCACGTGAGGCACGCCCGTGACGCACGCGGCGTGCAGCAAGAGGACGATGAGGGCCCAAGCGCCCAGCCAGGGGCGCTGCCGCGTGCCTGCCGGACACGGACCAACAAGACGGGTGGACACGCCGCACCTCCGAATCCGAGGACTGGCCCCAGGATGACAGAGGGGCTCGATGGGCACGGGAGGAGGCGGGAGACGCCGGAGCCAGAAAAGAAAAAGGGCCGCCAGACTCGCGTCTGGCGACCCTCTTTTTGGAGCCGACACCCGGATTTGAACCGGGGACCTACTGATTACGAATCAGTTGCTCTACCGACTGAGCTATGTCGGCACAAGGACGACGCTTTTTGGCGTCACCGATGTGGGCGCGCGAAGTAACACGCCCCTCCAACCACGGCAAGCACTTCTTTCATTCCACCCCACTTCCGACCCCACCCGCCTTCCGACTGGCCCCACCCGACCCCGTCCACGGCCAGCCAGAGACCAGGCGAGCAAACAGGCGGAGACCCCCCGTGAATGACACGCCGCGTTGGCTAACTACTTGAAAAAACTAAAACTTTGCTCCCCAATAAGTCCGTCCAGCGATTGACCCATGCTGGCTGCTATGCACATAAGGGCCCCGCCTCTACCCAATCGCCTCAACCCCAAGGAGCGATTTTTCACATGGCAAGCGAAGAGAACTTCATGCGCGCCCCGGCCCCGACGCCGAAGCGCACCGTCTACACGGAAGCGATGGAAATCTTCCATCGCGCCGCGGACCTCATCGGTCTGGACAAGCGCGTGCGCCTCGAGCTCGAGGAGCCGGACTACGAGCACATCTTCTATGTCACCGCGAAGCTGAAGGATCGCCTGGTGCCGCTCGCCCCCGAGCAGGCCCGGGACTTCTCGGACCTCCAGGTCACCCAGGTCCGCAACCCCGAGGGCCTGGAGCGTCTGGCCGACGGGAAGATCATCCTCAACGGCCGCGCCCTGCTCGGCTCGGACGTCTCCATCCGCCGTGGTCACCTGCGCCTTCCCGACGGCCATGTGTACCAGCTCGTTCCCGGCGAGTCGCAGCGCTTCAAGGCCTACCGCGTCCAGCACAACCAGGCCCGCGGCCCCTACAAGGGCGGCATCCGCTATCACCGCGAGGTCTCCCTGGACCTCTTCAAGGCGCTCGCCGCGGAGATGACCTGGAAGACCGCCATCTCCGAGGTCCCCTTCGGCGGTGGCAAGGGTGGCATCCAGATCGACCCCCGCTCCTACGGCAAGGAGGAGCTGGAGAACATCACCCTGCGCTTCATGTACAAGCTCAAGGGACTGATCGGCCCCAACATCGACATCCCCGCACCCGACGTGGGGACGAACGGGGACATCATGGCCCTCATGTACCGCCAGTACTCGGACGGCGAGCGCGAGCGGCACAACCTGCGCGGCATCGTCACCGGCAAGGACGTGCGCATCGGCGGCTCCGAGGGCCGTGCGGCCGCCACCGGCCAGGGCGTGGCCTTCTGCATCGAGGACTACTACGCCGAGAAGGGTGAGACCCTCAAGGGCAAGAGCTTCATCCTCCAGGGCTTCGGCAACGTGGGCAGCCACGGCGCCGCCATCCTCCAGCGCATGGGCGCCCGCCTGCTCGCGGTCAACGACGCCGACGGCACCATCTACAACGGTGACGGCATCGACGTGCCCGCACTGCTCGCCTACGTCAATGACCCGAAGAACCTGCGCCGCAGCGTGCTCGGGTTCCCCGGCGCCCAGAAGATCGACAAGAAGGACTTCTGGGAGGTCCAGGCCGACATCTGCTTCCCGGCCGCCCTCGGTGGCGAAATCACCGCCGACGTGGCCGAGCGCCTCAAGGTGAAGCTGGTGGCCGAGGGCGCCAACGGCCCCACCACCCCCGAGGCCGACCGCGTCCTGCAGAAGCGCGGCATCGACATGATCCCCGACATCATCGCCAACGCCGGTGGCGTGACGGTGAGCTACTACGAGTGGATCCAGAACAAGCGCATGGAGCGCTGGAGCGAGGGCGAGGTCAACCAGCGCCTCGAGCACGCGATGAAGCGCAACTACCGCATCATCCGCGACATCTCCCGCAACCAGTCGCGCCGCACCGACTCGCACGACAGCCGTCCGTTCTGCATCGGCAAGGAAGTGGATCCGCGCTGCGCCGCGATGATCCTCGCCCTCAAGCGCATCGAGGCCCACTACCTCCTCGAGGGCTTCTCGCAGTAACTCCCGGGTAGCTCCGGAAGCACGAAGGGCACGGCTGCTCCTGGCGGCCGTGCCCTCTCTCTTTTCGCACCGCCCTCCCCCACAGGCCTCAGTGCATGACGCGCTCGCGCGCCACCAGCAGCAGCGGTGCGTCCTCCTGCACCTCGTACGCGACGATCCGCAGCCCCACGCCCCGCGTGTTGCCCTCGCGCCCGTCCTTGCGCCCGTACGCCAGCGCCACCTGGTAGCGCACCTCGCACAGGCACGTCATCTCCGTGCCGTCCTCGCCCGCGAACGTCACCTTCACCCGCTCGCCCAGCGACAGCTGCTCCCGCGTCTCCACGAACATGCCCTGGGCGCTGATGTTGCGTCCGATGCCTCGGCTCAACCCCCCCTCCGTGGAGAGGTAGATGGTGAAGACCTTGTCGAACCGCAGGTGCGTGCGTCGCTCTCGGACCTGTACTTCCGCCAAAGGGTGCCTCCGGGTAGGTGGACGGTGACGCAGAAACTACATGGTGCGGACATGTAGTCAAACTATCCACCAACCCATACCGGCACGTACCACTACGTACCCGCATCCGAAGTGCCCGGACACGTGACGGGGTGGCACCATCGGCCCCGCCCTTACCCCTCAATCAGGAGCATCCCCCGCGTGAGAAGACTCTTCCTGGCCGCCCTCCTCCTCGTGCCCACGCTCGCCCTGGCGGACGTGGATGCGCGCTTCGCCCGCCTGAGAGATCAGGCCGAGCCCCTGGGCAGCCTCACGTCCTTCCTGGAGAAGTACATCGGCGAGTGCGCCAGCATGTTCTCCGGCCCCAACTGCCGGGCCAGCTCCGAGGAGTTTCGCGGAAAGTACGAAGGCAAGAAGCTCTACATGATCATCGGAGAGGATGCGGCGACCATGCTCAGCCCGGGGCCGTACCAGCCCGGCTCGGGCAACTACACCATCCAGGTCGTCCCGTACTTCCCCGGGGGCTCCTACGCCCTCACCCAGGGCCAGCCCACGCAGACGGACGCGGACGGCAACCCGCTGCTCCCGCTCATCCGCATCACCGGCACCACCCCCGAGGGGTGGACGGCCATGGACTTCATGCGCCTCTTCTCCTCGCGCCAGGTGCGCGCCCAGCTCATCTTCACGCCCCAGGGGGTGTGGAGCCTGCCGCGCAAGCGGGGCGTGGGGAAGACGACCGGTGTGGCCGCCCGCATGGAGGCCATCCTCCTCACGCACGCGCGCACCGGCGAGACGCTCGGCCTGTGGTTCGCCGAGGAGCCGCCCGCCGCCGGGGGCGCGAAGAAGGCCCCCAAGAAGAAGTAGCCAGGGGGCTCAGGGCTCCAGCACGACGTACTGCTGCACGTCCCCACGCTGCACCCGCAGGAGCACCGTCGAGCCCGCGCCCTTCTCCAGCGCGCCCTTCACCGCCGCGATGTCCTTCACCTTGCGGCGGTTGACCTCGGTCACCACGTCCCGGGTCCGCAGCCCCGCGCGCGCCGCCGGGCTGCGGGGCGTCACTCCCGACACCAGCACCCCCTCGTAGGGCTCCAGCCCCATGGGCGCCGCCACTTCGGGGGAGAGATCCCTCAAGAGGAGGCCGAGCTCGCCCAGGTTGCCCGGGCTGGCCATCGCCGCCAGCACCTCCTGCGCGGGGCGGGCGGCCAGCTTCAGCGTCACCTCCTGCTGGGCACCTCCGCGCACCAGCGTCAGCTTCGCCTCCGTGCCCGGCGCCAGCATGGCCACCTTGCGCAGCAACTGCTGGTACGAGTCCACCTGCCTGCCGTTCACCGCCACCACCTGGTCCCCCACCCGCAGCCCCGCCTGCGCCGCCGGGCTGCTGGGGTACACCTCCTTCACCACCGCGGCGCGCTGTTGCGGCGTGCCCACCTGGGACCGCTCGTCGATCACCACGCCCATCCAGCCCCTCTGCAGCTGGCCGTTCTTGCGCAGGTTGGGCAGCAGATCCTTCACCATGTTGATGGGCACCGCGAAGCCGATGCCCTGCCCCTGGCTGATGATGGCCGTGTTCACGCCCACCACCTCGCCCCTCATGTTGAAGAGCGGCCCGCCCGAGTTGCCCGGGTTGATGAGCGCGTCCGTCTGGATGAAGTCGTCGAACGGCCCCACGCCGATCACCCGCTCCTTGGCGGAGATCATCCCGTGCGACACCGAGTGATCCAGCTCGAACGGGCTGCCAATGGCCACCACCCAGTCGCCCACCTCCAGCCGGTCCGAGTCTCCCAGGTACACCGCCGGCAGGCCCGTCAGCCCCTGTCCCATCAGCCGCAGCAGCGCCACGTCCGTGGAGGAGTCCCGGCCCACCACCTCGGCGGGGAACTCGCGCCCGTCCGCCAGGCGCACGACGATCTCCTCCGCCACCGAGTCCCCACGCGCCACCACGTGGTTGTTCGTCACCACCAGCCCGTCCGGCGTGAGGAGGAAGCCCGAGCCCGTGTTGCTCATACGCGCCAGGCCCCGCAGGGGATCCTGCGTCGTCCCCTCGGCCTTGATGTTCACCACCCCCGCCTCCACCGCCCGGATCAGCGGCGCCAGCGAGGTGGGCGGCACGAAGCCCGGCAGCATCGGCTCCTTGGAGACCCACTCGCGCCACAGCCCCATCGGGCCACTGCGCACACGGGTGGAGTCCTCCACCCAGGCGGCGTGCTCCCGTGCACGTGCCTCGAGCCAGGGAGCGAGTGGCCCCCGTTGCTGCGCGCCCGCCCGGAGAGCGGGCATCAGCGCCAGCAGCGCGAAGAGGAGGAGGAAGGGAAGAGAACGGCGGATGGGGGGCATGGCGAAGGGTCGAACAGCCACTCCCTCCGCCTATTTCCCGGAGTGTCCGGGTTCCCGTTCACGGTGTGGAGGGGCGAGGGAAACAGACCCTCACCCTAGCCCTCTCCCAGAGGGAGAGGGAACAAACACGGTCAGGCCTGGGCGGGGGCGACGTACTTGGCCACCTTTACCCGCGCCGGACGAATGATCCGATCCTTCAGCCGGTACCCCGCACGGGCCTCGGCCACCACCTTCTGGTCCTCGTCCGGATTGGGGGTGATCTCCATGTCCGTGGCCTCCGCCGTGTTCGGATCATACGGCAGGCCCACCACCTGGATTCGCTCGATGCCCGTCTGCTGCAGCTTCGACAGCAGGCCGTCTCGGATCATCTTCACGCCCTGCGCCAGCGGCGAGGACGTATCCCCTCCGCTCATGGACAGGCAGCGATCCAGCTCGTCCACCGCCTCCAGCAGCGTGGTGGCCACGTTGCCGCGCTCCACGTCCATCATCCGCTCGCGCTCGCGCGTGAGGCGCTGCTTGAACTCCTCGCGATCCTTCATCAACTCCTGGTAGGCGCGCGCCAGTTGATCCACGCGCTTCCGGGTCGCGTCGAGCTCCGTCTCCAACCGCTGCCGCTCCACATCCGCCGCGGCCTCCTGGGCCGGCTGCTGCTCGGCGGACGTCTCGGGCGTCGCGGTGGCCGCGGCGGCTTCCTGTCCCTGTGCCTCCTGGGGCGGACCGTCGGTCCGGGGATTGCCATTCATGCGCCGAACCTAACCAGCCCTGGAGGTGTGTCAACGTACGGACGGCGGGGCTAGTGCTCGGCGGGCGCGGAGGGCGGCTCGGACATGAAGCCGTGATCCACCTGTCCGGTCACCTCGTCGACGATCTCCACCTGGGCCGCCCGGAGCGAGTAGTACAACAGCCACCTCTCGGCGGCCGTGAGGGTGCCGGCGGGCAGTGCCTTCTCGATCTCCTGCACGGTCAGACGGCCCTCACGCAGCCCCTTCGCGAAGAGTGCCTTGCGCGCCGTATAGCTCTTCCCGATTCTATTCTCCACGGCCACTCCCTCCTTCCCGGGCAAGATAATTTCGCCCTTCCAACACCGCAGAACATGCGGCGTGGAAGGGCGAAGGCAAGCCCGGAGGGCAGGCGACCAGGCGCCTGCTGGGCCTCAGGCGTCCGGCAACTTCCCGTCGGAGTGCTGGATGCCAGGAGGAGGCGGCTCCTCGCCGCCGGCCGGGTGCGCGGAGATGACCTGGCGGGCCTCGGGGTGCAGCAGGCCCTTCACCGCGGTGGCCTTGGGGCCGAGCAGCTTGAGGATCTCCTCCTCCTCCACCACCTCGACGGCGAGCAGCCGGGCGGCGAGCGCCTCCACCTTGTCCCGGTGCAGGGTGAGCACCCGGCGGGCCCGGTCGAGCGCCTCGGAGACCATCTTGCGGATCTCCTCGTCCACCATGC
The DNA here is from genome assembly GCF_016887565.1 of Archangium violaceum. NCBI lineage: Bacteria > Pseudomonadati > Myxococcota > Myxococcia > Myxococcales > Archangiaceae > Archangium > Archangium violaceum. The sequence goes on from NZ_CP069396.1 coordinate 7,770,037, forward strand.
GCGCCGTCTGCTCCGAGTACGTGCGGACCTCCGGACCCAGGGCCGAGCGCAGGAAGGCATTCTGCTGCTCCGCCCCCAGGGCCACCGGCCCCAGCGAGCTCATGCCGTAGTCGCGCACCATCAGCCGGGCGATCTCCGTGGCCTGTTTCAGGTCATTGGAGGCACCGGTGGACACCTCGCCGATGAAGATCTCCTCGGCGGCGCGCCCGCCCATCATCGAGGCCATCTTGTCGCGCAGCTCGTCCAGCGACATGAGGTAGCGGTCCTCGAGCGGCATCGACATGGTGTAGCCCAGCGCGGCGATGCCGCGAGGGATGATGGAGATCTTCGTCACCCGCTCGGCGTGCGGCAGCATCCAGCCCACCACCGCATGGCCCGCCTCGTGGTGAGCGACGATCTCCTTCTCGCGCTCGTTCATCCGGCGGTTCTTCTTCTCGAGGCCCGCCACCACGCGCTCGATGGCCTCCTCGAACTCGGCCCGGGTGACGTTGTCGCGGTTGCGGCGCGCGGCCAGCAGGGCCGCCTCGTTCACCACGTTGGCCAGATCCGCGCCCGCGAAGCCCGGGGTGCGCGAAGCGATGGACTTGAGGTCCACGTCCGGTCCCAGCTTCACGCCCCGCGAGTGAATCTCCAGCACCCGCTCGCGGCCGCGCTTGTCCGGCCGGTCCACCAGCACCTGCCGGTCGAAGCGGCCCGGACGCATGAGCGCGCTGTCGAGGATCTCCGGCCGGTTGGTGGCCGCCAGGATGATGAGGCCGGCGCGGCTGTCGAAGCCATCCATCTCCGCCAGGAGCTGGTTGAGCGTCTGCTCGCGCTCGTCATGGCCGCCGGCCACACCCGCGTTGCGGCTCTTGCCGATGGCGTCCAGCTCGTCGATGAAGATGATGCACGGCGCCTTGGCGGTCGCCTGGGCGAACAGATCCCTCACCCGGGCGGCGCCCACGCCGACGAACATCTCCACGAACTCGGAGCCCGAGAGGCTGAAGAAGGGCACACCGGCCTCCCCCGCCACCGCGCGGGCCAGCAGCGTCTTGCCCGTGCCCGGCGGGCCCACCAGCAGCACCCCCTTGGGGATGCGGCCGCCCAGCCGGCGGAACTTCTCCGGCGTCTTGAGGAACTCGACGATCTCCCGCAGCTCCTCCACCGCCTCGTCCACGCCGGCGACGTCCTTGAAGCCCACGCCGGTGTCGGACTCGGCCTGCACCTTGGCCCGTGTCTTGCCGAAGCTCATGACGCTCTGCGGACCCTGGCCGATGCCTCCGGCCATCCGCCGCATCATGAAGCTCCAGAAAAGGAACGCGAGGCCCAGCGGCAGCAGCCAGATCCACAGCACCTCGGAGAAACTGGACTGGGGCACGGCTTCGTACTGGACCCCCTGCTGCTCCAGCAGCGGGACCAGCTCCTCGTCGCCCTGGACGCGGTAGGCCAGCCACGGCAGGGCGCTGGGCTCGCTGCGCAGCGGCCCGGGACCGGTGGCCTGGCTGTCGGCCGGTGGCTGCGTGGAATCCTTGAGGATTCCCTTGACCCACTCCTGCGACAGCTGCACCCGGGAGAACTTCCCCTCCGTGATGGCTTCACGGAACCGGCTGTAGCTCACCCGCTGCACACCCGCGTCCTGGAAGACGTTGCGGAACAACATGAAGCCCAGGACGAGCAATATGATGTAGCCAAGCGGAGAGCCGAACCTGAAGCCCTTGTTGGGAGGTGGTGGCTTTTCCTGCTTCTTTCCGCGAGGGCTGATCCCCGGCGGTAGCGTGTTCTGAGGCTTCATCGTCTGCGCACTCCCCCTCCCCCATTCCACGCACCCCAGGTGGTACGTGGTACGACGACCCTGCGGGCAAAAGATGTTCACACTCGCCCGCCGGTCAACCCGACATGCGATACACATCCGGGTATCTGAGGTAACGCCGGAACAGCACCCGTCCATCCAGCCAGCAGCACTGCTCACCAGCTGACACCCTCCCCACGGAGGCACCGGTCAGCGGCAGTCCACCCGGTACAGGAGTTGGCCAGCGAACTCGGAGCCGAGCACGAAGGAGCGGCCACCGGGCAGGTAGGTGATGGCCTCGGATTGAGCCTGGCTGGGGCCGGGCACCTCCGCTACCTGTCCCTGCACGAGCTCCTCCAGGCCGCTGGCGCCGGGACGGCGCACCTCCCACACGCGGGTATAGGTGCGCAGCACCAGGCGCTGCCCCGACTCGTGGAGGTCCGCCGCGGTGGTGCGGAAGTCAACGTTCCCCGGTGCGCGCAGCTCGCCCAGGCGCGTGGCCTTCGCCACCGTGCCCGGCGCCAGCCCGTCCAGGGCGAAGACCTCGCCCAGCGAATCGCGCGCCTTGGTGATGACCGCCAGCCGGGCGGTGCGCGGCTCCAGGACGAGCGCCTCGGCGTCGTGGGGCTTGTCCGGATAGGTGAAGGGCAGCGTCTCCACGGGGACGGTGGCATCGGCCACCTGCTCCGGCTCCGGGAAGCGGAAGACGCGCACCTGCGCGCGGCGCTCGAAGTTGTCGCCGGTATCAGCCAGATAGATGCAGGAGCGCTGCTCGCCCGGAGCGCACGGCCCCACGGCGATGTCCTCCAGGTCCATCCGGGGGATGTCCTTGGGCTCCACGCCGGTGAGCGTCAGGGTGGCGCGCACCGTGCCCAGCTCATCGATGGCGAAGACCTGGAAGGTGTTGCCGGAGTCGTTGTGGGTCCACAGCACGCCCGGGTGGCGGGAACTCGCGGCGAGGCCGGACAGCTCGGCCAGCACCAGGGGGACGCGGCCGACGTCCGGGGGCTGGCCCACGACATGGGGCTCCCCATAGAGCCGGCAGCCGGGCAGGCCCTCGGCGGCTGGGTAGCGCGAGTCGGTGGTGGCGAGGGCCGCCTCGGGGCTGGACGACTTCTTCGTCGTACAGGCCCCCAGGAGCAGCCCCGTGAGCACCAGGACACGCCCGCGCACGTCAGGCTTCCAGGCCCAGCAGCTTGGCCAACGTCTTCGCGTCCGCGTCGGGGAACTGGTACTTCGACATCTCATCCAGTGCCACCCAGCGGTGGTCATGCACACGCAGGTGCTGGATGGCGGACTCGGGGCTGGTGAGCCGGCAGTGGTAGACGCGGAAGTCGATGTCGTACGTGGGGTACTCGTGATGGGTGTGGAGCGCCTGTTCCCCCACCTCCACCTCCACGCCCATCTCCTCGCGGATCTCCCGGGCGAGCGCCTGGGGATCCGACTCCCCTTCCTCCACACGGCCTCCGGGGAACTCCCAAAGCAGGGGCAACGTGGCCTTGGGAGGGCGCTGGGTGATGAGGTAGCGGCCCTCGGCGTTCTGCAGCATCGCGCCGACGACGCGGATGTGACGGCGAGCCATCTCCGGACTCCTTCTCGCGCAAGCGGGAAGGCGGCGGACTAACACGGCCCGGGGCCCCAGGCCAAGCCTCAGGGCTCCCGTCCAGGCCCCCCGCGACGTCCCCGGGACGAACCCCGGCCCCGTTTCGAGCGGCTGGAGTCCTCCAGATCCCCCAGGGCGGCGGCACGCAGGGCGGCCACCTCCGCCACCAACTCGGCGCGTCCGAACCGATGACCGGCGCGCCACTGGTAATCGCGGAGCGCCTGAGCCACCTCCGCCCCCGTTGCATAACGGTCCTCCCGCCGCCGCGCGAGCATGCGGTGGAGGATGGGGCGCAACCCCTCGGGCAGCGAGCCCGTCGCCGCCTCCACCTCCCGCGCTTCCAGCTGGCGCAGCCGCTTCATCAGCTCGCCGGTGCGCGTGGGGCCCAGCTCCTCCATGGTCGACAGGCGGCTGGCGCCGGCGTCCCCGCGGGTGCGCAGCTGACGGCCGAGCAGCTCCGCCTCGTGGCGCTCGGTGGCGTCCAGCAGGTGCCGCCCGGTGAGCAGCTGCAGGAAGACGAGGCCCAGGGAGAACAGATCCGCGCGCCCGTCGAGCAGCTCCATCATGGCCCGCTCCGGGGAGCTGTAGGCCAGGTCTCCGATGTCGCTGTCGCCCTCGGTGGAGATGCGACCCTCGAGACGGGACCAGGCCGCCCCGAAGTCGATCAGCTTCACCTCGCCATGCTGGCCCAGGAGGATGGACTGGGGCGTCACGTCCCGGTGGACGACGCCCAGGGACTCCCCGTCGTCATTGAGGAGCGAGTGCGCGTAGTGGAGCGCCTCTGCGACCTCGGAGGTCACATGGCAGCAGAAGGCCTCGGAGAAGGAGCGGCCCGATTTCGCGGCCTGACGCACGAGGTCACCCAGGGCAGGGCCCTCGCAGTAGTCCATGAGGAGGAGCGGCTCCGCCGGAGTGCCGGCGAGCAGCTGGACCGAGACGATGTTGGGGTGGCGCAACCTGCCGCCCAACCGCGCCTCCTCCACCAGACGCTGGTAGTCCTCCTGGCGCACGACGCGGTTGAGCCGTTTCAGGACGGTATAACCTCCCGTGCCCTGACGGTAACGCTGGCGCGTGAGCACCAGTTCTCCATGATGGCCCTGGCCCAGCGAGCGTACGAATTCGTAGCTCGCCAGCCCGGCATCCAACACCACCGGAGACGTGGTGCGCTGGGGGTTGTCAGGGGACGACCGGATCGACATGCGGGGAACTCCTCGGGAGGGTGTCGGCGAGATGACCCGGAAGGTAAACCTGGACCCCGGCGGTCACCAAGAACGATGACGCGGGGGGGTGCGGAAAAGTTGGGGCGCTGACCTCGAAAGTCGGGTCTACCTCGCAGATGACTCTTGAAGTCACCACTTTTCCGGTTATCTTTGAAGTCAGGTCGGTCCGGGTGTTCCGGGCCGTACGCCTTCTTCCAATCAACTCCTACTTCAGGACTGCACGGTATGGCTCTCCCACGAGGACTGGCGGCCACCATTGGGACCGCGGCGCGGGCGGCACGAATTCGAGCCAATCTCACTCAAGAGGACGTGGCCGAGCGCGTGGGGCTGGCCACCGAGGTCTACGGACGACTGGAGCGCGGCGGAATGCTGCCCAGCGTGCCCACGCTCAAGAAGCTGTGCGAGACACTGCGAATCCCCTCGGACGTGTTGTTGGGGTTGCAGCCCGCACAGGAGAACTTCTGGACCAAGGAGGCTCCGGCCCGGCCGGTGGAGGAGCCCGCGGAGATCCGCCGGCTGGTGAGGACGGTGAAGAAGCTGGAGCCGGCCGAGTTCCGCCTGCTCAGCCTCATGGCCACCGGCCTGGTGCGGCTCAGACACATGAGACAGAGCCGGGGACAGGAGGACGCCTCGCCCTCCCAGTAGGCCTCCCTCTCACCCCCGGGCGGCGGGCGGACGGGCGATGAAGTCGCTCCCCTGCCCTCGGGTTTCCCTGGGCAACACCCGGCCTGTGACGATAGGTAGGCCGGACCCCGGGTAACCCATGACCGCCGCCCTTCTCTCATTGACGCTCTTTCTCGCCTCGGGCCAGTTCGCGCCCCAACAGGCCGGGAGTGAACCCCTCGCGCCACCTCTGGAGATGCGCGTGCAGAAGCTCGGCAAGGAGCTGCGCTGCGCCGTGTGCCAGGGCCTCTCCGTGGCCGACAGCCCCTCCTCCATGGCTCGCGCCCAGCTGGACAAGATCCGCGAGCTGGTGGCGCAGGGCCAATCGGACCAGGAGGTCCGTGACTACTTCGTGGCCCGCTACGGCGAGTGGGTGCTGCTGCAGCCCACGGCCGAGGGCGTCAACCTGCTCGTGTGGGTGGGCCCGGTGCTGCTGCTGCTGGGCGGCGCCTACGTCATCGCGCGGCAGGTGAAGCGCGGCGAGCCGTCCGCTCCGACGGCCTCCACTCCGACGGCCTCCACGCCCGCGACGCCCGCGGAGCCCACCCCGTCCACGACCGACGCCGTGGACCCGTACCTTCAGGCCGTGCGCCGGGAGCTGGATCAATGAACCCGCAGACGTCCACCAACTGGATTCCTGGACTCGTCGTGCTCGCGGTGGGCTTCATCGCCGCGGCGTTGTTCCTGCTCACCCAGCGCCGCAAGGGCGGGCCCGCGCAGGAGTCCGTGAAGGATGGAGCGCTCGAGGATCTGGAGAGGCGCTACCAGTCGCTGATCGAGCAGCTCAAGGAGCTGGCGGCGGACAAGCACTCGCTGGCGCCGGAGCGCTACGAGGCGGAGCGGACGCGGCTGGAGCAGGAGGCGGTGGCGGCGCTGCGCGCGAGGGACGAGCACCAGAAGAAGCAGGGAGCGAAGGGGCCCGAGCCACGGACGGCGCCGGTGACCACGGGCTTCCTGTCGCCCCAGCTCAAGGGAGCGCTGTGGGGCGGGGGCATCGTGCTGTTCTTCGGAATCCTGGGCTACACGCTGGTGTCCGAGCAGCGCGCGCGTGGCGAGGACGACACCGCGACGGGCCGGGTGCCGCCGGGGATGGGGGCGAACGGGCAACAGCAGCCGCAAGAGGAGGACGCGGAGCTGGCGCAGGCGTGGGAGAGGCTGAAGGAGAACCCGTCGGACCTGGAGACGGCGGCGCTGCTGAGCCACGAGCTGATCCGGCGGCAGATGTACGAGGACGCGGAGCGCGTGACGCAGCGAGGGTTGGCGGTGGATCCGTTCAACGTGGAGCTGCGGGTGCACCAGGGAGTGCTGAGGGCGGTGAGAGGAGACGAGGCGGGAGCGGAGCGGGAGCTGGTGACGCTGGTGGACACGTACCCGGACGCGCAGGAGTCGTTGCTCTTCCTGGGGGCGCTGGCGATGAGGCAGGGGAACAAGGCGAAGGCGCTGGAGTACTTCGAGCGATTCGCGGTGGAGGTGCCGGCGAACCTGCAGCCGCCGCCGTTGCTGGCGGCGATCCAGCAGCTCCGAGGAGAGCTGGGAAGGTAATGACCCGACAACCACCCCTCTCCCGCCGGGAGAGGGACGGGGTGAGGGTACCGAGCATCCCAGGTTGAGCCCGTGAATGCCCCCTCTCCCTCTGGGAGAGGGCTGGGGTGAGGGTCAACGAACCCGCGCCCGAGCTGTCATCCCCTGGACCTGGAGTGGCACGATGCAACCCGTGCTGGCGAAGTCCTACAGGTCGCTGCGGAAGCTGTCCGAGGGAGGAATGGGAGAGGTCTTCCTCGCCCTGACGACCAATCCGCTCCGCAAGCACATCGTTCTCAAGAAGCTCAAGCTGGATCCCGAGGATCCGTACGGCCGGGATCGCTTCCTGGACGAGGCGCGGATCACGTGCGCGTTGCGCCACCGGAACATCGTGGAGGTGTACGACGCGTTCGAGAACGGGGGCGAGCTGTACCTGGAGATGGAGTGGATCCGGGGGAGGAGCCTGAGGCAGGTGGTGGACACGCTCCACCGGCAGCCGGTGCCGCCGCGAATCGCCGGGGCGATCGTCCACGACGTGTGCCGGGCGCTGGACGCGGCCTACCGGACGGAGGGGCGAGACGGACGACCGCTGGCGGTGATCCACCGGGACATCACGCCCAACAACGTGATGGTCAGCTTCGAGGGGGTGGTGAAGGTGATCGACTTCGGTCTCGCGAGGGCGGCCAGCACGCTCTCGGGGACGGCAGGGGTCGAGCGCGGAACGCCCGAGTACCTGTCTCCGGAGCGGGCGAAGGAGATCCTCCGGTACACGGATCCCCCGGGAGAGAGCGCGCCGGATGAAGCGCGGGAACCGGAGCCGCTCGATGGCCGGAGCGATCTCTTCTGCGCGGGGCTGTTGCTTCACGAGCTGCTCACGGGCAGGTCGCTGTTCGGCGGGCCGCCGCCGCGAGGAGACCTGACGCCCGAGGAGAGACGGGCCTGGCAGAACGAGGCCCTGCGCCGGATCGTCCGGTGCGAGGAGCCGCTGGAGGGGCTTCCCACGGAGCTGGAGCCCATCGTCCGCAAGGCGCTCGCGAGGGAGAGGGAGGCGCGCTACGCGACGGGCCAGGAGATGGCGGACGCGCTGCGCGAGGCGGTGGGAGCGGTGGAGGCCGCGGAGCTGGCGGGCTTCCTGCGGCAGTGCTTCCCGGATGGCCTGGAGAAGCTCGCGGCGTTGGAGGCGGCCATCGAGGCGGAGCCGCTGCGCCTCGTCCCCGTGCCCGAGGCACCGCCCGTCCCAACGGCTCCGCCCAGAGCGCCCGAGCCGCCCACCCAACCAGCCCGTTCACGGAGTTGGCTGCTCGCGCTTCCCGTGCTGCTGGCCCTGGTCGCGGGAGTGGCCTGGTGGCTGTGGCCGGGCGTTCAGCCGAGCGCGCGGCATTCCACGGTGGACGTCGTGGTGGCCGACCCGCGCAACCTGGTGGGGAGCAAGGTCACGGTCATCGTGGGGGTGAACGACACCGAGGGCCGGCCCCTGCCGGAGCAGCAGGTGTGGCTCACGGTGGTGGGCGCGTCCGGGACCTCGAAGCGCTTCCAGGGAGTCAGCGAGGGGACGGGCACCGCCCGGTTCGAGTTCTCCTGGCTGGCCCCGGAGAAGGTGACGCTCTCGGTGCTCGTCAACCCGGGCCCTCGCGAGGTGCCGTTGGAGGGGCAGCCGGTGACCTTCACGGCCGGCCTTCCGGACGCGGAGAACTCCTCGTTCATCGAGGTCTCCAAGAAGGCGCCCGTCGGGGAGGAAGCCGTCTTCAAGGTGGCGCTCCGGGATGCGGGGAACCATCCGACGGCCGGATGGGAGGTGACCTTCACCGTCGAGGGCGGCGACGACGCGCGGGAGACCCAGGTGAAGGCGGATGAGCGGGGCATCGCGGAGCTCCGCTACCGGACGAAGTGGGCGGGTGCCCGGAAGGTGGGCGCCAGCGTCGTCACGGAGAACGGGCGGCGGGAGCTGCAACCGGTGGAGGTGTCGTTCGAGGCCGGGCCACCGCACGAGCGGGAGTCCACCCTCGAGGTGCGCGTCGCGCCGAAGCCTTCCGGGAGCGAGCAGCTGCCGGTGGCGGACGGGCAGGAGCCGGTCGAGCTGGAGGTGACGGCACGGGACGAGTACGGCAACCCCGTCTCCGGTTGGCCGGTGCGGCTCGAGGTCCCCGAGACGGAGGGGTACACCCTGGAGCAGCCCGCGGTCACGGACGAGCAGGGCCACGCGAAGGGCATCCTCCGCACGACCCGGACGAAGCCGGTCCACGTCCGGGTGCTCCTGTCCGAAGGCCCCCGGCCCGTGGAGCTGGGCGCGGACGTGACGTTCGCCCCCGGGGCGCCCAACTCGAAGCGCTCCGGGTTGTTGGCGAAGCCGGCGAAGGTCACCCTGAGCGGGAAGAACCGCTCGGTGCTCACGGCCACGGTGCAGGATGCCCACGGCAACCCCATCCCGGGGCTGGTGGTGCGATTCGAAGCCAGGGGGACGGGCAGCCGGGTCGAACCACGGGAGATGACCTCGGACGAGGAAGGGCGCGCCTCCGTCAACCTCTGGTCCACGCGGATCGGGAAGAAGTCCGTGGTCGCGACCGTCCATCGCGCCGGGCGGCGCGAGGTGCTGTTCTCGTTGCAGGCGGAGGTCCTCTTCGAGGCGAGCGCCCCCGGCGCGGACAAGTCCACCCTGAGCGCCAACACGGAGACGGCCGCGGCGGACGGGAAGGAGGCCATCACCGTGACGGCGGCGGTCCGGGACGCGAACGCGCATCCCGTGCAGGGCCGGTACGTCCTCCTCTCCTCCAGTGACGCCGAGGGCCAGTTCGATCGGCGCCTGGGGCCCACGGATGCGCGAGGGCTCGTCACCACGAGCCTCACGTCCACCCGTGCGAAGGAGATCACCTTCTCGGCGGTGATCGAACCCCTGCGGCCCGAGGAGCAGGCGATGCCCCTCGGCGATCAGGTGACGGTGCGATTCGTCTCCAGTGCGCCCGACGCGAACCTCAGCCGCCTGACGGCCTCGGCGAGCACCCTGACGGCGGGAGAAACCAGCACGCTCCGGTTCGAGGTGATGGACGCCAAGGGCCGCCCCATCCCCGGCGCGAAGGTGCAGTGGAAGGCCTCGGATGCGAAGGCGCGCTTCCAACAGCGCGACCTCTCCACGGATGAACGGGGGCTCGCGAGCGCGATCCTCCTCCTCACGAACGCCGGGAAGACACGCGTCACGGTGACGGCCGAGCTCGAGGGCCGCGCCGCGACGAAGGACACCGATATCGCGGTGGGCAGCGGGCCCGTGGACACGGTGAGCCTGACGACGGACACCTCCGGGCTGCTCGCGGATGGGCGAGCCACCGCGACCCTCACGCTCCTGGCGAAGGACCGCTACGGCAACCCGGTGGAGAACCAGGAGATCGTCGCCTGGGAGGGCGTGCAGCCGGAGGATGGATTCAAGCCGGCCGCGTCCACGACCAACGCGGCCGGAGTGGTGACCGCGACGCTCGCCACGAGCAAGGCCGGCCGGAGGTCCCTGAAGGCCGTGGTGGGCCGGGGTGACAAGGCGCTGTCGGCGGAGTGCGCACTGACCTTCGAGGAGCCACCGAGCCAGGTGGACGGCGACGCCTCACCGGAGGCGGAGAAGCCCTCCACCGCCCAGACCGAGGGTGCTCCCGGCCAGGAGCTCGCGCCTCCAGCGCCGGAAGGCACGTCCCCGGACGAGGAAGAATCGGAGGCGAGCACCGCCCCCGTGCCCTAACCGCGCACCGCGGCCTTCCTGCGCCGCCACCGGCGTACCCGCTCGACCATGTCCTGGGGCAGCACGAGTTTGGCCACGTCGCGCACCTGCTTCATCGCCTCCTCGCGCCGCACGAGCCACTCCCCTCCCCCGCCCGGCGAGAGCACCCGCACGGACACCGTGCGCCGCTGCTGCGTCGTCCAGTCGGACTTGTAGGACTCGGTGCCTCGCAGGAAGTCGTACTCGGTGAGCCCGGACTCGATGGCGTCGCGGAACGTCTCTCCCACGAGCACCAGCCCCACGCTGCGGTTGCGCCAGGCGGGGTCATACCCGGACTGGAAGTAGATGAACGAGTCCCGGTGGAGGATGCCGTACACCGAGGCCACCGCCTGACCGCCCACCTTCATCGTGTAGAGGCGCAGCCGGCCCCGCTCCGCCAGCAGTTGCGTGGCATCGCGATGGAAGGCCTCGACGCCACTCCCCTTGATGCCCTGCGAGCCCCCGTCCGACTCCCACCGCATCGCGTGCAGCCGGAAGAAGTCCGTCAGCGGCGCGGCCAGCTCGCCCGGCGCCTCCGTCTTCTCGATGCGGTAGCCCTCCTGCTTCTCCAGCCACTTCTTCCGGCGCAGGTAGTTGTCCCGCCGGCTCGTGCGCCGCAGGAAGGCATCGAAGGACTCGCCCTTCGACAGCGGCTCGTAGGGGCACACGTACCGCGTCGACAGGCTCAGCTCCGCGCGGGTCTTCTCGAACGTCTCCCGCAGCACCCGCACCGTCACCGAGTCCTCTCGCAGGTCCGTCAGGTCCAGCACGTCCCACTGATCCCTCAGCTCCCATAGCGCCGTGGCGAAGAGACGCGCGATCTCTTCCTCGCGCCCCCGCCTCGCGACCACGTCCAGGTAGTCGCTGCCCACGTGCGTCTCGCCCAGGAAGGACAGCCGGCGCACCGGCCGCCCCAGCACCCACTGGTACTCGAAGCCCAGCGGCATCAACCCCACCAGCGCCCCGGTCCGGTCCTTGGCCTGCAGGATGAACGGCTTCCGGTCCGGCGCGATGCGCCTGCACCACGGGTACAGCCACTCCCACGCGTTGAAGGGGCCCGCGTTGCTCCCATCGAGCAGCGCGTTCCAGGCTCGCCTCAGGCCCGCGATCTGTGACAGCTCCCGCACCGCTCCAACGTCCAGCCACTGCGCCGGGCTCGGTGTCGGGGACAGTTCCGCTTCGTGAATCACGGTCTCGACCTCGTGTTTCGAGATACCCTCACCCCGACCCTCTCCCAGAGGGAGAGGGAGGGGTTTCTCAGTCTCAGACTCAGCCCGCGTGCTTGCGGTTGCGGCGATCCTGCGTCAGCGCGCCTCGCACCACCCCGGCCACCTCCGCCATCACCTCCGGCGTGAGATCCTGGTGACACGGAATCTCCACGATGCTCCGTCTCAGCTGCGCCACCTCCGGGAATGCCGACGCGTCGCACGCCGGGTGGAAGTGCCGCCAGAAGTCGATCGCCTCGATGCCCTTGGCGTGCAGCCTCGCCAGCACCTCCGCCTTGTCCTCCACCACCAGCGGGTAGAAGAGCGGGCTCACCCCCGCCGGCAGCTGGTTGAACAGCGGCTGCGACACGTCGCGCAGCCGCCCCAGCAGGAAGAAGTAGTTGCGCCGCCGCCGCTCGACGATCGCCTCCAGATCCTGCGCCTGGGCGATCCGCTTCGCGAACGGGCTCATCCCCAGGTCCACGTGCCGCCGATCGAAGTGCTGCGTGCCCGTGGCCACGCGCTCGATGTCCGCCGCCTTCACCGCCCCCTTGCCCAGGCTCCGGATGAAGCGGCGCACGCCCCGGCCGAACGAGCCTCCTCGCAGCTCCAGGTTCTGCAGCAGCGCGGACACCGTGTGGCTCAGCGTGGACGTGAAGGGCGGCTTGGGCGGCTCCGGCAGGCTGTACTGCCGGGGGCCGTTGACGGTGAGCGCCCCGCCGTGCGGCAGCGGCAGCGTCTTGTAGAGGCAGAAGATGCCGATGTCTCCCGTCGTCCCCAGCGGCACCGAGCCGTCCGCGCTCAACAGCGACAGCGCGCAGTCCTCGATGAGCGGCAGGCCGTGCTTGTCCGCCAGCTTGCGCATCTCGTCCACGGGGCCGGGGAAGCCCGCGTAGTGGGTGAGGTAGAGCGCCTTCGTCTTCGGCCCGATGCGCCGCTCCACGTCCTCCACGTCCACGTCCCAGCGGCTGCCCACCCGGTAGAAGCGCGGCGTGGCCCCGGCATCCGCCACGGCCTCCACCTCCACACCGTGGTGGTAGGCCGGCATCAACACCTCGCCCTTGTCCAGCCCCAGCATCTTCACCGTCGTCCAGACGGCGTTGCGGGCGAAGTAGAACCAACGGACGTTGGACGCGTGGAAGGGCATGAAGCCGCTCGGCTCCCGGTGGCCGAACAGCATGCCCGGCCAGAGCGTGGGCAGAGCGGGGACGAACAACCTCGAGTTCTTCACTTCTTCCATCGCGCCACCACCTCCCTGGCCACGGGGGCCCACCGGAACTTCGCCGCGCACAGCGCGCGGCCGTATGCCGTGTCGTTGAAGACGTAGAGCCAGGTGTGCCGGCGGACCTTGTCCGTCCAGTCCCGCTTCCACACCATGTCCGGCCCCAGGAAATCGAACTCGCGCAGGCCTCGCGCGATGCACTCGCGCAGTACCTCCTCCATGAGGAGCTGGCCCGGGCTGCAGTCGCCCAGCGACTCGTCGTAGCCGGGCTTGAGCAGGAAGTAGCGCCCGCCGTACTCCAGCCCGTACTGGAAGGCCACCGCGCGCCCGTCCAGCCTCAGGTAGTACAGCGCCAGCCGGCCCGCGTACCCCGCCTCGCGCGCCAGCTCCGAGTAGAAGCCCCGGGTGCGCCCATCCTGCGCCATGGCCGTGCCCCGCCGGCCCTTCCACCCGCTGGCCTCCAGCTCGAAGCCCTCCTCCAGCTTCACCTCCAGATCCAGCCCGCCCTCCACGCGCTCCACCGTGACGCGGCCCTTCTCTTCCAGCTTGCGGCGCCGGCGCCGGCAGTTCGCCTTGAACTTGGAGTGCAGCGTCTGCTGGTACGCCTCCCACGAGCCCGGCAGCGGGATGTAGGGCGATTGCAGCGACTCCCACGTCCCCAGGGGGAACCCCGCCGCGCTCGCCGCCTCGTACAGCTTCCAGCCCGTGCCACCCTCCGGCACGTCCGTGAGCAGCAGCACGTCCCAGCTCTTGTCCTGGCGCAGGTGCTCGAAGAACGCCGCCGCGGCGGCCTCGGGCTCGCGCGCCACCAGGTCGAAGCGGCACGAGTGCGGGTTGGCCGTGGCGGACAGCTGCCGCACCGGCACCCCGTACATCGAGCCCTTCCCGGCCATCAGCGGCAGGGCCGCGGTGAGGCGCCCCTCCCCATCGCGCTGCGTCAACACGCGCAGCCGCGACTCCGGGGCGAAGTTGTCCACCCAGATCCGGAGGAACTCATGACGGTAGAAGGGCTCGTTGGCCGTGGACTCCACGAGCGCGTTCCACTCCGGCTCCAGCCCCATGAAGGCGGTCCGGTCCGTCGCCTCGACGACGCGCGGCGCGGGAGTGAGCTGTCTGGCTTCCATGTGTTGTGTCCGGCTCCTGACGGCGCGGGGCCCCCGAGGTCCCGCGTGGGCCGCAAGGTGGTAACGGACGTGGCCGCCAACAACCCGCGCGCGTCGTTTCGCCCGCCCGAGCCGCCGAGCGGACAAGCGCGTCCGCCCATCTGTCGAGCAGACGAAACTCCGAGGCGATACGTCCCGGGTTGCCCGATTCGACTCCACGGCGGAGGTCGCCTAGGATCCGGTGCATGAGCACTCCGAACCCCACTCCCTCCAGGCCCGTGGGCGGGCACGCCATCGTCTATGGTGGCAGCATGGCCGGGCTGGTCGCGGCGGGCGTGCTGTCCCGCCTCTTCGAGCGCGTCACGTTGGTGGAGCGGGACCGCTTCGAGGACGGGCCCCAGCCGCGCAAGGGCGTCCCCCAGGGGATGCACATCCACGGACTGCTCACGCGCGGCATGAACATCCTCGGGGACGTCTTCCCCGGCTTCCGGGAGGACCTCGAGGCCGCCGGGGCCCAGTGCCTGGACATGACCGGGGATCACGCCTGGTACATGTCCGGCCTCTGGCGCCCGCGGCTCCAGAGCGGCGTCTACCTCCACGCGCAGAGCCGGCCCCTGCTCGAGTGGGTGACGCGCAAGCGGCTGCTGGCCCTGCCCAACGTGCGCCTCCTCGAGGGCCGGGAGGTGACCGGCTTCCTGACGAGCGCGGATCACTCCCGCGTCACCGGCCTCCAGGTCCGGGCCCCGGGTGGTGGCGAGGAGCAGACGCTCGAGGGCGAGCTGGTGGTGGACGCCAGTGGCCGCGGCTCGCGCACCCCCCAGTGGCTGGAGGCGCTGGGCTATCCCCGGGTGGAGGAGACGCGCATCCACGTCGACGTGGTCTACTCCAGCCGGCTCGTCCGGATGCCGCCGGGCTTCAAGCCGGGCTGGAAGATGCTGAACATCGCGCCCGAGCTGCCCAGGCAGCGGCGGCTGGGCACCCTCGTGAACATCGAGGGTGACCGCTGGCTGATCTCCATGTGCGGCTGGCTGGGCGATCACCCCACCCTGGACGACGCCGGTTACCTCGAGTTCGCCCGGAGCCTGGGCGATCCCTACCTCCACGACGTGTTGCGGCACACCGAGCCGCTCTCACCCATCACCGTCTTCCGCTTCTCCCACAACCAGCGGCGCCACTACGAGCGGATGCCCCGCTTCCCCGAGGGCCTGGCGCTGGTGGGAGACGCGTCCTGCTCCTTCAACCCCGTCTACGGCCAGGGCATGACCACGGCCGCGCTGCAGGCCTGGTTGCTGGGCGAGTGCCTGCGCCAGGGCCAGGGCGGAGCCGCCCAGCGTCACCGGCAGCGGGTAGGCCAGCTCCTCGAGGTGCCCTGGTCGCTCGCCACCAGTGGAGATCTCCGCTTCCCCGAGGTGGAGGGCAGGCGCGCGCCGACGAGCGGACTGTTGAACTGGCTCGGAGACAGGATCCACCGCCTCGCGAGCCACGACGAGGAGGCGCTCCGCGTCTTCGTCCGGGTGATGCACATGCTCGAGTCACCCACGGTCCTCTTCTCCCCGCGGATGGTGCTCAAGGCGCTCACCGCCCGGCCCGATGCCGCCGCCCTGAAACGGAGGCCGGAGCCGATCTCCGTCCCCCAGTCCCGGGCGGCGTGAGGGGCCCCGGAGTCGAGGCCCCACCCGACTACAGGCCGCTGCGCGCCATCTTCATCAGGCAGCGGGCCACCTTGCCGCTGTCGTGCCGGATCCGCGGACCCTCCTTGAGGAGATCCGCCTCCACCGGGACGACGCCCGCGCTGAGCAGGGCGCGGCGATCCACCTTCACCGGGTACGAGCCCTTGAGCGCGTAGCGACGGGCGGCCTCCTCGGAGGGCGCGCTGCCATTGATGAGCACCGCGTCCAGCACCGGGCCCACGTGGTCGATGACGGCGCGCACGTGGTCCAGGCAGTCCATGCCGTCCGTCTCGCCCGGCTGGGTCATCAGGTTGGCCACCATCACCTTCAGCGCCCGCGTCTCGCACAGCGCCCGGGCCACCCCGTCCACCAGCAGGTTGGGCATCAGGCTCGAGTACAGCGAGCCCGGGCCGATGGCGATGAGGTCCGCCGTGTAGATGGACTCCAGCAGTCCTTCCACCGGAGGCGGCGAGCGGGGGCTGAGCAGCACCTTGCGGATGCGGCCATGGGCGCGGCTGATGTTGCGCTCGCCCACCACCTCGGTGGCGTCCTCCATCTGCGCCACCAGCTGCACCGGCGACGTGGTGCTGGGCAGCACGCGGCCCTTCACCCCCAGCAGCTCCCCGGAGACGCGCACCGCCTCCAGGAAGTCGCCCTTGAGCTCGGCGAGCGCGGCGATCAGCAGGTTGCCCACCGCGTGGCCCGCCAGGCCCTTCTTCCCGCCGAAGCGGTACTGGAACACCTCGCTCAGGGGGTTGTTCGTCTTGCCCCCGGCCAGGGCCACCAGGCAGTTGCGCACGTCCCCGGGGGGCAGCACCCCGCGCGTGCGCCGCAGCCGGCCCGAGCTCCCCCCGTCATCGCTCATCGCCACCACGGCGGTGATGTCCAGACCCGGATCCCCCACCTTCGGCGAGGCCCGCCGGGCCAGGCCCTTGAGCACCATGGGAAGCCCCGTTCCTCCGCCCATGGCCACGATCCGCGTCGGCCGGACATCGAGCGCCTGCAGCAGCTCGTTCCGGTTCGCCGTCCGGCGCTCCGCGCGCGCATCCCTCTCCCACGCCTCTTCGAGAGACGATTCCGACTCGAGCATGTCCCCAACCCCTCTCCAACGCCCATCCGACATACCCACCGCCGGGCCCTCCCCGGCGGTGCCAGACACGAGCCCCTCCGGCCCGTCCTACCTCGCGCCCCGCGCCAACAACACGTGCCTCACCGTATGGAAGATGATGCCCATGTCCAGGAACAGCGAGCCGTTCTTCACGTAGTACAGGTCGAACTCCAGCTTGTTCCGCGCGTCCTCCACCGACGCCCCGTACGGGTAGCGGATCTGCGCCCACCCGGTCAGCCCGGGCTTCACCGCCTCGCGCAGTCCGTAGAAGGGAATCTGCTGCTTGAGCTGCTCGACGAAGACGGGGCGCTCCGGCCGCGGCCCCACGAAGCTCATGTCCCCCATCAACACGTTGAAGACCTGGGGAATCTCGTCGATGCGCGTCTTGCGGATGAAGCGGCCCACCCGCGTGACGCGATCATCATTGGCCCGGGCCCACACCGCGCCGTTCTTCTCCGCGTCCGTGCGCATGCTGCGGAACTTCCACAGCCCATACGGCTTGCCCCCCAGCCCCGTGCGCTCCTGCCGGTAGAAGATGGGGCCCTTGGAGTCCAGCTTGATGGCCAGCACCACCAGCACCAGGAAGGGCGCGGCGCACAGCAGCAGCGCCGAGGCCACGAGGATGTCGAAGACGCGCTTGGCCGCGCGCCGCACGGGCGAGACCGTCAGCTCGTCCGCGAAGGCGAAGTCGCTGGTGCGCAGGTGCGCCACCGGAATCCGGCGCAGCACGCGCTCGCAGAAGCCCGTGGCGTCGTACACCCGGCGCCCGGCCAGGCGGCAGCGCAAGAGCGCGTCCATCCACTGCCCCCCGCGCATGTCGTCCATGGCCTGCACCACGAACCCGGCCTTGTACCGCTCGGCCACCACGTCCACCGGCTCGGGCGGCCGCCCGTTGGCCAGCGGCGCGCGCGGGTCCACCAGGGCCACGACCTGGAAGGTGTCCTCGCCGCCCTGATCGATGAGCGTGGCCACCGCCCGCGCCTTGAGCCCATCTCCCACGATGAGCACCCGGCTGGGGCTGCCCACCACCGCGCGCAGAGAGGCCCTCACCAGCAGCGTCCCCGCGAAGGCCCCCACGCCGCCGCCCAGCAGCGCGCCCGGAGGCAGCCGCACCGGAAGAAGCGCCGGCGCCAGCATCATCAAGACCCCGACGAAGGCCGTCGTCACTCCCGCGGCCTTGAGCAACCGCGCCCCCCGGCCCCGGTCCTCCGCCGCCACCCTCAGGTCGTACAGATCCATCAGGTAGAGCGAGAACTGGAACGTGGGAACGAAGGTGGCCCCCAGCAGGACCAGCGCTGGCACGGACTGGGCCAGCGGCATGTGGGTGTTGGCTGGCGCCAGCATCGTCGCACAGCCCACCGCGCCCATCAGACAGGTCAGGGCGATGGCAGCGCCTTCGATGACGAAGAGCGTCAGCTTCCTGGATGAAAAGTAATGGTGGAAAACCCGAAGCACGTATCTCCCTCCGACCGCCGCACCGCCCCGTGCCACGACATCCGGCCGCGCGCCTCCTCTCACGCGGCCGGATGCGGACTCACTACTTCCTGACGTAGTTCTTCAGATACGGGGTGTCGCTCAGCTCCGCCCCGTTGAGCACACAGCCCAGGATGGGCGCGCCACCCAGCTGCTCCACGGCCTGGCTGACCGCCCGGGCCGGGGTGACGTTGGCGCGCACCACCATGAGCAGACCGTCCGCCTGGTGGCCCAGGATGGCCGAGTCCGCGAACGGCAGCGTGGGCGGCAGATCCAGGTACACCTCGTCGAAGTGCTCGCGCACCACCTTGAGGAACTGCTTCATCCTCGCGCTGGCCAGCGCCTGGGTGGGCTCCTCGGGCGTACCGCCCGCGGTGATGACGGCCATGCGCGTGGCCTGGAAGCGGCGCACCAGGTCACGGATCTCGCACTCCCCGGACAGCAGCTCCGACAGGCCCGGCCTGCCCCGGATGCCCAGCACGTCCGCCACCTGGCCGCGGCGCAGGTCCGCGTCGATGAGGAGGATGCGCCGCTCCGGATTGGCCCGGGCCGCGGCCAGGGCCAGGTTCACCGTCGTCACCGTCTTGCCCTCGCCGGGCATGGCCGAGGTGACGCCCACCACCTTGAGCGGTCGCAGCTCGCGCATCCGCTCCAGCCGGTAGTACAGGCTGCGGTACTGCTCCGCCGCGCTCGAGGCGGGCGCCGTCAGCGACACCACCCGCTTGTCCACCGCGTTCGGCGAGCCCGCGGCGTCGTCAACGCGAGGAAGGAAATTTCCCGCCCTCTCCATGGTCTGTTCCATCTTGTTCCTCTCCGATTCCGCGTTGTTCACCCGAAGACCCCTAGTTCAGCGGCGAGTCCGACGAAGACGGCGGCACCACCCCATTGCGCACTCCGGTCGCGGGCATCAGCACCCGCTTCTCCGCCTTGCCATGCATGTTCGGGACCACCGCGAGCACGGGGAGCGGCAGGCGATCGCGCAGCTCCTCGGTGTCTCGGATGCTGTCGTCACGCATCTCCAGCACCATGGTGGTGAGCACGCCCAGGGCCAGGGCGACCAGGAAGGCGATGATCATCCCGCTCACCCGGTCCGGCCTGGCGGCCACCGCCGGCACACCCGCCGGGGACACGACGTGGAAGAGGCTCTCGGCGCTCTTCAGCTCCAGATCCTGGGCGATCTCCGCCTCCACGCGGCGGGACACCACGCTCTGGTACTTGGTGCGGGCGATCTCGTAGTCGCGCTGCAGCACGCCCAGCTCATGGGCCCACTTCGGGGTGCGGTCCAGCCGCTGCTGGTACTCACCGGCCTGCTGGTGCAGCGCGTCGATGTCCTTCTGGATGGTGGCGATGAGGTCGCCCACGCGGGCGCGCTCCTGACGCTCCACCCACTGGCGGCCCTCGGCGTCCTTGCGCTTCTCACGCATGGAGGAGAGCTCCTGGGACAGGCGCTTCACCTCGGGGTGATCCGCCGTCCAGGAGGAGCGGGCGCCCACCAGCTGCTGGGTGAGCGAGTGCTCGGCGGACTCGAGACGGCCCGCCTCGCTGTCCGCGGCGTTGCGAGCCCGGGCCAGCTCGGAGCGCCGGGCCTCGGCCACGCGCAGCTCCTCGGACTTCGTCTGCAGCAGCGCGCCCACGCGCTCCAGCCCGCGCATGTTCATCTCCAGCTGCTCGGGCAGCTCGCCCAGGTGGTCCACCTTGAACTGGGCGATCTTCCGCTCCCAGTCGGTGACGCTCTTGGAGAGCGACGTCAGCTCGTCCTGGAAGAGCTGCGTGGCGCGGGCAGCCTGCTCCTGGCGCGACTTGAGCGCCTGCTCGGAGAAGAGCTGCGGCAGCCGGTTGGCCACCTGCGCCGCCACCTGCGGATCATTGCTCGCGTACGTCAGCTCGAAGGCGCTCTCGCCCTCCACGCGCACGGTGAGATCCTTGCGCATGCGGGTGACGGCCGCCTCGATGCCGTCCTCGGAGACAATCTCCGGATAGAGGTTCATCTCCTCGATGGCCCGCTGAAGGACCGGGCGCGACATCAGCTCCTGCCGGACGGTGAGCAGGCGTTGCTCCACCAGCTCACTGACGGTGCGCTGCACCATCTCCTCCCCCGGCCGCTGCGGCTGAACACGCACCACCGCCGTCGCCTCGTACACCTTCGGCTGGCTCAACACGATGGCGGCTCCCACCGCGAACACTGCCAGCACGATGGCCCCGACCAGCACCTTTCGGCGCCACAGTGCCTTCAGCACCTGGTCTGCCGTCATCCCACGCTCCATGTGCGCTCCTCCTCCTCGCTCCACCTTGTCGCTCCAGCTCAACTACCAGGCCGTCATGTGCAGGCGGACAGCCGCGACATTCCG
This sequence comes from Archangium violaceum, assembly GCF_016887565.1. Classification (NCBI taxonomy): domain Bacteria; kingdom Pseudomonadati; phylum Myxococcota; class Myxococcia; order Myxococcales; family Archangiaceae; genus Archangium; species Archangium violaceum. The sequence continues at coordinate 7,790,677 of NZ_CP069396.1, forward strand.
GGTCAGGTTCACGTCTTCCGCGGCCTCTGCCACGCCCACCTGGGCGATGCGGTCCACGGCACCCTGCATCGACACATACCGATTGATCTTGAACTCGACTCCCGCTCCCAGCGCGTAGCCCTGGGCCACGCTCGAGCCTCCATTGAAGGAGAAGGCCCCCTCCCCCGGCGCCCGCCCGTTGCGGAAGAAGCTGGCGGCACCGTAGACGGACAGCCGCTGGGAGAAGTGGTGGTTGAACACCAGGCCCGCGTAGTCCGCCCACAACACGTTGGTGAAACCGCTCGCGCCCACCAGGTCATGGCCCGCGATGAGGCCCAGGTCGAAGCGCCTGGCCTCGTGCAGCAGCTCCAGCTTCACCCGGGGCACCAGGCCGCGGGTGCCATCCCCACCCAGATAGGACACCGGACCGCCGCGGGCCGTGAAGGTGGTCTGCCGGGTGAGCCGGTAGCGCAGGGCCGCGGAGACGCCGTGCGCCTGATCGAAGCTGTCGCCGAAGATGAAGCCCTGGTAGCGATACTCCGCGCCCAGGGAGAGCCTGCGCGTGGTGCGCAGCCAGAGCTCCGCGTACGGGTTGTGCACGAAGCCGGGGGTCTTGTCCCCGAAGAGCATTCGCACCCCCTCGAACCCGTAGCCGGCCCCCACGTCCACCTGCCGGCTCAGCCGCCCCGACACGTACAGCCGCGTCTGTCCGTAGAGGACGGGCTGGGCCGCGCGCGCCACGCTCTCGCGAGGCAGTGAGGCGGGATCCGTCACCCGGTAGATGCCTCCGGAGACCTCCACCCGCAGGCGGCGCGACAGCATCTTGCGCACCGACAACCCCAGGCGGTGGTCCAGGGTCACCTTCCCGGAACCGTGCCGCATGAGCAGGTCCGCCGCGTAGAAGCTCTCCAGCTTCAACGTGGGATCCTTCACGTCCAGCCCGAGCCGCGGTGTCACCTTCGTCATCAGCTGGCCATCGATGTCGCCCGTCGAGCTCAGACGGAAGTCATCGTCGTAGCGCTCCTCGAGCGACAGCCTGGCCCGAGGCTCCACCACCGTGGCCGCGAGCGCGGCCGGAGCGGCACCACACACCACCGCCGCCGCCACCCATCCCTTCCATGAACGTCTCACGGCACCCTCCATCCCCGCACTCCGACCCCGAAACCGCACGCCCCGGCCCCAGCCTCCGCACTACTTGACGATGACGGTGTCCCCCGGCCGCAGGATGAGCGGCTCGTACTTCTCCGGCTCGTCGACCAGGTCGCTGTAGCTCACGGGGATGTAGTTGCCGTCCTGGCCCGTGCGGCGCAGCACGACGATGCCCTCGCGATCCGCGAAATCGGTGAAGCCACCCGCCAGGGCAATGGCCTGCAGGATGGACACGCGGCCACGCAGCGGGTAGGCGCCAGGGTGGGCCACCTCGCCGGTGATGAAGACGCGGCTGCTGTTCACCTCGCGGACGATCACCGTCACCCGGGGCTCCTGCACATAGGACTTGAGGGCCTCGCGCAGCTCATCGGCCAACTCGGTGGGCGTACGGCCCTCGGCCTTCACCTCGCCCACCATGGGCATGGAGATGAAACCATCCGGGCGCACCGGCACGGTGCGCGACAGATCCGCGTCACGCCACACCGCCACATCCAGGATGTCCTCACGGCCGATGCGGTACGGCTGCTCCGCGTTGTCCACCCGCGCCGTGGCCTGGTGGGCGCACCCCGACAGGAGGAGCAATCCCAGCACCACCCACCACCTCGCGCTCGTTTTTCCCATCGCTCGCCTCTCCCCAATGTCCCTGTCATCCATCGGAAGGACAGGAACCATGTGTTCGGGGAGGGCCTTAGCAGCGGGTGTGCCAAAGGCCTCACGAAGGCAAAGTCCCCGGATCGTCGTGGGTTACGCGCTACAGCCAGTCGGAACCGGGCCGGATGTCCGGGAAAAAATTCCGACATTGGCCTCTGGGGCGGGAGCAAGGAACAGCCAATGGTGCCCTCGGAGAGGGAAAGACTTTTCCCAGGGTGTGCCGGGGTTTTGCCCATTTCCCGGGGGCGGGGCACGGCACGCCATTTGAATTCAGTTCCCGCGGAGCCCGGACTGGGAAGGGACGGGGCACCGAGGAGATTGGACGGCGGCTATGAACAAGGCGGCGGGAGCGGTGATCGCGATGTTCACGGTGGGGGCGGGGATGATGACGCTGCTCGGTTCGGTGCTGGGCGCCTATACGGAGGCGGCCACGCTGGCACTGATGGGCGTGGGCCTGCTCGCGGGGAGCTCGGTGTTGAGCAGCAGCAAGGAGGTGGCGCCGGCCGGAGTGGCGAAGGAGGCCTGAACGGGCCTGGTGGTTCGGGAGTTGGGGGGGAATCAGAGGGCCGCTCGAGGGTTCGAGCGCCCTCCCATCCAGAAGGACGAGCAAGCGCTCGACTCCCAAGGAGGGGTGCGAGGGGTGGTGAGCTTCCCCCCCTCGGCGGGTCTGCACACCCTGTACGTGAGTACATCCCGCTTCTGCTTGGGAGGTGCCAGTGGGGACCGGAAGCTTCCATCTCACCCTGGGTGCGCGCCCGCTCGATGATGGCCGCACGCATTTCCGTGTCTGGGCACCCCGGCGCCGCCGGGTGGACGTCTGTGTCCACGAGGCCAGTGGCCTGCGCTATCTCCCCCTGGAGTCCTCGGGGCGTGGCTACTTCGAGGGCACCCACCCCGTGCCCGTGGGCGGCCTCTATAAATACCGGCTTGATGGGGGAGAGTCCTTTCCGGACCCCTGCTCCCGCTTCCAGCCCGAGGGGCCCCATGGCCCTTCGCAGGTGGTGGATCCCTCGCGCTACGCCTGGAAGGACGGAGATTGGCGGGGCATCACGCTCGAGGGCCAGGTCCTCTATGAATTGCACGTGGGCACCTTCACGCCCGAGGGCACCTACGAGGCGGCGGCCCGCAAGCTGCCCCTGTTGAAGGAGCTGGGCATCACCACGCTGGAGTTGATGCCGCTGCACACCTGCCCGGGCCGCTTCAACTGGGGCTATGACGGCGTGCAGCTCTTCGCGCCCCACCCCGCCTATGGACGTCCGGACGAGCTGCGGCGCCTGGTGGACGAGGCGCACCGGCTGGGGCTCGGCATCATCGTCGATGTCGTCTACAACCACCTCGGGCCGGACGGGAACTACCTGTCCCAATACTCCGAGGGCTACTTCAACAAGAAGTACCCCAACGAGTGGGGCGACCCCACCAACTTCGATGACGGGGAGGCGGCCGGCCCCTCGCGCGACTTCTTCATCCAGAACGCCTGCTACTGGGTAGCCGAGTACCACTTCGACGGGTTGCGTCTGGACGCCACGCAGAGCCTGTACGACGCCTCGCCCCGGAACATCGTGGGAGAGCTGATCGAGCGGGTGCGCGAAGCGGCGGGCACGCGGCGCCTCCTGCTCATCGGGGAGAACGAGCCGCAAGACGTGAAGCTGGTGAAGCCGCCCGCGAGGGGAGGGTATGGAGCGGATGCCCTCTGGGTGGACGACTTCCACCACTCGGCGAAGGTGGCGACGACGGGCCGCTCCGAGGCCTACCTGATGGACTACTGCGGCACCGCGCAGGAGCTGCTGTCGTGCGTGCTGCGCAACTCGCTGTACCAGGGGCAGTACTACCAGTGGCAGAAGAAGCCCCGGGGCTCGCCGCTGCTGCACACCGAGGCCAGGCACGCCGTCTTCTTCCTGCAGAACCACGATCAGATCGCCAATGCGCTGAAGGGCGAGCGGCTGCAGCAACAGGCGGGACAGGCGCGGGCACGGGCGCTGACGACCTTCTTCCTGCTGCTGCCCCAGACGCCCATGCTCTTCATGGGGCAGGAGTTCTTCTCCTCCTCGCCCTTCCTCTACTTCGTGGACCACCACGCGGAGCTGCAGGAGCTGGTGCGCAAGGGGCGCAACGACTTCCTCTCCCAGTTCCCGAGCGCCCGCCGGGCCCTGGAGAAGGAGGGATACCGGGTCCCCTTCGGCGAGGAGGCCTTCCGCCTGTCCAAGCTGGACTGGGCCGAGCGCGAACGGAACACGCAGGCACTGGCACTGCACAAGGATCTGCTGAAGCTGCGGCGGGAGGATCCGGTGTTCGCGAGGCAGGATCTGAAGCAGCTCGCGGGGGCGGTGCTGTCGCCCCATGCGCTGGTGCTGCGCTATTTCGGGAGCGAGCAGGAGGGCGACCGCCTGGTCCTGCTCAACCTCGGGACGGAGCTGGAACTGGCCCCGTGCCCCGAACCGCTGTTGGCGCCACCCGCGGGAAATAAGTGGAACCTCCTCCTGGCTTCTGAGCAGGTCCGCTACGGCGGAATGGGAGCTCCGGAGTTCATGGACGGAGCGCGCATGCGAGTGGCCGGGCAGACGGCACTCGTGCTCGTGAGCGAGGAGACGAAGACGTGACCCCTGGAACTGAGTGCCCCTCCCTGCCCCGGATCGCCTTCGAGTGGCCCACGGGAACGGACTGGTCGGAGATCATCACCCGCGAGTGGCTCGTGACCAACGGCCGGGGTGGGTACGCCTCGAGCACGGTGGCACGGTGCAATACGCGGCGCTACCACGGGCTGTTCATCCCCGGCGTGGAGAAGCGCGGCCGCACGGTGCTGCTGGCGCGACTGTGCGAGCACGCCACGGTGGGCGGCAGGACGTACCGGCTGGACGCCGAGGAGAATGCGGACGGGACGCAGGTGTCCGAGTCCGCCAGTCTGCTGCGCGGCTTCCACCTGGACGGGCTGGTGCCGCACTGGACCTACCAGGTGGGCGAGACGCGCCTCCAGCGCAAGCTGACGCTGGTGCACGGGGAGAACACGCTCGTCATGGTGTGGGAGCACCTGTCGGGGCCGGAGGTGACGCTGCGGCTGCGGCCCTTCCCCGCCACGCGCATGCATGACGACAAGCTGCACCACTCGCCGCTGGAGCCCGTCGTGCAACTGAAGGGCTCGCTCCTGGAGATGCGGGCCGATGACAGCGCGCCGCCCATGCGGATGCGCCTCTACCCGCCATGTGCCGCGCCCTTCGTGGGACTCACCGAGAAGAGCGCGCCGCAGTTCTACCGGGTGGAGAAGGCACGCGGGTACGACTCGGTGGAGACACTGACGAGCCCGGGCTACTTCGAGTACACCCTGGGGCCGGGCGGGTTCCTGGCGATGGGCATCACCACGGAGGATCCGGTGGTGCTGGACCGGGATCCGCTGGAGACACTGGCGCTGGAGTACGAGCGCGAGCGGCGACTGCTGGTGCGGGTGCCGGAGGAGGCCCGGACGGGCGTGCCGGCGCGGCTGCTGCTGGCGGCGGATCAGTTCATCATCGACCCCATGCGCTCGGCGGACGATGCCTGGGCGCGCGCGGTGGGTCAGGACGCGCGCTCGGTGATCGCCGGCTACCACTGGTTCACGGACTGGGGCCGGGACACGATGATCTCCCTGGAGGGGCTGACGCTGTGCACGGGCCGGCACCGCACGGCATCGGCCATCCTCCGCACCTTCCAGCACTACGTGCGGGATGGTCTGCTGCCGAACCTCTTCCCCGAGGGTGAGAGCGAGGGCCTGTACCACACCGCGGATGCGACGATGTGGTTCTTCCACGCGGTGGAGCGGTACCTCGAGCACACCAAGGACGAGGAGCTGCTGCGGGACCTCTACCCGACGCTGGCGAAGATCATCGAGCACCACCAGAAGGGAACGCGCCACAACATTGGAGTGGATCCAGCGGATGGCCTGCTGAAGCAGGGCCAGGAGGGCTACCAGCTCACCTGGATGGACGCGAAGGTGGACGGCTGGGTGGTGACCCCCCGGCGCGGGAAGGTGGTGGAGATCAACGCGCTGTGGTTCAACGCGCTGCGGCTGATGGTGGACTGGTCGGAGCGGCTGGGGAAGGACGCGAAGCCGTACGCGGCGGCGGCGGAGCAGGCCTACGTGAACTTCAACCGGCGCTTCTGGAACCCGGAGCAGGGCTGCCTGTTCGACCTGGTGGACGGCGAGGACGGGAAGAACGATCCGGCGGTGAGGCCCAACCAGGTATTCGCCATCTCGCTGAGGCACCCGGTGCTGAGGCGGGACAAGTGGGAGCCGGTGCTGGAGAAGGTGCGCAAGGAGCTGCTGACACCGGTGGGCCTGCGGAGCCTGGCGCCGGGACACCCGGACTACAAGCCGAAGTACGACGGCGATCTACGGGCGCGGGACGCGGCGTACCACCAGGGAACGGTGTGGGGCTGGCTGATCGGCCACTACGTGGACGCGACGCTGAAGGTGAACGCGGACAAGGGAGCGGCGCGGGCACTGCTCAAGGGGCTCGAGGAGCACCTGGAGCACGCGGGCCTGGGGCAGATCAGCGAGATCTTCGACGCCACGGAGCCATACCGGCCGCGCGGGTGCATCGCGCAGGCCTGGAGTGTGGCGGAGGCGCTCCGAGTCTTCCTCAAGACCGGAGTGCACTGAACAAGAGGGGCCCCATCTCCCCCCACCCTCCCCTTTCCCCACCCCACCCCTCTCCCCCTGGGAGAGGGACAGGGTGAGGGTATCGGGAGGAATCAGGTTGCCCGCTCTCAGCCCGCGTGCTTCTCGATGAGCTTGCCGACGCGAGGAACAGCGGCCTCGACGTTCTTCTTGGCGGTGCCGCGGAGCTTCTCGTAGGTGCCCTTCACGAGGCCGCTCTGAGCGCGCTTGACCTTGCCGTCGGTGATGGTGAGGAGGGCATCGGCGACGCGCCCGGAGTTGGACGAGAAGTAGGAGGAGACCGGCTTGCCGGCCGTCCTGGCCTCCTGGAAGAGCGGGTCGAGCGCCGCGGCGAAATCAGGGAGCAGGTCGATGACGGCGTGACGGATGAAGCCGGGCTTGATGCCCTTCACGGCGCCATAACCCGCCTTGATGGCGAGACCGGAGATGCCGCTCTTGTCGGCGACCTCGGCGTCGATGAGCGAGCAGCAGTCGTCGACGACCGCCGTCTTCCTGGTCTCGTTGGTCAGTGTCTCGGTGAGTGACGCCATCGAATCCATGCCTTTCATTCGCCGGGAGCAAGGGCCCCGGCAGTGGAAGTCCCATCCGGCCCGGACGGGCGCATACCACACCCCACGCGCAGCCGCGCCCTCGATGCGGAAGCGGAGCGCGGGAAGTGAACAGGGAACGTCAGGGCGGTCCGTTGTAGGTGGGGTCATCACCGGGCACGTAGTTCTGGCCCCGGACGTCGTAGGTGCACTCGAGCCGCGAGCCGTCCTCGAAGCGCGCGTCGAACCGGCCCTGGAGGTTGTTGGCGTCCGCGAGCTCGACGGAGAAGGTGCCGCCCGTCAGGCGCGGCGCGTCGGAGGGCGCCGCCATCTTCCAGAGGGACACCGCGCCTTCCTGGGGCAGCCGTTGAGCCCACTCCTCCTCGGTCATGACGAGGGGCAGGTCCGTCAGCTCCTGGTCCGCCGGAAGCTTGATTTGCACCGCCAGGTCCAGCGCGCCGTCTCCGTAGCGGAGATGGAGGAGCGCGCCCCGGACGATCGCCGCCTCCTGCCGGGGCCGGAACGGTGCCGGGCGGATGTCGAGCAGGCTGTCCCCATCGATGCTGCCCCGGATGGGCGTGGCGCCCACGAAGCCCTCACACTCGCCGCTCGGTCCGCAGCCGGCGAGCAGCGCGGCACAGAGGCAGGAACAGAGGAAGCGAACCATCTGGACCCTCCAGGCTGGAAGTGGATTCTCCGCCCGCGAGCCTCGCAAGGGAGGCGTTCGAGGCACAAGGAAGCAATTCCACCCCTGTCGTCCCGGATGCAGCCGGCCCGGGCTACAGTGGGGCCCATGAACAACGTGCTGATCACGGGAGTCTCCACGGGAATGGGGCGGGCCGCGGCCGAGTATCTGGTGGCCCGGGGCTATCGGGTCTTCGGCAGCGTCCGGCGTGCCGAGGACGCGCGGGCCCTGCGCGAGCGGCTGGGGGACAACTTCACCCCGCTGCTCTTCGACGTCGCCGACGAGGCGGCCGTGAAGGCGGGGCTCGCCCAGGTGACCGAGGCGCTGGCCGGCGCGGGGCTCGATGCGCTGGTCAACAACGCTGGCATGGCCGTGTCGGGGCCGCTCATGTACCTGTCGGCGGAGGATCTCCGGCGGCAGTTCGACGTGAACGTGTTCGGGCTGATGAACGTGACGCGGGCGGCCCTGCCCCTGCTCGGCGCGCGCGAGGGGCACACCCATCCTCCGGGGCGCATCCTGAATATCAGCTCGGTCGGAGGGCGGCTGGCGTTCCCGTTCCTCGGGGCCTACACCTCCAGCAAGCATGCGCTCGAGGCCCTGTCGGACACGCTGCGGCGGGAGCTGCGCATCTGGGGCATCGACGTCATCGTCCTCCAGCCGGGCTCGGTGCGGACGGAGATCTGGGACAAGGCCGAGGCGCAGGACCTCTCGCCCTATGCCCGGACCCCGTACGGACCCATCCTCGAGAAGTTCCGCGAGTTCTTCATCGCCCAGGGCCGCAAGGGGCTGGCACCGGAAGTGATGGCGCGGCTCATCCAGCATGTCATCGAGACGCCCCGGCCCAAGGCACGGTACGCGGCGGTCCCCGACTACGTCTCGGGATGGGTGCTGCCGCGCCTGATGCCGGACCGGTGGCTGGACGCGCTCGTCGGCAAGCAGCTCGGCCTGGAGCGGCGGCGCCCCTGAGCCCCGCTCAGAAGCGGAGCACGTGGGCCATGGCCGTGAAGCCCGCGCCCATGCCCAGCATCAGCATGCGGTCTCCCCGCTGAAGCCTCCCCTCCTCCATCAGCTCCGCCAGGCAGATGGGAATCGACGCCGACGAGGTGTTCCCGTACCGGTCGGCGTTGACGGGGTGCTGCTCGGGGGAGAACCCCAGCTCCTTGCGGATCACCTCCAGCATGTCCATCTGCGGCTGGTGGGAGATCAACCAGCGCACGTCCTGGATGCCGACACCGGCCTCGGCGAGCGCGCGGTGACACACCTCGATGGGGAGCCGCAGGAACGCGCTCACGATGCCCCGCTCGTTGGCGTAGAGGATCTTCCCCGGGGGAATGTGAGGGAACTCCGGCATCGGCTCATAGTTGGAGCGGAACACGCTGCGGCACTGCTCGGGCATCGTGGCCCGCCCCGTGCCCTCCACGCCCGGCTCCTCGCTCCGCTCCAGCAGCACCGCGCCCGCGCCGTCCCCGAGGATGGCGGCGAACTTGTGATGCTGACCGTCCGCTCCGAGGTACACGTGCCGGGACTGGACCTCGCTCGACACGATGAGCACCCGCCTGGCGGCACCGCCGCGCAGGTACTGATTGGCCAGGTCGAGCGCCAGGACGAACCCCGTGCAGGCAATGGCGATATCGAAGGCCACCCCGGGCTTCAGCCCGGCCATGTGGGCGAGGTTGAGGGCGCCTCCACTCACCTCGCAGGTGGACGACGTCATGATGACCACGTCGATGGAGTCCGGGGCCACGGACGTCTTCTGGAGGAGTTGGCGGATCGCCGCGGCCCCCAGGGTCAGCGTCGTCTCCTCGGGACCGGCGAACCGCCGCTCGCGGATGCCGGTGGTGCTGCGCTCGAACCACTCCAGCGGGAAGGGAAAGCCGTGGGACTCCACGAGGTCACGGTTGGTGACGACCTTCTCGGGCAGGTGCCGGGTGGCGGCGATGATGCGCGTATGAGGCATGTCGGACTCCGTTCCTCGTCTCAGCGGAAGCGCACCTGGAGCGACTTCAAGGAGCGCACGGACAGGTTCTCGTGCCACTGGGGGGGCCCATCGCTCTCCAGGCGCAGCTCGGACACCCGGCGGCACAGCTCGCCGAAGACGATCGACGCCTCCAGGTGGGCCAGCGTCGAGCCCGGGCACGTGTGGATCCAATGGCCGAACGCGATGTGCTGGGTGCTGTCGCGGGTGATGTCGAAGCGATCCGGGTCGGAGAAGATCGCCGGATCCCGGTTGGCCGCCGAGGACATGAAGAAGATCAGGTCGTTCTTGCGGATGGTGCGGCCACGCAGGACCAGATCGCCGAGCGCCATCCGCGACAGCCGCTGCACCGGAGCCTCGTAACGGAGGATCTCATCGACGGCACCGCGCATCAGCGAGGGCTTGCCTTGCAGCAGGGCGAACTGCTCCGGGTGCTTCGCGAGCAGCAGGATGCCATTGCCCAGCAGGTTGCACGTGGTCTCGAAGCCGGCGAAGACCATCAGGATGCAGGTGGCGATGATCTCGTCGTCCTCGAGCGCCTCCCCCGCCCGCCGGGCGGCGATCAGGCCACTGATCAGATCCTGGCGAGGCTCCCGCTCGCGCTCCCGGATGAGGTCGCGCAGGAGCTCGGCGGTCTCCAGGACGCTGCGCATGGCCACGTCGGCGGTGGGGAGATAGGTGGCGGGCGGAGTGCCGAAGAAGTTGACGATGTCGATGGCACAGCGCTTGAGCAACCCGATGCTCTCGCGCGGCGCGCCGATGATCTCCGCGATGACGTAGAGCGGCAGCGGCAGGGCCAGATCGGCCATGACCTCCATCCCGCCCCGGGTGACGGCCGCGTCCACCAGCTCGCGGGCGATGCGCTCGATCATCGGCCGGAACCCCATGATGATGGGGCGGGTCATCGCCTTGGTGATGAGCGCGCGGAACCGGTTGTGGTCCGGCCGATCCAGCATGAGCGCCCACATCGAGAGCAGTCGGGTCAACGGCTGGAACTTGGGCCGGTGCTGCTCCGGGAACTGCAACAGGCGCGGGCTGATGCGATCGGCGGAGATGGAGGAATGGGCCAGGCCCGTGAGCACATCGTCATGGCGGGTGATCACCCAGGCCCGGATCTGCTCGCTGAAGTGGACCGGCTCCTGCGCACGCAGCCGGTGCAGCACGGGATACGGATCCTGCCGGAAGTCGGGTGACAGGAGGTCGTACTCATACTCGGGCGACCAGCGCTTCAGCGGCAGCATGGGAGTCCCTTCCGGCTTGCGGCCAACTCCGTTCGAGAGGAGGAAAACCATTTTAACCGGAAGGATTTTTCTTTCTGAGAGGTCAGGGATTTCATGACCCAGCTCCTCATGCTCTGTCTACTTCATAACGTGATGACTCGAACGCAGAGGTTGAAAAATTCCAGTGAGACAGGCAACCCAGGTCCGTAAGTCCCCCTCATCTAGAAGACCCTGACGGAGCGGCTCCGGGCACTCAGCCCCTCCGCGCTCCTGGGCCTCGGACATGAAAACCCGAAAAATCCGGCATCTGGCTCTTTCCGCACACCGGAACTCCACAAGGAGAAGAGTCGATGCAGAGCATGAGAAATGAGCAGGCGCGCCAGGGCACTCGCGGAATGCTTTTCGCCGCCGTGATGTCGGTGGTGGTGCCCTCGGGCGCGAGCCTGGCCGGGACGACGGACTTCACTGTCCAATACCAGAACTACAATGCCGCTGGCCCGAGCGACAACATCATCGAGGCCGGGGTGAAGCTTCGTAACAACACCGCGGCTTCCATCCCGCTGAGCAATATCGTTGTCCGGTATTGGCTCACGAAGAACGGCGCCACGACGGTGTCCCCCGTGTGCTGGTGGTGGAACCCGGCCTGCGGCGCGCTCGTCCTGAAGACCGGGAGCGTGTCCGCCACGGGAGCCGATCAGTACGTGGAGATTGGCTTCACCAGCAGCGCCGGAAGCCTGGCGCCGGGGGCCTCGACCCAGCCAATCGATCTTGGCATCACATTCGGCGGCGCCAGCGTCGACGAGACGGATGACTATTCCTACGCCAACCAGCTCTCCTTCGCCGACTGGAGCCGGATCACCGTGCACGACGTGGGCTCCACGCCCCTGGGAGGGCTGCGGGGCGGGACGCTCCCTGGAAGCGGCGGCGGCGGCGGAAACCCGGTGTCGGCCGAGTTCTTCGATGACTTCAGCTACACGGGGACCAGCGATTCCAACTTCACGAGCTGGTGGTCCATCCGGACCAACGCGGGGAAGCCGGGAGTCGACGGCGCGCAATGGCTGGCATCCAACGTGTCCATGGTCACGGATCCCTCCTCCTCCACCAACAAGCTGATGCGGCTCCGGGCGAGCACGAGCGGCTCCGGAGCGAGCACCTCGCACGTCGAGGTCATCTCCCGCTCCAAGAAGTTCCAGTTCGGGACCTACGCCACCCGGATGAAGTTCAACGACATCCCGCTGTCCGGCTCGCGCTTCTTCGCCGACAAGCCCATCGAGACCTTCTTCACCATCACCAACTACATCGACAACGATCCGAACTACTCGGAGCAGGACTTCGAGTACATGCCCAACGGCGGCTGGGGACAGGGCAACACCAGCACCATGTGGATGACGTCGTGGGAGACCACGACCGTGAGGACGTCGAACTCGCGCGCGGCGAGCCATGACGGCTGGCACACGCTCGTCCTCCAGGTCTCCAGCACGGGCATCAGCTACTACATCGATGGCGTGCTGTGGGTGTCGCACGCGGCCATGTACGCCCCGGAGACGACCCAGTACCTCGACTTCCAGCTCTGGTTCGACGAGCTCGACACCACCCAGGGCAGCACGCGGACCTATTACGAGGACGCGGACTGGGTCTACTTCGCCAAGGACGCGATCCTGACGCCCAACGAGGTCGCCACGAAGGTGGCCGGCTTCCGCTCCTCCTCCGTCACCCGCAGGGACACGGTTCCCTGAGCCCAGGGCCCCGGAGGTGCTCCTCCGGGGCCTGAAGGCGGCTCACCTCAAGGCAGGGTCACCGCCTGCTCGAGCGCCTGTTGGATCTGCGGAAGCGCGTAGGGCTTGGGCAGCACCACCACGCCCTCCAGGGGCTGCTCTCCCCTGGGGAGCGCCACGTGCCCATGGCCCGAGGCGAGGATGATCTTCATCCCGTTCTTCCTGCCCACCACTTCCCGTGCCAGATCCACGCCCGACGAGCCCGGCAGCGACACGTCCGTGAACAACACGTCGAAGTTGCTGGCCGCCATGGCTCCCTTGGCCTCCTCGGCGCTGGTGACCGCGAGCACCTCGTGACCCAGCAGATCCATCAGCTCGCACGCCGAGGAGCGCACGTCCTCGTCATCCTCCACCAGCAGCACGCGCAGCCGGCGCGACGCGGCGGGCACGGGGGCGCGCTCGGTCGTGGTGGGCGTGGTGGGCGTGGACGCCGCGCGGGGGGGTCCGCGGACCGCCAGCCGCTGCTGGCGGTTGTCGAGCAACTGCCGCAGCTTGCGGGCCAGGTCCTCCCGGCTGTAGGGCTTGCTCAGCAGCTGCACCCCCGCATCGAGCCGTCCGCCATGCACGATGGCGTTCTCCGTGTAGCCCGAGGTGAAGAGCACCTCGATGTCCGGGATGAGCGTCCGGGCCTGTTTGGCGAGCTCGGGGCTGCGCACCGGACCGGGCATCACCACGTCGGTGAACAACATGTCGATGGGGACACCACTCTGGAGGATCACCAGCGCGCTCTGCGCGTCCACGGCCTTGAGCACGCGGTAGCCCAGCTCGGTCACCATCTCCACCACCGTGGCACGCACCTCGGCGTCGTCCTCCACCACCAGGATGGTCTCCGTGCCACCCATGATGGGGCCGGTGACGACCTTGGCGTCCGCCGACTCGGCCTCCAGGGCGCGGGGCAGGTAGAGCTTGATGGTCGTGCCGTGCCCCACCTCGCTGTAGAGCTTGATATGGCCGCCGCTCTGCTTGACGAAGCCGTACACCATGCTCAGGCCCAGACCCGTGCCGCGGCCCTCGGGCTTGGTGGTGAAGAACGGCTCGAAGGCGCGCTCCATCACCTCTGGCGTCATGCCAGTGCCGGTGTCCGACACGGCCACCAGCACGTACTGGCCGGGCAGGACCTCGGGGTGCGCCCGGCAGTAGCGGTCATCCAACATGGCATTGCTGACCTCGATCGTCAGCTTGCCATTGTTGTCCATGGCGTCACGGGCGTTGATGGCCAGGTTGAGGATGACATTCTCGAGCTGGTTGGGGTCGATGGCCGTGTTCCACAGCCCCCCGGCGGTGACGGTCTCCAGCTGGACGTCCTCGCCCAGCGTGCGGCGCAGCAGCTCGTCCATGCCGCGCACCAGCCGGCTCAGGTTGACGACGAGCGGCTGGAGCGGCTGGCGGCGCGCGAAGGAGAGCAGCTGGGAGGCGAGCTTGGCGCCGCGGTCCACGGCGCGGGCCGCGGTCTGCACGCGAGTCATGGCGCGCTCGTTGCCCTCCACCTCGCGCTGCAGGAGCTGCAGGTTGCCGGCGATGACCTGGAGCAGGTTGTTGAAGTCGTGCGCCACGCCGCCGGTGAGCTTGCCCACCGCCTCCATCTTCTGGGACTGGTGGAGCAGTGCCTCGGTCTTGCGCCGCTCGGCCTCGCTCTCCTCGAGCGCGCGGGTACGCTCGCGGACCAGCTCCTCCAGGTGCTGCTGGTAGTGGAGCACCTGCGCCTCGGCGCGCGCCTTCTCGGTGACGTCCTGGCCGTAGACGAGGATGGCCTGGACGGGCCCTCCCTGCACGCGGACGGGCCGGTAGTCGAAGTCCACGACCATGTCCTCGACCGGACCGTCCACCTTCTTGCGGATGGCGACCTTGAAGCCCCGCATGCTGACCGACTCACCCTGGTAGAACACCCGCCCGAGCATGTCGAAGATGGCCTTGTTGCCCTCGAGCTCCGGGCGCGACTTGATCAACGACATGCCGATGACGTTCCGGTGGCCGAGGAACGGCAGGTAGTTGTCGTTGACCATCTCCCAGACGTATTCGGGACCCCGCAGGATGCCCACGGCCCCGGGGAACAGCTCGAGCAACTGGCGGAGGTAACGGCGCTCGTCATCCAGCGCCTTGTTGTTCTCCTGCACCGTCCACACCTGGCCCAGCAGGGTGGCGAGCTGATCCGGGGAGAAGCCCTCCCGCCGGTCCTCTCGCGCCCACTTCGCGGTTTCCGTGGAGCGCAGGTCCGTCACATCCACGGCGTGCTGGAGGATGAAGGCCACGTTGCCCGAGGAATCGAGCAGGGGCTTGTGGGAGAAGCTCCAGAAGCGCTCCTCGAGCACCGGCCCCTCCCGAGTGGAGCGCATGACGGGCTGGGCCAGCATCGGGACGAGGTCCGGCAGCCGCCGGGAGAGCACCCGCTCGAGCGACTCCCGGAACCGGCGCGGGCCATCGTCGCCCGGACCCTGAGCCACCTGGGGGAGCACCTCGAAGACGTTGCGGCCGACGACCGCATCGAGCCGCAGCGAGGTGGCCTCCAGGTAGGCCTGGTTGGCCGTGACGTACTTCAGCTCCCGATCCAGCACCATGAGGGGCGCGGGAGCGGCGTCGAAGAGCTTCTGGGAATCGATAGAGTCGAACATGGCGAACAGTGGGATGGTACCCCTCGGCTCCCTTGTCTGGTGGCGGAACGGCGTGCCTGGCGGCCCCCCAGGATACCGTCTTCGCGCAAACGAAGAACCAGAGAAGAATTCAACCCGGCGCGATTCCCTGGGACCCGGTGCGCACACGAAGCGGCCAGGCGTGCGGACACCTCCATCCCGTCCTCCCGACCGGGCCCCGAGCAACCGGGCGAGCCCACCCAACCAGCACCGGGAATACCATTTACATATTTAACGTCTTTTACTGGTTTGTTGATTCTTTCCGGTTGATGAGGGCTGTGCTACGGAGGGGCGCGCTGCGAGCAGCAGTCGTGCCGTTGTTTCATCGCGGCCTCGTTCCCGCTGTCCCTTCTCAATTCCAGACACGGTGTGGTGAGGCCCTCGAGCCAAGGAGCAGTCCCATGACGCATCGTCGTTTCATGAACGAGGGAGCGGGTGTGTTCGCCGCGCTCATGCTGGCGGGCTGTGGTTCGGCCTCATCCGATACCGGGAGCGTGGTCCGTGAGGGAGCCGCGGAGCCGACCGCCACCGTCACCGCGCCCGTGGCGGTGAGCAAGACTTTCACCAAGAAGATCTACGTCCACCTCATGCCCTGGTTCGAGAGCAATACCTCCTCGGGCAATGGCTCCTGGGGTGTCCACTGGACCATGGCCAACAAGAACCCCAACGTGGTCGACTCCACGGGCAGGAGGCAGATCGCTTCCTACTACTACCCGTTGATCGGGCCCTACGCGTCGGGCGACCAGGACGTGATCGAGTACCAGCTGCTGCTCATGAAGTACGCGGGCGTGGATGGCGTGCTCATCGACTGGCCCGGCACGCTCAATTGCGTGGACTACCCCAAGAACAAGCAGAACGCCGAGGCCCTCATCAACAAGACGGCCGCGGTGGGTCTGGATTTCGCCATCGTCTACGAGGACCACAACCTGACGCTGGCGCCCACCTACGGCTGCTCCGTTCCCGACAAGTACGCCGCGGCCCGCAATGACATGATCTACATGCGGGACAACTACTTCTCCCGTGGCAACTACATCAAGATCAACAACGCCCCCCTGCTGCTGGACTTCGGTCCGCAGACGTTCAAGTCACCGAGCGATTGGAGCAACATCTTCTCGCCGCTGTCGACCAAACCGACCTTCCTGACGCTCTGGTACCAGAACGGGGATGCGGGCGCCAACGCGCAGGGCGAGTACCCGTGGATCTACTCGGACTTCACGACCGGATTGCAGAACTTCTACAACAACCGTCCGCTGAACGTGAAGTTCGGCGTGGCCTACCCTGGCTTCAACACCTTCTACACGGCGGGTGGATGGGGCGGCCCGACCTGGGGCCTGCCCTACAATGGGACCGGCACCTTTGGCCAGACGCTGGACATGGCCAAGAACAGCGGCGTGAACTGGATCCAGCTCGCCACCTGGAACGACTACGGCGAAGGCACGATGCTCGAGCCGACGCGCGAGTTCGGTTATGGCTTCCTGACCACCCTGCAGCAGAAGCTCGGCGTGCCCTATGGGCAGAGCCAGCTGGAGCTCATCGCCAAATTCCATGAGCAGCGCAAGCAGTACGCGGGCAACGCGTCCAAGCAGGCTCAGCTCAACGAAGCCTTCAACTACTTCGTGGCCCTGCAGCCGGACAAGGCGGCGACCATTCTCGGAGGAGGCACCACGCCGCCGCCCAATCCCACGGTCACCAACGCGGGATTCGAGTCCGGCATGACGGGTTGGAACACCTGGTCACCCAATGGCACCGCCGGGGCCGCGTTCACCGAGACCTATAACGGGGGCTACAACAGCACCTATCACCTGACGCACTACAGCCCGGGGGCCTTCGAGACGTGGACCTACCAGCAGGCCTACAACATCCCCAACGGCAACTACCGGGTGCGCGCCTGGGTCCGCAAGGGAGGGGACTTCGGCTTCTCCCGGCTCCAGGCCAAGACGTGCGCCGAGTGCACTCCGGCGGCCACGAACCTCGGCACGTACAGTGCCTGGACTCAACTGGAGACGCCGACCATCTCCGTGACCGGGAACTACCTGGAGTTCGGCCTCCACACCCAGGCCACGAGCGGCAGCAGCTTCGTCCACCTGGACGACGTGCAGCTCATCCGCCAGTAGTCCCCGAGCCTACCCGCTGACCCGCTCGCGCCACCGGGCCGAGCGGGTCCTCCTTCAACGAGCTCGACTACCGGTCCTCGCGAGGCGTCGGCTCAGCCGCGTACGGCCAGGGCTGGGTCTTGTCGTACTGGACGCTCGTCCAATAGACGCGCAGCGCCGCCGTGTCATTGTAATACACGCGCGTCTCGATGAGGTCGAAGCAGGGATCGTAGAGGGCCAACCCGAAGTAGCACAGCTTGCCGCTCCCCATCTGGCAGTCCTTCATCTGGTCTCGACGGATGTTCGTCCGGGAGTACACCCTGCCGCCCACCCCGCCCGCCACGTCGATGGTGGCAACGACGTCCGAGCCCGTCGCGGCATTGTCGATGTCCATCGCGAAGACGGCGGTGTGCCTGCCAACGCCATAACTCCTGTCATACGGGCCGTACCACATGTGCCCGGCCACCTCGCTGCTGATGTTGACCGCCCACGTGTCCTCGCAGCCCCAGTCGTGACAATTCCCAGCCTCCCAATACCCGACGGAGTGCCCGATCCGGCCGTCGAGCGGATAGTAGAACTGCGGCTCTATCTGGCCCAGGAGGCACATGGGAACGCTCGCGCTACGGCTCTGCTCCCCTCCGGGGAGGGTGGAGGGCAGCATGATGATCTCCGACGGATCCGGCATCGGGGAGACAACCGCTGGCGCATTCCCCGCCGGGGCCTCGCCGGCCTCTCCTCCACACCCGAACACGGCCGTGGACACGCACAGGACCGCGAACCTCATCTTCCAGGACTTCGTTACCCTCATGACGCACTCCTCACGGTGAAGAACAGAACGGCGGAAGGCGGCTCTTTAATGATTCATCGCAAAGACTGTCAAGCATTCCAGACCGATGCGACGAATCACGCGAAGTGTGACAAGGAATGGATTCTGGCGTCACACGACTGGCCACGGATCCAATGTCTTGCTCAGAGGGGAGAGGCTCCCAGTGGAGTCGTGGGTCATGCCCCTGCGGCGGTAGAGCACATCGGCGCGCCTCCGCCCTGACACCGGCTGGCGCGTTTGTTAGGGTGCCGCCGGTTCTTCCCCCTGGTCCGGAACCGTCCCGGCGCAACCCGTCCGGGCCGGTTCCGGGCCGAAGCCGAGACGCTCTCCAGATGACCGCAGGACCCGACCTGTTCGCCGCTTCCGTCGATGTGAACCGCTTCGCGCCGCTCGCCGAGCGGATGCGCCCGCGCACCCCCGATGAGTTCATCGGGCAGTCCCACCTGCTCGGCCCTGGCGCTCCCCTGCGCCAGCTCATCGAGCGCAAGGCGCTCGTCTCCTCCCTGTTCTGGGGACCTCCGGGCGTGGGGAAGACCACGCTCGCGCGCATGCTGGCGGCGGGTGTCGACGCGGAGTTCGTCATCCTCTCGGCGGTCTCCGATGGCATCCCCCGCATCCGGGAGGTGGTGGCCGAGGCCGAGCGCCTGCGCAACCAGTACCACCGGCGGACCGTCGTCTTCGTGGATGAGATCCACCGCTGGGCGAAGAACGTCCAGGAGCAGGCCCTGCCCCATGTCGAGAGCGGGCTGTTGCTCCTCCTGGGGGCGACGACCGAGAACGTCAGCTTCGAGGTGAGGCCCGCCCTCATCAGCAGGTGCCGCGTCTTCCAGCTCCGCGAGCTCACCCCCGCGGACATCCGGACCGCGCTCTCGCGTGCGCTCACCGATGAGAAGCGGGGGCTCGGCGCCAGGCGGCTGACGGCGGGCGACGAGGCGCTCACCGTGCTGGCGGAGGGCAGCGGGGGCGACGTGCGCAAGGCGCTGGGGGCGCTGGAGCTCGCGGCGCAGCTCACCGCGGATGGCGGGGAGCTCACGCGGGAGATCGCCGTCCAGGCGACCGGCACGCGCCTGTCGCGGCACGACAAGGATGGGGATCAGCACTTCGACCTGCTGAGCGCCCTCCAGAAGTCGTGCAGGGGCTCCAACGCCCAGGGGGCCATCTTCTGGGCGGCGCGGCTGCTCCAGGCGGGGGATGACGTGGCGCTGTGGCGCCGGCTCAAGGTGATCGCCGTGGAGGACGTGGGGCTGGCGATGCCCGAGGCCATCAACATCGTGCGCGCGTGCGAGGAGAGCTTCTACTCCGTGGGCATGCCGGAGGGGCGCATCTTCGTCGCCCATGCCACCCTCACCCTGGCCACGGCGAAGAAGAGCAACCGGGCCTATCAGGCCATGGATGCCGCGCTGGCGGCCGTGGAGGCGCACCCCAACGCGGCCCCACCGCTCCACCTCCGCAACGCCCCCACGGAGCTCATGAAGGAGCTGGGGCACAAACAGGGCTATCAGCCGCCGTGGAACCACAAGGACCACTACGCACCCGGTCAGACGTACCTGCCCGAGCCGCTGGAGCGCTCCATCTTCTACCGGCCCAGCAAGGAGGGCCACGAGGCGGAGATCCACGAGCGGATGAGCCACTGGTGGCGTGAGGACAAGGCATCCCGGGGGGAGTGACCGCCTGCTCTTCTTCCTGGCTCTCCAAGGGAGTTTGAGGTTGAAGGTCGAGCGGCACCGTGGACGGTGCAACGACTTGCGCAGCAACCCCGCCCACTCCAGCCTCCGGGCGCGCTGACGCTTCCGGCACATGGCCCGAGCTGCCCCATCTGAAGCTGGTGCCTCCTCCTCGCCCGGGGCCGCCGCCGCGGAGAGCCCGCCCTCGCGCTCCTACCCCGAGCCCCGGGAGAAGCTGACACCGTCTCAGGAGAGCCGTCGGCTTCCGCGCGGCGCTCAAACAATCGTGCAGACTTCCTCGAAAGACAGGCGCGGTCCCCGCGGGTAGAGCTTCGAACTGTCACCATACCCGATCGTGCAGATGAAGTTCGATTTGAGGTTCGTGCCCGCGAAGAAGACCTTGTCCACCTCCGCATTGTAAAAGCCTGACATGGGGCAGACATCCAAGCCAAGCGCGCGGGCCGCGAAAATCAAGTAGGCTCCCTGGAGGGAGCTGTTGCGAAAGGCCGTGTCGTAGCTGAACCTGGGATCATTGACAAAGAAAGGCCTCGCATCATAGCTCGGAAAGAGCCGGGGCAGGTCTTCGTAGAATTTCTCATTGTAGGCAATAATTGCCGTCACGGGGGCCGATTTCACCTGCTCGATGTTGGACCCCATCAAGGCTGGATAGAGCCTGGCCTTCTCCGATTCACTCCGCACGAACACGATCCTCGCCGGTGCGGAGTTCACCGACGTGGGTCCCCACTTCATCAGCTCGTAGAGTTCCCGCAGGGTCTGCTCCGAGACGGGCTTGTTCTGCCAGAAATGATGGGTGCGGGCTTCGGTAAAGAGCTGCTGGATGGATTCCTTCGCAATGGTCCTGGTCATCGGGGTCTCGTTCATTTGATACCCCCATTCTTGGCCCGACAGACCACATTGAGAAGAGCGAAGAATCCCAATATATCTTCCGGATAGGCGAAAGATGAATCCGGACTTGAATGCAGCGATGATCTTCGTGAACGTGGTGAGGGCGGGAAGCTTCAGCAAGGCCGCTCGGAGCCTCGGTCTCTCCGTCTCCACCGTGAGTGACCGGGTGGTTGGCCTGGAAAAGGCCCTGGGGGTGAGCCTCCTGACCCGAACCACCCGGAAGTTGAAACCGACGGACGAGGGGGCCGCCTTTTTCAAGGAATCCGAAGCCGCGCTCCAGACCCTGCTGGGTGCCTTCGAAGGAGCCACGGCGGCCCGGCAGCACCCCACCGGTACCTTGAGGATCACCGCGCCCGCGGATTTTCCGCCCTCGGAGATATCCGCTGCCGTCATCGAGTTTCGGGAGAAGTATCCTCAGGTCAAGGTGGAGACCCACATCAGCAATCGCTACGTAGACCTCATCACCGAGGGATTCGATATCGCCATCCGGGGAGGGCACCTGGAGGATTCCGGCCTGCGCTCCAAGCGCCTCGGGGTGGGAAACCTGGTCGTGGTGGCGAGCTCTCGCTATCTCCAGGGAGCCTCGGCCATTCAGCACCCACGAGACCTCACGGCTCATCCGTGCATCGGCTTTGTGAGCAAAGAGGGAAACAAGGGCAACATGCTGTGGCACCTTCGCTCGGCGAGCGGAGAGGCCGTCCGGTTGAAGCCTGATTTCGTGGTCTCGTCTACGTCCTTCACCTGGATCCTGAGCCTCGTGAGGCGCGGGGCGGGATTGGCCCTGGTGCCCCAATCGCTGCTGAAGGAAGACTTCGCCAGGAAGAGGCTCGTCCGGGTACTTCCGGATTGGGCCACGGAGTATGCGCCGGTGCACCTTGTCTACCCTCCTCAACGCTTTTCTTCGCCCAAGGTGAGGGAAATGATCCCCATCCTGGAGAGGCACTTGCGCGAACTGTTTGCGTAGAGCCGCTCGGCCGCCCTGCTGAAGAGCCGCGCCGTTACATGGCCTTCTATCCCGCCTATACGCGACGGGGTGAGGGTATCGAGGATCGCGAGTTGAACCCGTGTATGCCCCCTCTCCCTCTGGGAGAGGGCTGGGGTGAGGGTCTACCGTCATCCACTCTTTGAATACACGGTGGATGAAGGTGCTGAAGCTGCTGCGGGTGGTGCCGGCACCATGCCCAGGCCCACCACGCTCATCAACCGTCCGCGGCGCGAGCCGGGGCCGGACGTGGCGGACGTTGGATTTCAGCCTGGCGTCGAGGGGGCGGATGGAACCCCGGCCTTCGTGTTCGGGAGGTGGCCATGAAGGCCGCATCGACCCGCGGCCCGGGAGGGGCACACGGCGGTGGTGCTGCCCACGGGTGAGGTGCTGATGGCGGGCGGCTCCTCGGCGAGTACCACGCTCTCCTCGGCCGAGCTGTATGACCCGGCCACCAACACATTGTAGTCCCAAGGTGAAGGTGGACAAGCACAAGCTTCCTCTCTCCTAGACTGCGAGTTTGCAATCCTGCAGTCACGGCCGAGACGAGTCCCCGGACGACCACGGCAATGCTGGACCGGGACTGACGGCAGGCAGACTCCTCCGGATGCGCAGTCAAGAATCCCGGACGCACGCGATAACGGTGGTTCGAGCCCCGGGCGTATGAGGAGCCCGGAGCGGCGAGGAAAGCCTCACGCCGACACCGCCGGTGCCATCCGCACCGGTCACCTCCGGAGAACCGCCATGGACCGCCGTCCTTCCATCAACCCCTACCTCATGGGCAACTTCGCGCCCATTCGCTCCGAGGATGATTTCACCCTGCAGGTCAGGGGCGAGCTTCCTGCCGGGATACGCGGCACGCTCTACCGCATCGGTCCCAATCCGCAGTTCGAGCCGCGTGACCCTCACCACCACTGGTTCGCCGGCGACGGAATGGTTCATGCCTTCCACTTCGAGGGCGGCACCGTGACCTACCGGAACCGGTACGTGCGGACTCCGAAATGGGAGTGGGAGCACGCCGCTGGACGCTCGCTGTTCGCGGGCTTCAATACGGCGCTCAATGATCCGCTTGCGCAGGGGCGGGACGCGGGGGTCGCGAATACCAACATCCTCCACCACGCCGGCCGGCTGCTGGCTCTGAACGAGTCCTCTCCTCCCTTTGAAGTCGCCCACGGGAGCCTGGAGCCTTGTGGCTATGTTTCCGGCCCTGGAGGACGCGTCACCGCGCATCCCAAGGTCGACCCCCGGACCGGGGAATTGGTCTGGTTCGCCTACGACGTCGGTGAAGCGCCGTTGAGTGCCACGGTCCGCTATGGGGTGACGGATGCCAGGGGCAGGGTCATCCGACGGGACGACTTCCAGGCGCCCTACTGCTCCATGATGCATGACTTCCTGGTGACCGAGCACTACGTCCTGTTCCCGGTCCTGCCGCTGACCGGAAGCGTGGAGCGGGCCGCGCGGGGCCTTCCGGCCATTGCCTGGGAACCCTCGCGCGCCGCCTATGTCGGCGTGATGCGCCGGGATGCCGACGTGTCGACGCTGCGCTGGTTCAACACCGAGGCGTGCCACGTCTTCCATCCAATGAACGCCTGGGAAGCGGACGGCAGGCTCTTCGCGGATGTCTTCCGTTATGACGCGGCTCCGATGTTCCCCCTGGCCGATGGCACTGCCGGCCCCCATGGAATGGCCCGCCTCTGGCGCTGGACCTTCGACCTGTCGGGCGCTTCGGACACCATTCGACAGGAGCCCATCGACGACCTGGAGGGTGAGTTTCCACGCTTCGATGAGCGCCGGACGGGCCTGCCCTACCGCCACGGCTGGTATGGCGCGGACCTCCACGGTGAGAACACCTGCGAGCCATTGCGCCTCAACGCCCTTGTCCACCTGGACGTGAAGACGGGCCAGCGGCAGGTGTATGCTCTCCCTCGCGGAGACCTCGTCTCGGAGCCCGTGTTCATCCCTCGCTCCGCCACTGCCGCGGAGGGAGACGGGTGGCTCACCGCGGTGGTGTGGCGGGCCGCGGAGAATCGCAGCGACCTGCTGGTCTTCGAAGCGCTGGACATCGGCCACGGCCCCATCGCGACCGCGGCCGTGCCACGGCGTGTCCCCTTCGGGTTCCATGGAAACTGGGTGGTGGACGCTTCCGCGCCACGCCCTGGTGCCCAGGAGGCTTGACGGGACGCCGGGGGTCGCGCAGAAAGAGGCCCGGTACCCCTTGACGACGCCCCCACTACCCATTGCCCGCTTCTCGACGGAGGCACTGCCCGAGGCGGAGCGCTTCGGGGCGTGGCACGACGCCATGTCGGCGCTGTACGAGGTCTCTTCCTCCACGGACGCGGCCCGGGGCCGGTTCCGTGCCAGGGCCACCTGCATCCAGCTCGGACCGATGATTCTGGGCACCATGCGCGCGGATGCGCTGGCGTATGAGCGCTCGCCCGCAAGAATCCGCTCGGACTCGCTCGACCATTTCATCCTGGGATTGGCCGACGGGGAGGTGCTGATCCAGGACCTGGGTCAGCCGCTGTCCCTGCCGATGGGGCCCCTGTCGGGCGCCTGCATTGTCCTGCCCCGGAGCATGATGGCCCAGGTGCTGCCCGCGACCGAGACGCTGCATGGTGCCCGGCTGACGGGCGGAATGGCGCGGTTGCTCCTGGAGCACACGCAGTCCCTGATTCGTGCCGCGCCTGCGCTGACGGCCAGCCAGGCGCCGCAACTGGCCCGCGCTACCCAGCAGGTCATCGCGGCGTGTCTGATGCCGACACGGGCGACCCTCGGTGGAGTCCGGCCACACCTCCAGGCCACGGCGCTGGTGCGCGCACGGCGCTTCATCGAGCTGAACCTGACGGAGCCGGACCTCTCGTCGGCGCGAATCAGCGCGGCCGTGGGAGTCTCGCGCTCGGTCCTCTACGAGCTCTTCGCGCCATTCCAGGGGGTCGCACGATACATCCTGGGGCGTCGCCTCGAGCGCATCCACTCCGCCCTGGCGGACTCCGGTGAGCACCGCCGTATCGCGGACGTCGCATCGGAATTCGGGTTGATGAACGAGGCCCACTTCAGCCGGGTCTTCCGGAAGCGATTCGGCTATGCGCCAAGGGAGATTCGCGGCACGGGGTTGGGAAGGCCGGTGCAGCCCCGTGCTCGGGGCGCAGACGCCGAGACCAGGTCTCAGCGCCTGGAGTTCCCGATGTGGGTCGAGCAGCTGCGTGAGTAGACGACGTCCCGGCGCTCACCACTCCGGCACCTTGTCGGCACCAACAACCGACTACGTCTCCGTCATGGTGTCATGGGCCATATCGAATTTTCATCCACCCCCGTCACCGATCTTCCCGAGGGCCAGACTCGCCTCCGAGCGAACCTGTTCAATCTCGCTCTTCTCCAAGTGGCGAAGCACGAGGACAGCACGCTTCCGCAATTCGCCGTTCCTCGTCTCCCTGGCGAGGACTCCGAGTCCATGCGGGACGAAAGCTCTCGCCGGCAGGGACGCGACTCCCGCCAGCTTCACGAGTGCATCCAGCGCGGCTCGGTCGCCATAGCGGCCTCCAAGGAGCTCTCCGATGACGAATGCCCCCATCGGATTGAAGCCCTTGTCGAAGTGGGCAACCAGCAATGGCCGGAGCGTCTCTCGCTGACTCGACGAGAGGAGATTCCAACTGTCTCCAACCTCTTTCACGAACTGCCAGGTGTCCTCGTGCATCCAGAATGCCGGATCAGCAAGAAGTGACGTGTATCGCTCGAACGCGTCTTCAGGGAATTTGTCGTACCGACACAGCCCGAGTTCGAGCTCTATCAAAAGGCTGAACAGCTTGCCTCCGGACCCAGCATGAACTTCTGCCCGAATAGCATCGAGCACATCCGCCGGTTCGCGCCCGATCGGTATGCCGTCAGGGGGCTGTGAGTTTCCTCGCTTGATCCATTCGATTGCCCTGGACGCCTCATCGCCCACGGAGCCCAGCCATCCTTCAACGGGCGTCTGGTCCCTGAGCATTCCTTGAAGCACTGGGACGATCGGCAGATATTTGGTCGAGCCAAGCGCATTGACGGCGCAGTATCGGACCTCGGGCGAATCGTCTTTCAAGGCCTCCTGAAGAGCATCGACGGCGGCTTTGAACTCCTTGGAATCGGTCTCGATCTTTTCGAACAAGTAGGAGATGCACTCCGCGGCCTGACCTCGAACCTTGGGGTGCTCCTTCTGGTCCGAGAGAATCCGGATCATGAGGTCCCACAAGCTGACGTCGCCATGCCAGGTCAGCGCATAGAGGATACCCTGTCGCACCTCGACATGCTCCTCGCTGGCGAGCAACTCGAGCAGCCTCGCCGTCGTCGAGCTGTCCGCCGAAAGCAGCTTCGCCGCCTCAACGATGTCCCCGCGGTCCGGTCCTCGGATGTTCCTCAGTGCGGCTTCCCTCTGCTCTTCGGGCAAGGGCTCTCTCTGACTCATACGCGTATTCCGATCTTCGCCACCCCATGGGAGTGGACCGTGTACCAGGAGCATAGGCGGCATGGGAGCCCTGTTGCGGGCGAGGGCCGGGGTAGGTGGTCGTCCAGGAGGGCCGCGCGACACGCATTGGACGGTGCAGGAGGGCCCCGAGGAGGCCCGCCCGTCGCGCTCCAGGCACACCCCTCCCCTGCGCAGGCGACCGCTCGCCTTGGGCTCCGCCAGAGAGCGCATCCCTCAGCCGTGCGTCACTCCCACAGCGCCTGCTGCGCTGGCCCCCTGGCTGCCGCATCTGAAGCTGGTGCCTCCTCCTCGCCCGGGGCCGCCGCTGCGGAGACCAGAAATGGTCGGACTCTCGCCTCCGGAGCAAACACGCCATGGACGCAGTCACGGCTGGGGCCTGGAGGCGTGATGGCGCAGCACATCTTCGGGCCGGACATGGCGACGCTGTAACACGGCATCCACGAGGTGTTCCCGCACGTGAAGGCGATTCCGTCGTACGGGAACGGGTTGACGGTGATGGCCTCGATGGACCCGCTAGAGCCGCGCCAGCGAGAGCTGTTCATGCAGCGCTATGACGAGGGCCGTGCGCTGCTGGGAACCATTGGCATCAAGAACGGGCTGATGGGCTTCGAGCGGCTGGTGCTGCTGGGAGACCAGACGCTGAAGGAGCTGTCCTCGCGCGCGCCGGCGTTCCGCAACAGCGACGACATGCCGGCGCTGGAGTTCCGCCGGCTCCCGGGCCAGTTGGGCCTCTTCTACTCGAACAACTGAACCCTCCTGCGCCCAACCGCAGGAGGGAGTCGATGCAGACGAAGTGCTCCCAGGAAGCCTCTCAGGGCGAGTAGAGCTCCGCCGAGGAGAGGTAGCTGCCTCCGGTGGTGTAGCCTCCCGTCACGAGCACTCTCCCCGAGGTCAGCAGGGTGGTGCCCGGAGCCGAGCGTGCCACGGACAGGGGCGCCGTCGAAGACCAGGTGTCGGTAGCGGGGTCATACTGCCGTTCGACTCGGCCAGGTCGACGACAATGGGTGTCATGTCGGAAGCGGAGATGGTGACCGTGACGCGAGTGACGTCCCTGGCGGAGAGGGCTTGCTGGACGGCGGCGGCGAAGCTGACGCTACCGGGCGCCTCCAGCGCGCGAGACACGGATCATCGCGTCGGCGCTCACGGGCAGTCCGTGATCCATGCGCGTACGGGTGATGTACTCCTCTCCGAGACCAGCGTTCGCCAGCTCGGTCAGCTCCCGCGCGCGTGCGGCGTTGGCCTTCTTGAATATGAAGTTCGAGGCGATCGAGACGACCATGCACGCCAACCCGGCCCAGACCGCCAACGCGCTGCCCTCGCCTCCCCCGACGCAGAAGAGCACGAGACCGAGCGCGAGCAGCGTGCTGCGCATCAACGCCGCAGCCACCGACTTCCTGCTGGTGGGGATGGGAACACCCACCCACCCCTCGCTATCGCTGGACCACGACGAAATAGCTCTCGATGGGAACGAGCGGCACGAGGTTGATGTGGAAGAACTTGGTCGCGACGTGACCCAGCTCCGGCACCACGTCCACCTTCCCGAACAACCACGTGCCTCTGACGGAAACCCCCATTTTTGTCTCCTGTTCGAACGCAATGGGCGAATCCACGCATCGAGGCGCGCCATCACCGCGAGTCCGCGCTCCCTACAATACCCCTCCGCCAACTACGACAACTTCATGATGGCGCTCGTGCCTCGGATTTCGCTCAAGCTGGCGGGAGTCGTCGTGTTCGTCGCCACGACGGTCTACTATCTGCTTCCCGAGCATCCAGTCAGGGCCCTTTTCCTGGCAGTGGCTGGCGCGAGCTGCTGCCTCCTGGCCATTTTGCTCTGTAGCCGTGTCCCCCTTCGAGCCCGGGTCGGGTGAACGAAGTGGCTCCCGGGACGGTGCCCGGGGAGCCGGGAAGCTTCTTTGACGATACACCGCCCGTCGTCCGTCCGGGGCAACTTCGCCGCTCGCTGGAGGTTGGCGAGCCTCGGGTCCCGGGAGGATGAGAGAGCTGGGGTGCCGTCGAGCCGGAACAGCACCCGTCTGACCTGCACCGCCAGCAGCCCCGCCACGTGCACCCGGTACGCGTGCTCCTACGGCTACGGCGCCATCAGGTGGAAGCGTTGGCAGATGTTGTCCAACCAGCTCCACTGCGCGATGTCGGTGCCATCGGCGAGGCCACAGCTGGCCAGGTCGACGACCTTGCCGCTGTGCCGCGCGACCAACCGCACCGAGCCATCGGCGAGGAAATCGACGCGCCATTGACTCTGGGTGCCCGAGCACATTGTTCAACCAGGCCCACTGGCGCACGTTGGTGCCGTCGCCGGTGCCACAATCCGCCACATCCAGCACCTTGTTGCTGGTGCGGTTGACCAGCCGGTAGTAGCCGTCCGCGGAGGGGTCGAGCATCCACTCGGTGGAGGTCGTGCCGCAGGCGTACTGTGCCACGTCGGCCCCGTCCGAGCCGGAGCTGCCGGTCACTCCCGCGCACAGGCCGCTGCCGCGGTTGACCAGCTGGTACGCCGCACCTCGAACCGCGGTGGTGATGGGTCCGTGTTCCCCCGATGGAACGGCCAGCGCGGTGCTGGTCGACACGGGGGAGCCGAAGGTGCGGTGCGTCACCGGTGCTGCGTCTCGAGCCCGTTCACTTCCGGACAAGCGGGTTCGCGCTCGCTCTGAAGCGGCTTGCGCCTCAATCCCCGCTTGGGGAACGGCCCCAGGCTCGTAGCGCGCGAGGATTGGGGTAGAACGGAGGCCCCCTTCCAGGCGCCGGAGTCGAACATGACCGTCGAAGACTGCTTGCCCGCGGACCTCAGAGGACCCACCACCACCGTCACCCGGATCGCCGCGGGGCTCTCGGGTGCTGGCGTCTACCGCGTCGACGCCGCCGGGCAGTCGTACGTGCTCAAGATCGCCAGCGAGGCCGAGGACGAAGCCGACTGGCACCGCGCGATCCACATCCAGCGGCTCGCCGCCGACGCGGGCCTCGCACCTCGCATCTTCCACGTCGATGAGACGCGGCGCGCGGTCCTGACCGCCTTCGTCGTCGACCGTTCGTTCGTGGCCTTCTTCCGCGACCCGCGCACCCATGAAGCCGCGCTCGCCCAGCTTGGCCGCACCGTGCGCCGCATCCACTCGCTCCCCCTCCCCGCCGACATGCGCATGCGCGAGCCCCGCGAGTTCCTCGTCCAGATCTGGAAGGGCTTCCTGGCCGACTTCGCCCTCCCGGCCTTCACCGTCGGAGCGGTCCAGCGCGTGCTCTCCGAGGAGCCACCTGCCAGCGAACGCCCCCTGGTCCTCGGCCACAACGACCTCAACCCCTCCAACCTCGTCTACGACGGCGAGTCGATCCTGCTGCTCGACTGGGCCACCGCCGCGCCAATGGACCCCTTCTACGATCTCGCGGTGCTCTCCGTCTTCCTGCGCATGGACGAAGGCACCTGCCTGCGATTGCTCTCGGCCTACGACGACAAGCGGTTCACCGAGCTCCCCAACCGCTTCATCTACACCCGCCGGCTGGCGGCGACACTCGCCGGCACGATGCAACTGTACCTCGCCCGCCAGATGAAGCACGCGGGAGCCACCGGCGCGGAAACGCCCGACTCCACGCCCTCGCTCGGCGAGTTCTATCAGCGGATGATGTCCGGCGCGCTGAAGCTCGGCACCGCGGACGGCCAATGGGCGTTCGGTCTCGCGCTGCTGAAGGAGAGCCTCGCGCTGTGAGCGGGCATCCCCTGGAACAACCCCTCAGGGTCAGGAGAGGCTCGAGGCCACGACACGGGGAAGCAGCACCTCCGCCCGCTCCGCCAGGACCTGGATATGCGGGGCCGGCTGGGTCCCAGCGGGGTCGATGCTGAAGACGGGAATGCGGCGCTTGAGGGCCAGGGCGCTGATGCGAGCTGTCACTCCGACGGAAAACGAGGTTCCGACGAATACAATCAGGCTGCTCTTCCTCGCCTGGTGGAGCACCCGCTCGAACTGATACGCCTCGTGCTCCGTGTAGAGCTCGTCGAACCACAAGACGTGCGGGCGAAGCCTGCTGCGGCAGAGAGGACAACGCGGCACGGTTTCACGGCTCGGGTCGGCGTGGAGCGGCCCGAAATCCACCGACGCCATGGGCACCGTGCCGCTCGGCGGGCCGTTGGCGCAGTTGCGGCGCGTGCACCGCGCCTGGTCCAGACTGCCGTGCACCTTCACCAGGGCACGGCTGCCCGCCTGCTCATGGAGCGTATCGATATTCTGGGTGACGAGGAGGAACTCGCGCCCGTGGCGCTCCTGCCAGCGCTCCCACTCGGCGAGGGCCAGGTGCGCCTCGTTCGGTCTGGCTCCGCGAGCCCGCTCGAACCGCTGGAGGTACCACAACCAGGACTCCTCTGGAGCCCTCCGGAAGAAGGCAAGAGTGCCCTTCTCCATCACGTCATTCGCCCACACCGCGCCGGGGTCCGTCCCTCGGAACGTGGGCAGGCCGCTGGCCAGGCTGACGCCCGCCCCCGTGACGACGAGGAGGGCCTCGCCCAGGGGACCACTCACCGCCGCGAGAAATTCCTCTACCCCCTTGGATGTCGACACGTGCTCCCCTTCTGGTGCCGCGATGTCCGCTGGGGACGAGCCTACCCTGTCACATCCACGCGGGATGGACTCCGTCCATTCTCAAAGCCAATCCCGGCGAAGCCACTTGACGGCGCGTGGCGCCGCATGCAGTGTTCGAAGACATGAATTCCCGCATCGCAACCGCATCCTTCTTCTGGTGGTGGCGCCTCTCCTGAGGTGGCCCCGGCGATTGCGCACACACACAACCCGGAGGCCGCCGACAAGGCGGATCCGGGTTTTGTTTTTCCAGTCCCTCCTTGTCGGTGGTCTCCGTCTGGCCTGACTTGACGGAGCACGACATGAAACTGAGCGACATCACTTCCCGCGACATCATTCTCACCGGCGACCGCACCACCGGTCCGCTGCACCTGGGCCACTATGTGGGCTCGCTGCGCAACCGCGTCATCCTTCAGGACCGCTGCCAGCAATTCCTGCTGCTGGCCGATGCCCAGGCGCTGACCGACAACATGGGCAACTATCTGAAAGTGCGCGACAACGTGCTGCAGGTAGCTCTGGACTACCTCGCCGTCGGCATCGAGCCGCACAAGAGCACTGTCTTCATCCAGAGCCTGGTGCCAGAGCTGACCGAGTTGACCTCCTACTACCTCAATCTGGTGACGGTTTCGCGGCTGGAGCGCAACCCCACCATCAAGGACGAGATCAAACAGCGCGGCTACGAGCGCGACATCCCGGCTGGATTCCTCACCTACCCCGCCGCCCAGGCCGCCGACATCACCGCATTCAAAGCCACGGTCGTGCCAGTGGGGGAAGACCAGATCCCCATGATCGAGCAGACCAATGAAATCGTGCGCCGCTTCAACGCCAGCGTGGAGCAGGCGGTGCTGGTGGAAGCCAGGGCGGTGGTGCCGGAAGTGGGGGCGCGCCTGCCCGGCATCGACGGAATGGCCAAGATGTCCAAGTCGCTGGGCAATACGCTCACCCTGTCAGCCAGCGCCCATGAAATCCGCCAGGCGGTGAGGATGATGTACACCGACCCCCACCATCTGCGCGTCTCCGACCCCGGCCAGGTGGAGGGCAATGTGGTGTTCAGCTATCTGGATGCCTTCCACCCCGATATCGAGCAGGTCGAGCGCCTGAAGGACCACTACCGCCAGGGCGGCCTGGGCGACACGGTGATCAAGAAGCACCTGGAAGAATGCCTGCAGGAACTGCTGGCCCCCATCCGCCAACGCCGCGAGGAATACGCGCGCGACCCGGCCGCCGTGATGGCCATGCTGAAGGAAGGCACCGCTCGCGCACGCCAGGTGGCCGCCGTCACCCTGAGCGAGGTCAGGGCCGCCATGGGGCTGAACTACCCCTGAGCGAACACGGCCGCACGGCGCTGGCGGGTCAGGTCCACGGCGGGAAATCCGTCCCATCCCCGCCGTCAGATCGAAATGCGAAGTTCTCGAAGGCGCCCGCCAGGCCGTGTGGGGGTTGTTTTCAGAGGGGAAAGCCAAGTGAATCGGAGCAATACGCGTGTCATCGCGCTCGCCGCCGCGAGCGTGTGGTCCGGCATCATGGGCTGTGGAGGATCACATTCCCAGGAGCCGGGAATCGATACACCAAAGTCCGTGGCGCAAGCGCTGAGCGGTAGCCCGGATTTCTTCATCAAGCAGGTGAGCGGGGCATCCATCGCGGCGCCGGGGAACTTGTTCCGCACGAGCATCACTGTGTGCAACCGGGGCAGCGAGAGCGGTCATCCCGATTCCGTGGACTTCGTCCTGTCCCAGGATGCGCTCATCGTCCCGGGTCAGGATACGGTCATCGGAAGTTTCTGGCCGAGAGCCTCGCTGGTGCCGGGAGAGTGCGCCACGCAGGAGGCTCGGCTCCCGGCCAGCGTGGCCGAGGGAAACTGGTTCCTGGGTGCGATCGCCGATCCCCAGGGCTCGAGCGCGGAGCTCGATGAGGGCAACAACACCCTGGCTGGGGGCCAGGTGGTGGTGGGCTCGAAGCCCGATTTCGTCGTCCAGTCGGTGAGCGGACCCGCCAGCACCCTCACCGGAAAGACCCTCACGGCGAACGTCACGGTGTGCAACCAGGGCACCGTGGCCGACAGCGCGGTCGTGGGCCTGTTCCTGTCCTCGGATGCGGTCATCACCGAGGCGGACCTGAGTCTGCGCGGCTCCGCGTTCACGAACACGCTCTACCCGGGACAGTGCATTCCACTGCCCCTCCGGGGCACGGTGCCCCCGGTCGCCACGGGGGCCTGGTACCTGGGCGCCTCCGTCGATCTGGGCAACATGAAGCAGGAGCTCCTGGAGACCAACAACGGGCGCGGCACGCTCATGGGGGTGGGCTCCCGACCCGACCTGACCATCACCGCGATCAAGGGAACCCCCCAGAAGGTGGCGCTCGACACGCCCTTCACCGTGGACGTCACGGTGTGCAACTCCGGCACCACTTCCTTCTCCAGCACGACTCCGGTGGAGCTGTTCCTCTCCCAGGACGCGCTCCTCTCCAAGGACCAGGACTTCCTCGTGGGTGCAACCTCCGTGGGCGCGTTGTCCGCCGGGGCCTGCACCACCGTGCCGCTCAAGGGGAATGCAATCATTCCCGAGGCTTCGCGGGGTGAGCTCCATCTGGGCGCCGTCGTCGACTCCTCCAACACCGTGCTGGAGCTCATCGAGAGCAACAACGCCTTCGTGGCCGGCACCCTGGGGGTGGGCAAGGCGCCGGACTTCGTCGTCACTCGGGTGAAGGGGCCTGCCTTCGCGAAGATGGGGACCTCCCTCACGGCGTACGTCACGGTGTGCAACCAGGGCACGGCGGAGGGGAGCACGGAGGTGGACCTCCATCTCTCCAAGGACGCGGCCATCCTCCCGGCGGCACCGGTGACGGGTGACGGAGACCTCTTCCTGGCCCGGGCGGCCACGCAGCCGTTGACGCCGGAGCAGTGCCAGACGGTCCCGGTGACGGCCCCGGTGTCCCTGCCCTATTCGGAGGGAGATGGGGAGTACCACCTGGGAGCCATCGTCGATCCACTCAACACCCAGGCCGAGCTCCTCGAGAACAACAACACCCGGGCCGGTGATGGGGTGGGAATCGGTGACGGTCCGGACTTCGTCGTCCAGTCGGTGAGCGCGCCGTCGAGCATCACGTACGGCCAGGTGTTCTCCGCGACCGTCACTGTCTGCAATCAGGGAAACACGTCGGGCAGCGCGTTCGTGGAGCTGAGCCTGTTGTCCGAGCCGGATCCCTTCTCCATGAGCTCCTGGGGCACGTACCTGGGCGGCGTGTATGCGGCGTCCCTGGCCGAGGACCAGTGCGCCCCGTTCACGTTCTCCGCCCCCGTCTATCTGGGCGAGGGAGCCTGGCACCTCGTGGCCGTCGTGGACTCGTCGAACCAGATGCAGGAGCTCTTCGAGAGCAACAACGTGCACGTCGAGGGTCTCGTTGGAGTCGGCAGCCGGCCGGACTTCGTCGTCTCGAAGGTGTCAGGGCCCTCGGGTGTGAAGCCGGGCGAGTCCTTCTCGACGGCCGTCACCGTTTGCAACCGGGGCACCACGAGCGGCGCGACGAGCGTGTCGCTCCTGTTGTCGTCCGATGCGGACCTCGCCTCGCCGGGCGGCTCGCGGGTCATCGTGAAGGAGACGGGTGTGGACCCCATGGACCCGGGCGCGTGCACCGAGGTCGAGATGACGGGCAACGCTTCCCTCCCCGAGGGCACGTACTATCTGGGCGCCATCGCCGACCGGTCCAACTCGGTGACGGAGCTCATCGAGACCAACAACGCCTTCGTGGGCGGGCAGATGGGGCTCGGCAGCCGGCCGGACTTCATCGTCACGAAGGTGTCCGGGCCGGGCAGCGCGCGGCCGGGGGACTCCTTCAGTGTCTCCGTCACCGTGTGCAACCCGGGCAACCTGGAGGCGAGCACGGACGTGTCACTCCTGCTCTCCCGGAACGAGGTCCTCTCCGTGCCGGGGACTCCGGACGAGGAGGGGGATGTGTTCGTGGGCAGCGCCCCGGTGGAGCCGCTCGGGCCCGGTGTGTGCCGTGAGTTGACGGTGGAGGCCAACGTTCCCGCGGCCTTGAACCTCCCGGTGGGCGAGTACCGCCTGGGGGCCGTCATCGACCCGATGCAGCTCCAGGCCGAGTTCATCGAGAACAACAACGTGTCGGCGGGAATCGTGGTGGGCGTGGGTGATGCGCCGGACTTCGTCGTCACGGCCGTACGGGGAGACCCGAGCGCGATGCAGAGCCAGAACTTCACGGCGTCCGTCACCGTGTGCAACCAGGGCACGGCCGCGGGTGACGGGGAGGTCATGCTGGTGCTGTCCTCCGACAAGGACATCTCCATGCCGCAGCCGTACGGAGGCCCGGATCCCTTCGCGGGCTGGATGCCCTTGGGCATGATTCCCGCGGGGCAGTGCGCCACGCGGTCGGTGACGGCCTACGCCAGTAGTTCGTTGACGGATGGAGCCTGGTACCTGGGCGCCATCGTGGATCCGTACAACTCCCAGGTCGAGCTCTTCGAGCGCAACAACACGCACGCTGGAGACCTGATGGGCATCGGCTTCAAGGCGGACTTCATCGTCACGAAGGTGGCCGGGCCGTCGGGTGTGAAGCAGGGCGAGCCCTTCACGGTGTCCGCCACCGTCTGCAACCAGGGCACCGCGAGCGGTGCCTCCGAGGTGACGTTCTTCCTCTCGGAGGACGAGGTCATCGCCTCTTCCGACCTCTCGCTCACGAGCGTGTCCGCGGGCTCGCTGACGCCGGGAACGTGCACCACGGTGTCGGCACGGACCAGCACCCCGCTGTCCGGAGTGGCCCGGACCCTGGGCGCCATCGTCATGCCTGGCATCCCCCACGAGGAGCTCATCGAGAGCAACAACTCGCGCTTGGGTGAGCGGATCGGGTTCGGCGACGCGCCGGACTTCATCGTCACGCGCGTGACGGGGCCGTCGATCGTGAAGCCGGGAGAGCCCTTCACGGCTTCCGCCACGGTGTGCAACCAGGGCACCGTGAGCGGCTCCACGGACGTGCAGGTGTTCCTCTCCTCGGGGGAGCAGCTCCAGCCGCTCGGCCTCGCGCCGGTGGGGCTGCTGGGCGTGGGGCAGTGCACCACGGTGTCCGTGCAGCTCACGGGAGCTCCCGAGGGGGAGTGGCACCTGGGCGCCATCGCGGATCCGCTCCACACCCAGGGCGAGCTCGTCCCGGGCAACAACACGCACGTGGGGGGAGTGCTGGGCGTGGGTGAGAAGCCGGACCTGGTCATCCGGGAGGTGACGGCGCCGACGAGCGTGTGGCCGGGCAACTTCTTCACCGTGTCCGCCACCGTGTGCAACCAGGGCACTCAGAGGGGGACCTCGAACGTGGAGATCGTGTTGTCGCCCGACGAGGTCGCCTCGCCGGAGGGGTCGACGGGCTCGATCCTCGGCAGGGTGTTCCCGCCCGACCTGGCGCCGGGGCAGTGCACCACGGAGGTGCTGACCAGCGCCTTCTCGCCCAACCTCCAGGGCGCGTACCGCCTGGGAGCCGTGGTGGATCCGTCCAACCACCTGCCCGAGCTCCTCGAGTCCAACAACACGGCCATGTCCGGCCTGATGGGCTTCGGTACCTCGGAGGACTTCGTCGTCAAGGAGGTGTCGGGCCCGGCGGCTGCCCGTCCGGGAGCGCCGTTCCTCGTGTCCGCCACGGTGTGCAACCAGGGCAGGCTGACGCGTTACACGGATGTCGTCTTCGTGCTGTCGGCCGACGAGAACATCTCGCTCCCGTCGGAGGCATCGTCCCAGCAGGGAGGCGATGTGCTCCTGGGCCGCCACTTCATTCCGGGCTTCGTGGAGGTGGACCAGTGCGTCTCCGTGTCCATGGAGGTCAGCACTTCGCTCGAGGGCTCGTGGTACCTGGGCGCCATCGTCAACCCGGACGACCTCCAGTGGGAGATCATCGGGAGCAACAACACGCGCGTGGGCGAGCGGATGGGGCTGGGCAACCTGCCAGACTTCATCATCCAGGAGGTGTCGGGGCCGGCGAGCGTCGGGTCCGTGGATTCCTTCACGGCCTCCGCCACGGTGTGCAACCAGGGCACCGCGAGCGGCTCCACGGACGTGCGCTTCCTGCTGTCCCGGGACGAGGAGATCATCCCGCCAGGCACGCCGCTCGCCGAGTGGGACGTGGAGCTCGGGAGTACGAGCGGCGGCACGCTGGCCCCGGGGCAGTGCGGCACGGTGCGGGTGTCCGTCCCGACTCCCGGCGTTCCCCAGGGTGCGTATCACCTGGGGGCCGTGGCCGTACCGGTCAACGGTCAGCAGGAGCTGCTCGGGCACAACAACACGCGCGCCAGTGGCCCGATGGGCATCGGCTAACCTGCCGGACTTCCACATCACGGCGGTGATGGGGCCGGCGAGCCGTGAGCCGGGTTGGGTCCTCGACGCCTCCGCCACGGTGTGCAACCAGTGCACCGTGAGTGGTTCCACGGACGTGTCCTTCTTCCTCTCCGCGGATGCTGTCATCACCGCGCCGGGGTCACAGGGAGGAGACACCATCGGGCAGCGGATCGCGGGACGAGGCGCAGGAGCCTTCACGGTGTAGCGAGGATGCGATGACACATCGAGAACAGCAATTGCCCTGTGGACGGAACAACAGGCTCAATAGTCTCCAGTCTTCTCCACGCCCACCTTTGGAGTTGGCCTGCATGTCGGCAGGAAGCGCGTGGCTCGTCTGAACCGGAGCTGGTCGAGCGGACCTTCGACGCCGACGGACCAACAGTCCTCCCATCCTTCTTATCCGCACACAGCAGAGCATTTGCCAAGCTGGGGAAAGAATGACCACCGTCTTCATTTCCTACTCTCGCAAGGATACCGGTGTGTTGGCGTGCAGGAAGAAGCCTTCCAGGAAGGAGCACCGAGGCTGCTTGCTGGGAGGGAGCAGGACATCCAGCTCCAGCCAGCGCAGTCGCTGCTGCACGCGCAGCAGGTTATTAAACGACTTCTAGCCCGCCGAGTGGTACGACGAAAACCGACCCTCAAAGCGCGGCCTGCGTAGGAGAATCGTATGAGTCTTCTGGTACTATGTGAGTTCAGAGCACGGACCGACGGGGAGGCAGAGTTCCTGCGGGTGGCGCGGGCATTGGCATCCGCCGCCGCGACCGAGCCGGGAACGTTGCGCTACCAGTGGTTCGTCACGCAGAGGCCCGGTCATTATTCGATAATTGAGGAGTACGTCGACGCTGACGCGGCCGAAACGCATAACAACCATGTGGATTCACTGCTCCGCGAACTCTTCGCGGTGGCTGATCTGGTGTCGGTGTCATTCTACGGGGAGCTCAACCAGTACTTGCGCGAGTGGATTTCCGGCCGCGAGGGAATCGCAGTCAATTTGCCGTTGTGACGTCGCCCGAGCGGCCTCAAACGTGCGGAACGGGCTGGAACAGGACGGGACGAGACGGGACGCCCGGCGCGGGTTCGATTCCCGCTGCCTCCCGGCCAGTTGGGGCTATGGTGACGGGACGATGAAGCCGTGGAAGGTGATCGATCGAGCGCCCGCTCCGGGCGGTGGTGAGCTGGTGCTGCACCAGCGCGGCGAGGAGTTCGCCATCCGCGCGAACGGCCGCGAGCTCATGTCCAGCCGCCAGCATGGCTCCGAGGAGAAGATGGCCGAGGTGGCCTGCACGGGCCTCGCCGGGAAGCGGCCCCGCGTGCTCGTGGGCGGTCTGGGGCTCGGCTACACGGTCCGGGCCGCGCTGGACCGGCTTCCTCCGTCAGCCGAGGTGGTGGTCTCGGAGCTGGTGCCCGCGGTCGTCGAGTGGAACCGGGGCGTCCTCGCGCCCCTGGCCGGACGGCCGCTCGAGGACCCTCGCGTGAAGGTGGAGGCACGGGACGTGGGAGAGCTGCTCCGCGAGGCCGAGGGCCACTATGACGCCGTGCTACTGGACGTGGACAACGGCCCCGAGGCCCTCACCCAGGAAGCCAACCGCTGGCTCTACGGCGAGCGTGGGCTGAGCGCCATCCGGCGTGCGCTGAAGCCTCGCGGCCTGGTGGTGGTGTGGTCCGCCTCGTCGGACCAGGCCTTCGCCAACCGGCTGAAGCGGGCGGGATTCGACACCGAGGTGGTGGAGACACCCGCCCGCTCCAAGGGCGGCGGGCCCCTGCACACGCTGTTCATCGGGCGCGTCCGGGCCTCGTAGGCTCCAGGCCTGGCGACCGGGCGGCCCTCAGCCGGATGTGGATGAAAAACGCGGTTGGACCCGTTCCCTCGCGTCCCTCACACGCGCACGAGTCCCTCCGCTTTTCATTCCATGTCGCAGCCCTCCACACCCGAACTCCTCACGCCCGCCGCCTCCCCTTCCATCGAAGAGGGCAAGGGCTGGCTCCCCGTGCTGTGGGATGCCCTGCGCGGCGCCAGGCATGACCTCACCGCCGGCTCCGTGGATCGCGCCTTCCTGCTGCTCTCGGTGCCCATGGTGCTGGAGATGGTGATGGAGTCCATCTTCGCCCTGGTGGACGTCTTCTTCGTCTCGCGGCTGGGCGCGGAGGCCGTGGCCACCGTCGGCATGACGGAGTCCATGCTCACCTTCGTCCAGACGCTGCCCATGGGCCTGTCCATCGGCGCCACGGCCCTGGTGGCCCGGCGCATCGGGGAGAAGGATCCGGAGCGCGCGGCGAGCGCGGCCATGCAGTCCCTGTGGCTCGGACTGTTGCTGGCGCTGCCCGTGGCGGTGGGAGGCATCCTGTTCGCGCGCCCGCTGCTCTCGGCCCTGGGCGCCTCGCCCTGGGTGGTGGAGCACGGCGCTTCCTACACACGGGTGATGTTGGGCAGCACCCTCGTCCTCACCCTGCTGTTCCTCATCAGCGCCATCCTCCGCGGCGCCGGGGACGCGGCCACCTCCATGCGCGCGCTGTGGCTGGCCAACGGCCTCAACATCGTGCTCGCCCCCGGCCTCATCTTCGGCCTGGGCCCCCTGCCCGAGCTGGGCGTGCTCGGCGCGGCGGTGGCCACCACCTTCGGGCGCTCCGTGGGCGTGCTCTACCAGCTCCACGGGCTGATGCGCGGCAGTGGCCGGCTCGTCATCCGGCGCCGCCACCTGCGGCTGGAGCCCGCTACCCTGCTCGCCTTGCTGCGGCTGTCGGGCAGCGCCCTCGTCCAGTCCCTGCTGATCATGTCCAGCTGGCTGGTGCTGATGCGCCTCGTCTCCAGCTTCGGCAGCGCGGCGATGGCCGGCTACACCATCGCCATGCGCATCCTCCTCTTCGCCCAGCAGCCCTCGTGGGGCATGAGCCACGCCGCGGGCACCCTGGTGGGCCAGAGTCTGGGGGCCAGGGATCCGGAGCGGGCCGAGCGGGCGGCCTGGCGGGCCAGCTTCCACACGCTGCTCCTGCTTGGTGCGATGGCGCTCGGCTTCCTGGTGTTCGCCGAGCCCCTCGTGCGAGCCTTCACCTCGGAGGCCGAGGTGGTCCTGCATGCCACGCGCTGCCTGCGAATCGTGAGCTGCAGCATGGTCTTCTACGCCTTTGGGACGGTTCTCCCGCATGCCTTCAATGGCGCGGGGGATACCACCACGCCCACCGTCATCAACCTGCTCTGCTCCTGGATGCTGCAACTGCCCCTGGCGTACCTGCTCTCCAGGACCATGGGGCTCGGCCCCTCCGGCGTGTTCCTGGCCATCGCCCTCGGCTATTGCGCGCTCGGCACGCTGAGCGCCGTCTTCTTCCGGCGCGGACGGTGGAAGGCTCGCATCCTCTAGCCCATCCAATCCCTCTCAACTCCCGGAGCCCGGCGCGAAACATGTTCGCGCCGGGCTCTTTTTTTCATCCGCGGACGCATGACCTGCCCTTCGGGACATTCAGGTTTCCCCGACTTGAAGGACTTCTGTCCCGTGATGACTCATTACGTGGGCTCGTGAGGGACCCGCTTCGGAATCATCCGACGAGCACGTCCCCCACCTCGAAACGAGGAGCCTCGGTTCCTCCGGGGGAGCACGAGCCCGACACGTGGTGAAACTCAAGGGGAGTTGTCTGACATGTACGGGGATCGTCTGGGGATCGCGGTCGTGGGGATGGGTGGGGCCGTGGCGACCACCGCCATCGCGGGGATGGAGCTGCTCAAGCGGGGCGTGGTGGACACCACGGGCCTGCCGCTGGCCGGGGTGAAGGGCGCGGGCCTGGTGGACTACGGGGCACTCACCTT
The DNA here is from genome assembly GCF_016887565.1 of Archangium violaceum. Classification (NCBI taxonomy): domain Bacteria; kingdom Pseudomonadati; phylum Myxococcota; class Myxococcia; order Myxococcales; family Archangiaceae; genus Archangium; species Archangium violaceum. The sequence continues at coordinate 7,831,551 of NZ_CP069396.1, forward strand.
CGGGGGCTGGGATTTGTACGATGATGATCTGGCCAAGGCGGCGCGCACTCATGGCGTGCTGACCGAGAGCCAGCTCCAGGCAGTGGAACCCGTGCTGTCGAAGATGCGCCCCTGGCCCGCGGTGTCCAACAGGAACTTCTGTCGCAACGTGGTGGGCTCATCCAACAAGAAGATGAGCAGCCTGCGCGCCCAGGTGGAGGCCATCCACCAGGATCTGGAGCGCTTCCAACGCGAGCAGCAGGTGGATCGGCTGGTGATGATCAACTGCGCCTCGACCGAGCGTCCGGTGAACACGGCCCTGCCCCAGTTCGCCACGCCAGAGGCCTTCGAGGCGGCGATCGACGCGAATGACCCGGAGATCAGCCCGGCCATGCTCTACGCCTACGCCGCCATCTCGCGAGGCCTCCCCTTCGCCAACTTCACGCCGAGCGTCGCCGCGGACGTGCCGGCGCTCCTGGAGCTCGCCCGGCGCAACGGCGCGCCCGTGGCGGGCAAGGATGGAAAGACGGGCCAGACGCTGCTCAAGACGGTGCTCGCCCCGGCCTTGAGGGATCGCGCGCTGTACGTGTCCGGCTGGTACTCCACCAACATCCTGGGCAACCGCGACGGCGAGGCCCTCAACGACCCGGCCTCGAAGGCCTCGAAGCTCGACACCAAGGGTGCCGTGCTGGACAGCATCCTCGGCTACAAGGTCCAGGATCACATCGTTCAAATCCAGTACTACCGGCCGCGCGGCGACAACAAGGAGGCCTGGGACAACATCGATGTCCTCGGCTTCCTCGGCCAGCCCATGCAGCTCAAGGTCAACTTCCTGTGCAAGGACTCCATCCTGGCCGCGCCGCTGGTGGTGGAGCTGGCGCGCACGCTGGACCTGGCCAAACGGCGCGGCGAGGGCGGAGTCATCGAGTCCCTGGGCTGCTTCTTCAAGGCGCCCATGACGCCGGACGGCCGCACGCCCGAGCACGCCATGCCCGAGCAGCAGCGGCGCCTCATGAAGTGGCTGTCCGCCGGGAGTGCGCGGCCCACCGTCGGCAACGAGCTCCTGCGGGGTTAGCCCATGACCGCCTCCGTCTCGGACACGGCCCCGGTCCCGGACCGCCTGGCCACGCTGCGCCCGCTGCTGGGGGAGCTGATGGACCTCAAGCGGGTCCGCACCGCCGACCACCTGGAGGGTCTGGCGGCACGAGGGTTCCGGCGGGCCTGGGCGGCGCTCGTCGCGGGCGTGGAGCCGGAGGCGCTGGCGCTGCGCGAGACGGCGCTCGCCCTGGTCTCGGTGCGGCTCGGAGGCATCGACGCCGAGGTGCTGCACCGGGCCGGCCTGCCACCTCCCCGCGCGTTGGAGCTCCTCCACCGCGCGCTGGATGCGGCCGCCGGTCCCCTGGAACCGGGCCTCCGGGAGCGGCTGCACGCCGCGCTCGCGGAGCCGCTCGGCACCGAGGGCACCGCACCCCCTCCCTTCGTGGAGCGGCTGGTGCGCCAGCCACGCGCCGGGGCCACGCTCCCCGGCCGTCCCCGCATCCTCCTGGAGCCCGCGGAGAGCCACGCGGACCACTGCTACGCCGTCGCCATCGCGGCGGTGCTCGTGGCTCCCCTCTTCGGTGCCCGCCCCGCCCTGCCCTTCGTGGCCGGGTTGAGCCACCACCTCTTCAACGTGGTGCTGCCGGACGCGGGCTACGCCGGAGACGTGCTGCTGGGTGATGCGGTGGGACCCATGGTGGAGCGGCTCACCGAGGAGGTGCTGGCCACGCTGCCAACAGGACCGGTCGATCGCATCCGGGAGGCCCGGCGCGTGCTGCCACGCACCGACACGCCGGAGGCCCGCGCCTTCCACGCCGCCGACGTGCTGGACCGGGTGTTGGAGATGGACTTCCACGCCCGCGCCGCCGGCTTCACCCTCCGCCATGCGTTGGAGGACCTGGAGCTGGTCCACGACGGGCCCATGCAGTCCTACGAGAACGCGGTGCTGGTCGCGGCGGGCATCCAGCCCTGAGCGCGGCCCTCCGCGGGCAATGAATCTTCGAGAGGTGTGCTCATGGAACGTTCGTTCCAGCGCTCACGGCGGCTCGGATGGGCCATCGTGGGCTGTGGCTGGGTGGCCCGGGACTATGTGGCCCCCGCCCTGTTGCAGGCGGGCAATGCCCGGCTGGTGGCCCTGTGCGATCCGGATTCCGAGTCGCTGGCGCGCATGCCCGGTGATGGAGCGGTCCGGTACACGCGGTTGGACGACGTGCTGGCCCACCCGGAGGTGGAGGCCGTCTACGTGGCCACGCCCAACCACGTGCATGCGCCGGTGACGGTCGCCTGCGCCGCGGCCGGCAGGCATGTGCTGTGCGAGAAGCCCATGGCCATCCGCCCCGAGGAGGGCGCCCGCATGGTGGAGGCGTGCCGGCGCGCGGGCCTCCAGTACGCCACCGCCTTCGACCAGCGCCACCACGCCGCCCACCGGAAGCTGCGCACCCTGGTGCGCGAGGGCGTGCTCGGCACCGTCACCCAGGCGCGCATCCACTACGCCTGCTGGCTGCCTCGCGACTGGGCGCCGCGCAACTGGCGCATCGATCCGCACCAGGCGGGGGGCGGCGCGATGATCGACCTGGCGCCTCATGGAATCGATCTGCTGGAGGTGCTGCTGGAGGACGAGTGGACGTCCCTCACCGCCCTGATGCAGCGGCGCGTCCACGACTACCCGGTGGATGACGGCGCCATCCTCATGGGCAGGTTCCGCAGCGGCACCCTGGGCGTGCTCCAGGTGGCCTACAACTGCCCTGACAACTACCCGCGCCGCACCCTGGAGCTGATCGGCACCCGGGCCCGCGCGCTGGCCCGCAACACGATGGGCCAGACTCCTGGCGGCACACTGACGCTCACGGATGCGGCCACCGGCGTGGAGACCGTGGTGCCCATCTCCCCGGAGGAGGACCGGAGCCCCTTCCTCCACCAGGTGGAGGCCTTCTCCGCCTGCGTGCTGGAGGGCCGCCCCTCCCCCTTCGCGCCCGAGCGGGACGTGCGCCTGCTCACCCTGCTGAGCCAGGCGTGCGAGCCCCGCTCCTGGGAGGACGCGCCATGCCGTTGAGCCGCTATGCCTGCTGCAACTGCGGCTCCTGGCAGCCGTGGTTCGTCCACGAGCGCCCTCCGCACTGCCCCATCTGCATGGACGTGCGCAACGCCCTGCCCCGGGACGGCTGGGAGTTCCGCTCCGCCGCCCAGGTGTCGGAATCGTTGGAGACCTCCTGGTACGAGGCGCTGCCAGGAGTGCTCGGCTTCCACTGCACCCCGAGCTTCGGACTGGGCGGCACCGGCTGGCTGCTGCGGCGGCCCGAGGGCAACGTGGCCTTCGAGGGCGCCCCCTGGTACTCGCGGCGGGCGCTGGAGCACCTCGCCTCGCTGGGGGGCATCCAGGTGCTGTCCGCCTCGCACCCGCACGGCTTCGGCGCGCTGTGGCAGTTGCAGGAGCGGTTCGATCCGCTGCTCGTGCTCCACCGCGACGCGGTGCCCTACACCAAGGCCTTCCAGGTGCGCTGGCCCGTGGACGACGAGCACGAGCTGGCCCCCGGGCTCACGCTGCACTGCGTGGGCGGACACTACGAGGGCCAGTGCGTGCTGTACGACGCGCGCACGCGCTCGCTCTTCTGCGGAGACGTCCTCAAGGTGGAGCTGGACGCCCGGGGCCGGCCCGCGGCGCTCTCGAGTCACAAGGGCTTCCACGCCGCCATCCCCCTGAGCCACGGCGAGCTGCGCCGCTACCGGGCGGTGCTCGAGCGGCTTCCCTTCGAGAACGTCTTCACCCCCTTCGAGTCCGCCCGCGGCGTCACCCGCGCCCACGCGCTGGCGCTGTTCGATCGATTGCTCGCCGGAATGCCGCATACCCGGCCCATTTCCATGGAGGAACTGACATGAGCCTGAGAGCCGCACGAGACGCCTATGCCCGGGCCATGCCGCCCGGAGAGCTGCTGTTGTTCCGGGACGATGCCATCGATCGCGTCGGCATCCCGGTGGTGGCCTCCAGCCTGCGCATGGTGGGTGGGCCGTGGATCACCTCCCACGGTTACGGCGCCACCGAGGAGGAGGGCATGGTCAGCGCCATCGGCGAGCTGGCCGAGGAGGTCTTCGCCGAGCGGGCCATGACCACCCTCCCCCGCTTCCACGGCAGCTACACCGAGATGGTGCGCGCGCGCGGAAGGTCCGGTGTCGCGGATCCGCTCACGCTGAGCCTGCCGGCCGGCAGCCCCTATCACCCGGACATGCTGCTCACCTGGGTGGAGATGCGGCGGCTGTCCACCGGCGAGCCCGTGCTCGTACCGGAAGAGTACGTCGCCATCCATCCCAGCCAGCTCCACGGCCGCTCGCCGCTCATCCTCCCCATCACCAACGGCCAGGGCGCGGGGCTCACCCGCCATCAGGCCCTGGCGCACGCCCTGCTGGAGCTGCTCCAGCGCGATGGCAATGGCCTGTGCTTCCGCGCCATGGATCAGGGCGTCGTGCTCGACCTGGAGGGGGCGAAGCTGTCTCCCGACGTCCAGGCCCTGCTGGAGCGCTACCGCCAGCTCGGCATCGAGGTGATTCCCAAGCTGGCCACCACCGAGTTCGGCCTGGTGAACCTGTACGTGGTGGCGAGGGACCCCGACGTGGGCGATCAGCCCCTGATGGTGACGGCCTGCGGCGAGGCGGCCGATCCGGATCGGGAACGGGCCCTGCGCAAGGCCTTGCTGGAGTACGCCGGCTCGCGAGCACGCAAGGCCTTCATGCACGGGCCGCTGGAGCACGTGGCCCGCGTCGCCCCACCCGGCTACCTGGAGCGGTTCCTCCCCCAGGTGAACGTGGACCGGGAGGAGGAACGGGCCCTGTACGGCATGGTGGAGTGGGCCCGCATGTCCGCGGACGCGCTGCGCGCGCTGACGGCCCGCACGGTCGCGTGCAACCGCAAGGTGCGCTTCACCGACCTCCCCCGCGTCCAGGTCTCCGAGGAGCCGGCGATCCGCTGCCAGCTGGTGGTGGATCAACTGCGCTCCGCCGGCTTCGACATCCTCGTGGCCGACATGTCTCCGCCGGACCACTCCATCCACGTGGTCAAGGTGCTCGTGCCGGGACTCGAGGTGGAGACGATGACCTACTCCCGCATCGGTGAGCGGAACGTGGCCCGGCTGCTCGCACACGAGGAGCCCCTGGTCGGGCTCGGCACACCGCCGGAGGGTGCCCGGCCCGTGCGCCTGACGCCCGCCGCCGAGGAGCGGCTGGGAGGACCGGCCTGGTTCAACGTCCGCCTGGCCGAGCAGCGCGTGGGCCGCCTCTACTCGCTCTACCGCGAGCCGGGCCGCCACAGCGTGCAGCAGGTGCTGCGCGGCCGTCGTTTCGGAGGAGGTCTGTCATGAGCCTGCGTTTCGCCTACAACACCAACGGCGTCGCCAACCACCGCTTCCAGGACGCGCTGCGGCTCATCGCCGACAGCGGCTACGACGGCGTCGCCCTCACGCTGGATCATCACCACTTCGATCCCTTCGCCCCCCGGCTGGGGCACCGCTCCGAGATGCTGGCGGGCCTGCTAGAGCGGCTCGGCCTGGGACTGGTGGTGGAGACGGGCGCGCGCTTCCTGCTGGAGCCACGGGCCAAGCACGAGCCCACGCTGATCAGCCCGGAGCCCGAGGGCCGCGAGCGGCGGCTCGACTTCCTCCGGAGGGCGGTGGACATCTGCGCCACCTGCCGGGGCGAGGCGGTGTCCTTCTGGGCCGGAGTGCCCCGGCCCGGTGTGGACACGGAGGCGGCCTGGGGCTGGCTCGTGGACGGCGTGGCCCGGCTGTCCGACTACGCGGCGTCGCGCGGCGTGGTGGCCGCGGTGGAGCCGGAGCCGGGCATGCGGGTGGAGACGGTGGACGAGTGGCGCCGCCTCCAGGAGGAGGTGGCACGGCTCGGCGCGGCCCCCATCCGGCTGGCGCTGGACGTGGGACACCTGCTGGTGACGCAGGAGCGGGTGCCCGCGGACGCGGTGCGCGAGCTGGCGCCGGTGCTGGGCACGGTGGCGCTGGAGGACATGAAGCGCGGCGTGCACGAGCACCTGCCCTTCGGCGAGGGGGACCTGGACGTGTCCTCGGTGCTCCGGGCCCTGGTGGAGATCCGCTTCGACCGGCTGGTGTGCGTCGAGTTGTCGCGCGACTCGCACCGCGCGCACAGCATGGTTCCCCAGGCTCGCGAGTGGTTGCGCGCCCACATGCCCTCGGGCGCGGAGGTGGCGGCATGAGCGGCAAGAACTCGCTGCGGGTCTGCTTCATCTCCCGGCGCTTCTTCCCGGCCATCTCGGGCATGAGCGTCTACGCCCTCAACCTGGTGCGGGAGCTGGCGGACCGTGGTCACGACGTGACGATGGTCAGCCAGTACCGCAATGACCGGGCGGGGGTCTCGGTGTACGGCGGCGGGCCTCCGCCCCCCGTGCCCGGTGTCACGGTGCTGGGCCGCGAGTCCCTGGGCGAGCAGCGCGTCGGCGACGGCCTGCCGGCCAGCTTCGAGCAGGACGTCGAGGACATGGTGGCGACCGTGGAGCGCGAGCACCGCCGGAAGCCCTTCGATCTCATCCACGCGCAGTATGGCTACCCATGCGGGCTGGCCGCGCTGGAGGCGAGCCGACGGCTCGGGCTGCCCAACGTGGTGTCCATCCAGGGCGGTGACGGCCACTGGGTGGGCACCTGCTGCGGGACACACAAGCAGGCCATGCTGGCGGTGCTGGGCCACGCCGGGGCGCTGCTGATCGGCAGCCGCTCCTTCGCCGAGGAGGTGCGGGGCCACCACGGGACACCCCTGGAGCGCTTCACCCTCGTGCCCGGCGCCACCGACACGCGCCGCTTCCACCCGCGTGACGAGCCCTCACTGGGCGCGATGCGGAATCCGCCGGTGCTGCTCTACCACGGCCGCGTGGACGCGCGGAAAGGCGTGATGGAGCTGCTGGACGCGATGCGGATGCTGACGCGCAACGGCCGCGAGCTGAAGCTGGTGGTGTCCGGCATCGGCCCGGACCTGAACGCCGTGCGCAACCGGGTGACGGAGCTGGGTCTGGGTGACCGCATCGAGCTCACCGGCCATGCCTCCTACGAGGACGCGCCCGCCGTGTACCGGCGTGGAGACCTGTTCATCTCGCCCACGTACTCGGAGGGCTTCTCCAACACGATCCTCGAGGCCATGGCCACCGGCCTGCCCATCGTCTCCACTCGGGCGGTGGGCGTGGTGGACTGCCTGGAGGACGGCCGAAACGCACTGCTGGTCCCTCCCCGGGACGCCCGCGCCCTGGCCGATGCCATCGCCCGGATGCTGGACGATCCGGAGCTGCGCCGCCGCCTCGCGCGCACGGCCCTCGCCGAGGTGCGGGAGCTGTACTCGTGGCAGGCGGTGGGCCGGCGCATCCAGCAGGTCTACGGCCAGCTCACCGGCACCGGTCCGGACACGGGCTGGACACACCTGTACGACCCGGCCACCACCGTGGACACCGCCGATCCCTCCTGCCGCTTCCGGAGCGCACCGCACCTGCTATGAGCACCGCCCTCTTCCTCTCACCCCACCTGGACGACGTCGCCTTCTCCTGCGGTGGCACCCTGGCCCGGTTGAAGGCTCGAGGGTGGACGGTGGCCCTCGTCACCGTCTTCACCCGCTCGATGCCGCACCCGTCGGGCTTCGCGCTCGCCTGTCAGACGGACAAGGGCCTCCGGCCCGAGGTGGACTACATGGCGATGCGCCGCGAGGAGGATCGCGACTTCGCGGAGCTGATGGAGGTGGATGTACTGGTGTGGACCAACCTGCCGGAGGCACCGCACCGCGGCTATGACAGCGCGGCGGCCCTCTTCACCCCGCCACGCGAGGACGATCGCATCGGCGCGGTGGTGGTGGAACGGCTCGCACCGGTGCTGGCCGAGCTGCGACCGGACCTCGTGCTGGCTCCGCAGGCGCTGGGCAGCCATGTGGACCACGTGCAGGTGGTGCGGCTGATGCCGTCATTGGGAGCGTGGGACTCCCGCACCTTGTGGTACCGCGACACGCCCTACGCCGTGCGCCAGCCCGGAGCCCGGCCCGATCCAGCGCTGCCCGCGGACCTGCGCCCCCTGGTGGTGGACGTGTCGGCCGAGTTGCCGCGCAAGGTGACCGGATGCACCTGCTACCGGACCCAGGTTGGCTTCCAGTTCGGTGGAGCCCAGGCCGTGGGCCTCACGCTGACAGCCTTCCACCAGCGCGAGGCGGCGGCCCATGGACGTACCGGCCATGCCGAGGTGTTCCTCGCGGGAGCCGGTCTCGCTCCGGACCTGCGGGAGGCACTCACGGACGAGCCTCCTTGACTGGGAGGTCCCGGGTTCCGTGATTCGACGGCCCGCGCGAGGTCTCCTACGATCCACCCCGTATGAGCACTTCGAATGCCCTTCCCTCCACTCGCGCCGGTACACACGCCATCGTCTATGGCGGCAGCATGGCCGGACTGATGACCGCGGGCCTGCTGTCCCGCCACTTCGATCGCATCACCCTGGTGGAGCGCGACCGCTTCCAGAACGGGCCGATGCCGCGCAAGGGCGTCCCCCAGGCGCAGCACGTCCATGGCCTGCTCACACGGGGAATGGACATCCTCGCCGGCATCTTCCCGGGCATCCGGGAGGACATCGAGGCCACTGGAGCCGAGTTCCTGGACGTGATCGAGACCACCGCCTCGTTCGGGTCCGGCACCTGGCGCCCACGGTTTCGCAGTGACGTGAAGGCCGCCTCCATGAGCCGGTTGCTGCTCGAGTGGGTGGTCCGTCAGCGTCTCCAGGCCCTTCCCAACGTGCGCATCCTCGATGGCCGGGAGGCGGTGGGCTTGAAGACGAACGGGGAGCGGACGCACGTCACGGGACTCCAGATCCAGGCGCCAGGCGGCGGGCAGGAGGAGACGCTCGAGGCCGAGCTGGTGGTGGACTCCAGCGGCCGTGGCTCGCGCACGCCCCAGTGGCTGGAGGCGCTGGGTTACCCTCGCGTGGAGGAGACGCGCATCCACGTGGACGTGGGCTACGCCAGCCGCCTCTACCGCCAGCCGCGGGGTTTCGACCCAGGGTGGCGGAGCCTGGCGATCGCGCCCAGGCTGCCGAAGGAAAGGCGGATCGGCATCATCCAGGAGATCGAAGATGACCGCTGGCTGGCGCTGGTGGGGGGCTGGCTGGGAGATGCCGTCTCGACGGCGGACGACGCCGCGTTCCTCGAGTTCGCTCGCGGCCTGCCCCAACCGCACCTGTACGAGGCCATCAAGAACGCCGAGCCGCTCGGACCCATCCACCTCTACCGCTTCTCGCACCACCAGCGCCGCCACTACGAGCGCATGCCCCGCTTCCCCGAGGGGCTCGCGGTGGTGGGGGATGCCTTCTGCTCGTTCAACCCCATCTACGGCCAGGGCATGAGCACGGGCGCGATGCAGGCCGAGGCGCTGGGCGGGTGTCTGCGCCAGGGCGTGCGCGGGGCCTCCAATCGCTACCGCCGGCGTGCGGGTGAGATCCTCGCGGGGCCCTGGGCCCTCGCGACGGCTGGCGATCTGGCCTTCCCCGAGGTGGAGGGCAAGCGTCCGCCGGGGTTCGACTTGATGCGCTGGTACGGCAACCGGTTCCAGCAGCTCGCGGGCTACGACGAGGAGACGATGAAGACCTTCGTGCAGGTGCAGCACATGATCGAGTCACCCGCCGCCATGTTCTCCCCTCGCATGGTCCTCAAGGTACTCACCGTCGATCCCGACAAGGCCACCCGGAACCCGGGGCCGCGGCCGCTCTCCATCTCCACTCAACGGGTGGCCTGAGCGAGCCCCCCGCGTGAGGGGAGCGCCATCCCCTCACGACCAGGAGATGTCGTACTCCACCCGGTCGATGGACAGAGGCCGCGCCTGGGCCCGCCCCTGGAGCTTGAGCACCCGGAGCGCGCCGACGAGGACCCCCTCATGGTAGGCCGGGGGCACCATGTCGCCCGTGGTGGACAGGACACCCGATTTCGCTCCGGTGCGGAGGTACTCGCGACGCCCGTACGTCACCGCGCCGCTGTAGCCCAGTTGCACCACCGAGAAGAACTTGTGCGGATCCCCCCGGGCGATGACGCCGAAGACGAAGCGGCCCGGGCCGGAGTCGTAGCGCGCCACGCCGTGCTCCCCACACGCCCGGAAGACGGCCTCCGGGAAGCCGAACACTCCTTCCATCACGTCCCCCGCCGCGTAGAGCAGATGGAGGAAGTCCTGCACCGGGTACATGCGCAGCTCTCCGTGCTCCCGTATGAACCCTCCGGCTCGCAGCCTCTCCAACCCCCCCTCCCCCGCCCGCTGCTGGACGAGGTCGAAGACGGTCTGGAAGAAGAGCCCGAGAACGGAATCCCCTCGCTGGGCCACGACGAGCCGTGCCGCGAGATCGGCCTTGTCCGACGGCATGAAGCACTCCCCCGTGTCCTTCCAGTCTAACGGCTCCCCGCCGAAACCAGGGGCGTCCGCCCCGCCCACGGCCGGGCCTGCTCCAGTTGCGCCGCGAGCCGGAACAGCGTGGCCTCGTCTCCGAAGCGTCCGGCGAACTGCACCCCGATGGGCAGCCCGGCCGCGTTCCAGTACAGCGGCACCGACATGGCCGGCTGCCCCGTCTGGTTGAAGAGCTGTGTGTTGGGCGTCCGCTCCAGGCTGTTGGCCGCGAGCTCGTCCAGCATCCGCAGGAAGGCGGGCTTCACCGGCACCCTGCGCAGCACCGCCAGCGCCGCGAGTTCCGTGGGCTTGAGTGCCAGCTCGCCGATGCGCACCGGCGGATACGCGAGCGTCGCGTCCAGGAAGAGATCGTACCGCTCGAAGAAGGCCGCGACCTTCCGGCTCGCGCGGTGGGTGGCGCTGCGCGAGCGCTGCAGATCGGCCGCCGTGAGGATGTTACCGAGCTGCGAGAGCGCCCAGGTCGACGGCTCGAAGTCACTGGCGTCGAGCGGCTTGCGCGTCAGGTGGGAGATCTCCTCCAGCTCCACCGCCACGTTGGCCGCGACGTTCACCAGGTACGCGCGCACCAGCTCCCCCCAGTCGAGCCGGGGTGCGTCCTCGACCACCTCGTGGCCGAGATCCTCGCACAGCTTCGCCGCATCCTTCACCGCCGCCACGCAGTCCGGGTGCACGTGCTTGCCGAAGAGCGAGCCCGTGGAGAACGCGATGCGCAGGCGTCCCGGTGGAGCCCCCACCTCCTGGAGGAAGGGCCTCGCCGGCGGAGGCGCCGCGTAGGGCGCTCCCGGATCCGCGCCGTGCGTCGCATCGAGCATCGCCGCGCTGTCCCGCACGCTCCGCGTCAGCACGTGCTGCTGGACGTAGCCGCCCCACGACTCGCCGATGATCGGCCCCAGCGGGTTGCGGGCCCGCGTCGGCTTGAGCCCGAAGAGGCCACACGCGGACGCGGGAATCCGGATGGAACCCCCTCCGTCACCCGCATGCGCCATGGGCACCACCCTCGTCGCCACACACGCCGCCGAGCCTCCGCTCGAGCCTCCCGTCGAGTGCTCCGGATTCCACGGGTTGCGCGTCGGCCCTCGCAGCGCCGGCTCGGTCGTCCCGAGGATCCCCAGCTCGGGCGTGTTCGTCTTCGCCACGAGGATGACGCCCGCACGCCGGAACCGCGCGATCAGCTCCGAGTCATGGTCCGGGACGAAGTTCACCAGCGCCTTGCACGAGCCCGTGAAGGGCACCCCCGCCACGTAGCCATCCAGGTCCTTCACCACGAAGGGCACTCCCGTGAATGGTCCCTCTGGGAGCGGTCCCGCCGCCGTCTTGCGCGCCTGGTCGTACATCCGGTGGACCACCGCGTTGAGCTTCGGGTTCACCTCCTCGATGCGTGAGATCGTCTCCTCCACCAGCTCGCTCGGGTGCAGCTCCTTCTTGCGCACCCGCTCGGCGAGTGCGGTGGCGTCGAGCGCGTCGTATCCCTGGATGGCCATGCGTGTGCGGTCTCCTCCGCCCGAGTCTGGCACGGGTGGGCTCCCGCGCCAGCGAGATCTCCTCACCTCGCGGATCCGACTCCACCGGTCAGGCCCCCTGCTCTACCATGCGCCCCCATGGCGAAACCCCAGTACTGGCTGATCAAGAGCGAGCCCTCCGTCTACCCGTATTCCCAGTTGGAGAAGGACGGCCGCACCGGGTGGACCGGCGTGCGCAGCTTCGAGGCTCGCAACAACCTCCGGGCCATGAAGCCCGGCGACCTGTGTCTCTTCTACCACTCCAACGAGGGCAAGGCCGTCGTCGGCGTGGCCCGTGTCCTCACCGACCCCGGTCCCGACCCCACCGCCCCGGACGAGGACTGGGCCTCCGTCGACGTGGGACCCGTGGTCGCCGTCCAGGAGCCGGTCACGCTCTCCACCATCAAGTCCACCCGCGAGCTGAAGGACTTTCCCCTCATTACCCGCAGCCGCTTGAGCGTCGCCTCCGTGTCCTCGGAGCACTTCAAGCGTGTTCTCGAGATGGGCGGGACCAGGATTCCCAGAGCCGCCCGCTGAGGGCGCTCGGGTTGGAAGCCGGGGGGCTCCATACCCTCACCCCGGCCCTCTCCCAGAGGGAGAGGGTCGAAACCTTTTTCTGGGGTCGGGATCTTCAGGCGTTCGCCGGATGCAACTTCTGCTGCAACAGGTTCGCCCGGTTTCGTGCTGACAGCAGTTGTTGCCGCAGTGACTCCGCGTCTCTCGAGATGTCCGCGAAGTCCTGCGCCGCCGCGTCGCTCGCCAGCGACTCCGCGCTCTCCGCTACCTGCGTCATCCGATCGTTCATCGTCTGCAGCGAGGAGATGATCTCCTCCGCCTTCATCTGCTGCCCCTGCTGCGTCTGGCTCGCGATCCCCTGCATGTGCCCGCTCAGCGCCGCCGCCTCCTGCCCCAACGCCGCGAAGCGCTCCATCAGCGACTGGTACACCTTCGTCCGCTCCTGCAGCTCCAACGCCCGGCTGTTCACCTCCGCCGCCAGCGCCTGCTGCCGATCCCTCCACTGGTTCAGCACCCCCAGCAGCGAGCGCATGTGCGCCACCATCCGCTCGTCGCAGTCCGCCACCGAGTTGAGCAGCTTCCCCATCTTCTCCAGGTTCTTCTGCGACCGGAGCGGCCCGGTTCTCACCTCTTCCGCCAGGGTCTCGAACTTGCGCAGCTCCTCCTCGATGGCCATCGCCGCGGCGACCAGCTCGGACGACTCGGCGGACTGCGGACGCTTGCTCATATGGATGCGGCTCCGATTCGGAAGGGGGCTCTCTCCGACTTCCTAACGCGTTCCTAGCAGATCGCCCCCGGACTCATTCCCCTGAACTTGCCCCGATGACGGGAGACGGAGCGAGCAATGTCACCTTCGGTCCCACGAAGGTATGCCGCTGGAATGCCACCCAGTAGACAGTCAGCAGGGCCAGCGCCCCGGCGAACGTGTACCCGGCCAGCTCGTTGGGCGGCAGCACGAAGAGCACCATCACCACCGCGCACCAGCCCAGCGCCACCACGTTCACCAGCGTGGAGTAGCGTCCCAGGTCCCACGGCCCCTGGTGAGACCACGTCCCGTTCTTCCTCGCGCGCAGGCCCACCCACACCGGCAGTGCGTAGGAGGCATACAGGGCCAGCGTGCTCAGCGCCACCATGGCCGCGTACGCCCCGCTCCAGATGGCCACCACGAACGCCGCCGCCACCGACACCCAGATGGCCACGTGCGGGCTCCGGAAGCGCGGCGACACGCTCGCCAGGTGCGTCGAGCCCGGCAGCCCCCCGTCCCGCGCGAACGCGAAGAGCATGCGCGAGTTCGAGGTCACCGAGGACAGTCCGCAGAACCACATGGCCCCAATCGCGATCCACACCAGCGCCCCACCGAGCGCCGGTCCCAGGGACTCACGCAGCACGTGCAGGAAGGGGTTGGGCGCCGCCGCCGCCGCCGGCAGATCTCCAATCGCCAGCGTCACCCCCACCAGCAGCGCGTAGCCCACCACCGCGCTCACCGCCACCGACAGGAAGATGCCCCAGGGCGCGTTGCGCGTCGGATCCATCGTCTCCTCGGAGACGTGGGCGCTCGCGTCGTAGCCCGTGAACGTCCACTGCGCCTGCAACAGGCCGATGAGGAAGCCGTACGTGTAGACGCTGCTCTCCGTGGTGAAGCGCGTGAGCAGGAAGCCCGGCTCCTGCTTGGGCGCGAAGGCCACCAGCGCTCCAATCACCACCGCCACCCCCGCCACGTGGTACCAGGCCGACACGTTGTTGAGCAGCGCCACCGCGCGCACGCCCACGTGGTTGAGGATGGCGTGCGACAGCAGGATGACCGCGTACAGCGACAGCACGTGGAGCCGCGACTCCCTCGGCCACCCCAACATGTCCGCCACGAACTCCGCCAGGCCGTAGTCGATGCCCGCGGTGATCGCGAACTGGCCGATGGTGTTCAGCCACGCCGTGAAGAAGCCCACCCGCGGGCCTCCCAGCATGGCCGACCAGTGGTAGAGCGCCCCCGCCGTCGGGAACGAGGAGGCCAGCTGCGCCAGACTCGCCGCCACCGTCAGCGTCATCACCGCCACCAACGGCCAGCCCACCCCCATGACGAATGGCCCGCCGAAGCGCAGGCCATGGCCATAGAGCGTCACCGCTCCCGTGAGAATGGAGATGATGGAGAAGGAGACGGCGAAGTTGGAGAAGCCGCCCATGTCACGCAGCAACTGCTGCGCGTATCCCAGCCGTTGCAGCTGGGCCGCATCCGCATCCAGTTGGTCCTTCTTGTCCGCGTCCATGCCCTCACTATGGCCCTTCTGGCTGGCGGGAGGCGAGGGACCCGGGTGCGGAGTGTGGGACCGTCAGCGCTTGCCGTCCTGCCCCTGGCGCTCCTGGGCGGGGGCGGGAGGCGCCATCATCCGCCGCTCGATGCGGAGCTGCCTCGGGTAGGCCCCTCCCATCACCATGGGCATCTCCGCCTCCAGCTTCTGCCAGTAGTCGGGGCCCAGCGTCTTCTTGATCGCCACCATCAGGCCCACCCGGTTCTGCCTCACCGCCGTCTCCGCTCGGCCCACCTTCTCCACCAGCTCCTTCACCGTGCCCTCGTTGGGGCTCGTCTGGCGCAGCTCGCGCTCCAGGTTGAGCTGGGACCGCTTGAGATCCGCCTCCAGGCCGATCAGCACGTCATTGGCCTCGAACGTCAGATCCTGAACCTTCTGCATCAGGTTCTGCGGCAGGCCGATCTTCGCCGCCACCTCCGCCGGAATCCCGAAGGACGGAGGCGCCAGCGGGGCTACGGGCGGCAGGGGGGGCAGCGGAGGCAGGGGCGCCACCGCCGACGCTCCACCGTGCACGAAGACGCGCACGTCCTGCTTCTCCTGCTTGTCCTCGGCGAGCGCGGGCACGGCGGTGAGGACCACGAGGGCGCACATCAGCTTCTTCATCATGGTACGGCTCCTTTCATCACTTCGGTTCACTGGGACCGCGAGACATGGAAGGCCGCGAGGGCCGTCTGGAAGGGCTCGCCATCGAGCGCCGTGGCGTCCGGCGGACGCACCCAGACCGCGAGCGTCCCGAACGGCTGGTACATCGCGTCCTCGACGCTCGGGTTGGTGCGCGTGTAGCCGTGCACCTGGTCGAACAGCACCCCGAGGGAGAGGACCTCGCCCCGCCCGGCCGGCGCGGTCCGCACGGGTTGCTCGACCCGCAGGGAGCCCTCGAGCGGGCCGCCCACCACAGGCTCGCCCTCGCCGGACACCGGCGTCACCGCCCGGGGTGAGACGAGCAGCACCAGCAGGGCCACGGCGGCGGTGGCGGCGGCACTGGCCACCCCGCGGCGGAAGTGCTGGCGGCGGCGCACCTCGCCGAGGATGGCCTCGCGCGGGAGGGGGGCCGGGGCCGGCGGCTCGGGCAGGCGGAGCGAGGCGGCGGACGCGTGGAGGCCGGCGAGGGCCCGGCATCCGGCGCACTGCTCCAGATGGGCCTGGAAGCCCGGTGGCCGGGGCAGACTCTCGTCCAGGAGGGCCGCGGTGACGTCCTGGCAGCTCATGGGGTGTCTCCTTGGAGGGCGTCAGCGGCCTTGAGCTTCTGGAGCGCCCGGTAGAGATGGATGCGGACGGTGCCGCGGGCGAGGTTCATGGCGTCGGCGATGGCATCGAGCTCGAGCCCCTCCAGGTAGCGGAGGGAGAAGGCCGTGGCCTGCTGGGCTGGGAGCGTCCGCAGGGCCCGGCCAAAGGCCCGCCACCGCTCGACCCCGGCGAAGCACTCCTCCGGCGAGGGTCGCGGGGCCGGGCCCAGGTCCAACACCTCCCGGACGACATTCCACACCCGGCGCCGGCGCAGCAGGCCCATGGCCCGCGAGACGAGGATGCGCCGCAGCCAGGCGGGACCGGCCCCGGCGTCTCGCAGGGTGTGACGCTTCTCGTAGGCATCCGCCAGGGTGGCCTGGACGAGGTCCCTCGCCTCCTCCCCGTCCCAGATGAGGCGCCGCGCCAGGCGCAGCAGGGCGGCCTGCTCACGCTCCACGAGCGCGTCGAAGTCGAGGGGGGTGACCCTCGCTCCCAGCGGCGTCTCGTCCATGATGGCGGTGCCCTTCAAGGTTGGACCTCGTTGCCCGGTTTCCACAGGAGAGGACGCACGAGCCCCGCTGGCGGCATACACGTGAATTATTTCCCCTATTTTTCCGCCCCTCCGGAAGAATCCCAGCCCCATGCCCCCGTACGAGATCCGCCCCATCTCCGCGGCCGAGACCCGCCACCTTCGCCACGTCGTGCTCCGCCCCCACCAGCGCCCCGAGGAGCTGGTCTACCCGGGGGACGATGCCCCGGACACGGTGCACCTGGGACTGTACGTGGAGGGGAAACAGCTCGGCGTGGCCTCGCTCTACCGCGAGCCCCAGCCCGGCTCGAAGTCCCCCACCGAGTGGCGCCTGCGAGGCATGGCGGTGCTCGCTCACGAACAGGGCCGGGGCAACGGCGCCGCCCTGCTCCAGGCCTGCATCGATCACGCGGCGCGTCATGGTGGCACCCGGCTGTGGTGCAACGCGCGCACGACGGCCGCGGGCTTCTACCGGCGGCTGGGCTTCAGCGTGGAGGGTGGGGAGTTCGAGCTGGCTGGCATTGGCCCGCACTACCTGATGTGGCGGGCCCTCTGAGTCAGCTGGCGATGCTGCGCAGCAGCCGGCCCGCCAGCTGGGTGTACTGATCGCGCTTCTCGGTGTCCCCGAGGTGCGCCCAGACATCCGCCAGGGCCTTGGCCGCCTCCGCCAGCCCCGGGTGCAGCTCCAGCGCCAGCTCCAGCACGTGCCGCGCGTGGCGGTAGCGCGCCTTGCCCGTCAGCCCGATGCCCCGGGTGCGGTGCTTGCCCGACTCCGTCAGGAGCGCCTCGCCCAGGTTGGCGATCTCCACCGCCGTGGCCTCGCGCCAGGCCTGCTCGGTGTTGAGTTGCAGGGCCTCCTCCAGCAGGCCCCTGGCCGCCTCCGGCTCGTCCAGCTCGAGCTGGCAGAGGGCCGCGTTGCGGTAGTGCTCGGCCGTCTCTGGATCCAGATCGATGGCGCGCTCGAAGCACTTCAGCGCCTCGCGCGGGCGCCCCAGGCTCACCAGGGAGGAGCCCTTGGCGCTCAGCGCCAGCACATCACTGGGGTCCTGCTCCAGAAGGCGGTCGAAGACCTGGATCGCGGCCTGATGGTTGCCGGACATCGAGTGGCTCACGCCCTCGTTGAATGCCGCTAGCAGATTGGACATATGCCCCCTTCCCGCCGGCTCCGATGCCGGCCCGTGCAAACCGGCACATTCTATCGCCGGAGGCGACAGCCTGACAGGGCGGGGGGCCCTTCGCGCAACGGAAACCTAGAAGCGCAGGCCCACCTGGAACCCGGGCCACATCTCCAGCTCGCCCCGGGCTTCACCGGACATGAAGCTCACCTTCTGCATCGGTGCCCCATCGAGCGAGATGGCGGTGTTGAACGAGGGGCCGGCGATCACCGCGAAGCGCGGCGCTATCTGGAAACCCCCCAGCAGCCGGAGCTGGGCCAGCAGGAGGTTGCTGTTCGCGGTCCTGCCCACGAAGACGGAGCGACCCACCGCGTCAAGGTCGATGAACCAGCGGTCGAACGACACGTGTCCACCCAGGCCCAGGCCCATCGACCAGCGCGCCTCGCCTCCCACCAGGGTGCCATAGCCGCCCGTGAACACCGTGTAGAAGGACTTGCTGCCCAGCTTGATCGCCAGGTCGAGGGGGTGCAAGTCGCTGCCGGTCACCTCGACGTGGAACTGGCCATTGCCCGCCACGCTGATCAACCCGAAGGGGACACCCTCCATGTCGCCCGACACGTTGACCAGCCCGAGCTGCAGGCCCCTCATGCGGCGGGCGATGTTGAGGAGGCCCACCTGCGCGCCCGATACGTCCCCGCCCACGTTGACGAGGGAGAGCTGCGCGCCCTCGGCCATGGCCGCCCAGTTCACGGCCACCGACCCCTGGATGCCGCGCATCCGGCCCTGGACGAGATTGACACCCGCCGAGGCCTGCACGCCCGTGACATCGCCCCTGGCGTGATTGAAGGCCACCGAGGCCTGCCCGCCGGCGATGCTCCCCGAGGCCCAGTTCGCTCCCACGGAGGACTGCAGTCCGCGGACATCCGCCCCGGACACGTTGGCCAACACCGAGAGCTGCGCGCCCGCCACCTCGTCCGTCGCCCAGTGGCCGAGGAGCGCCAACGCCACGCCCCTCAGCCGCGCCGAGCTGCCCACGAGCAGGGAGAGCGACAGGTTGTTGTCCACCGGGCCCTCGAGCACGGAGTTCGTCTGCAGCAGCGGGACCAGGCCCACGTTGAAGAACCGGCTCGAGTGCTCCCGCGCCGGGGCGCCCATCGCCATCGCGCCACCCCCGCGCGACACGGTCAGCTCGCCCGCCATCGGGGAGAAGTCACTCTCGCCCAGCGAGGTGCGCCGGCCCTCCGCGAGCGCGAAGGAGGCCCGGGAGCCCCCTCCCTGCCGCTCGCGCGTCACCGTGTACTGGCCCGGTGGGAGGGCCAGCTCGGTGGGACGTCCCGCCCGCTTCTCCAGCTCCATCACCAGGTTGCCCGGCGCGTCACGCACGTAGAGCCGGCCATCGAGCGGACCCGCCAGGACGAGGCCCGCCGTGTTCGTGCGCAGCTCGGTCATCACCAGGTCGCCCGAACCGGCCAGGTCGATGTCGTACGCCGGATGCTGCGCGCCGGCCCGCGTCTTCTCCGTGCGCGCGAGCGTCTCGTTGAAGGCGAACTGGTACGCCTCGTTGAGCGTCACCCGCCCGTCCCCGCTCAGGTCCGCCGCGCCGCGCAGGCCCGACACCAGGTTGTGCGTGAAGTACGAGCCGCCGATGCGATCCGACTCCTGGGACACCTCGTCCTCGGAGGAGGAGGTGAGGATGGCGTGCCCCCGCACGGACGAGGACGCGTCCACCAGGAAGGCTGGCCGCCGCACCCCACCCTTCTGCCGCGCCATCGCTCCGGACGCGCACGAGTCCAGGATGGCGATGCGCACGTCCGACGTCAGCGCGTTCAAGGCCTGGCGCAGCTCCCGGTACGAGAGGCGGTCCTGCTTCAGCATCAGGCCCTCCTCGTCCGAGTGCCCCGAGTAATAGAGGAGCGCCTCGGTGCGCCCGCCGGAGGACTTCGCCGCGTCGATCATCCGCCGCAGGCGGTTCATCCCGTCCTCCAGCGCCGCGCGGTCCGCGTCCAGCACCAGGATGCGATCTCCCGGCAGCACCCCGCCGAGCTCGCCGAGCACCTGGCTCACGGCCTTCGCGTCGGAGACGGCGTAGCGCAGGCGCACGCGGCTGGGGCCCCCGTCGTTGACGCCCACCAACAGCGCGAAGCGCCGCACCGGCGGCGGGCCCTCGTCCGGAGAGGCCGCGGCCAGGAGGGGAAGGAGCAGAAGGGAGACGAAGAGCGCTCGCTTCACGGGGACTTCTCCAGGGTAAGGGACGACTGCGAGAGCGATTCCGGCAGGGGCAGCGGCGCGTGGCGGGCCGCCTCGGAGGAGCGGGCCAGCTGGCGCGCCGCGTCCATCAGCGCGTTCAGATCGAAAGGCGCGGTGCTGGTGACGAAGAAGAAGCGCTCGAAGAGGGGCGCGTCGTCCAGCTCATAGGCGCTCGACAGCGACACCGTTCCCCCCGCGAGCGCCAGCGAACCGGTGAGCGACTCCGGGTAGTGCAACGTGACGGAGCCCCGGCCATCGACGGACAGCACCGCGCCGTAGGGCCGGCCCGCGGACACGTAGCTGAGCTGCAGCACGTCCCCCGGCCGCGCCCGGGCCGCGTCCGCGAGCGGCTCGGGCTCGCGCCGCGTCTGGCGATGGATGAGCAGCTTCGGCTCCAACCCCTTGGTGCGCGTCGTCTCGAGCAGCGCCACCTGCTCCGGCCGGGTCTCCTCGGGCAGCTCGCTCCGGGAGAAGAACATCATCAGCGCGAGCCCCGCGGCCACGGGTGCTCCCAGTGCAACGGCCGGCAGCCACCCCCGGGAGCTGGAGGAGGCCCCCACCGAGCGCGAGGCCTCCCGCACCCGGCGGCGACGAGCCACCTCGGCGACGACCTGGGACGGTGGGAGTTTCGCCAGCGTGGCCCCATCATCCGCCTCCAGCTTCGCGAGGCGCTCGAGTCCTCCAGGCTCCGTGGCCAGGCGCGCGCGGGCGGCGGCCAGCTCGTCAGGAGGCAGTTCCCCCAGGGCGATACGCTCCAGCAACCAATCGGGCGTGTGGTGGGACATGTCAGGCGGCCTCCAGTTGCTGCAGGTGGGAGCGCAAGGTGCGCAGGCGCTTGCGGACGCCGGAGACGGAGAGTCCCACCTCCTTCGCCACGTCCTCGTACGTCATTCCATCCACCAGGTGCAGCACGGCGATGGTGCGCGTGGACACCTGCTCCCGTCCGAAGAGCCGGTCCAGCACCGCCAGGGCTCCCGTACGCGCCTCCAGGTCCTCCATCGACGCGATGCGCACCAGCAACTCCTCGTCCGTGTCCGCCGGGCGCCGACGCTCCGAGCGCATCCGGTTGAGGCACACGTTCGTCGCCATCCGGTGCAGCAGGCTCGACGGAGCCGTCTGCATCAGCGCCTCCTGATGGTCGAGCAACTGGACGAAGACATCGTGCATGGCATCCACGGCCCTCTCCTCATCGCGCAGGAGGAAGCGGCAGCGCCGGAGCACCATCGGTCCATACCGGCGGTAGCAGGCTTCCACATCAATGGCCAACGATCGCTTCCTCCGTCCTCGCGCGAACCTGAACACCGGAGCGCGCGCGAACTGTTACCGCGCACGTGATACCGCCGTGCAATGGGATGGGATGGAGCTGTAAGTAGCCGGAATCGCTCCTGTCAGCTCAGGCTCCGGCCTCCAGGAGGGCCGAAAAACCCACGATGAAATCCGGGTAGCGGGGCCGCCACCCCAGCGCCTTCAGCCGGGCATTGGAGATGGCCCGATCCCCGCGGAGTGACTCGTGGAGTGAAGTCAGGGGCACTGCCGGTGGGAGTGGCAGCCCGAGCCGCGCGCACAGCCACTGGCTCGTCTCCGCCTGCGTCGCCGGCCGATCGTCCGCCACGCAGTACATGCCTCCCGGCTCACCCCGCTCCAGCACCACCCGGAGGGCCTCCACCAGGTCATCCACGTGCACCCGGGAGATGCGGCCGCCTCCACTCTCGGGGATGCGGAGCGTGCCCGAGCGGATGCGCTCATGCAGGCCCCGGCCGGGACCGTAGATGCCCGCGATGCGCAGGCTGATGCCGCCGAGCCGCCGGTAGTGGGCCTCCGCGTCGATGCGGCCCCGGGCACGCGTGGAAGTGGTGTCGAGGGGGGTGGACTCGTCCACGTGTCCCCGCGCATCACCGTAGACCCCCGTGGAGGAGAGGTAGACGAGACGGGCGGGTCCGACGCGCGCCAGGGACTCGGACAGGGAGGCATCGAGCCCGGCCTCCGGCGGGATGGAGCTCACGACGTGGGCCCCCTTCGCGGACGCCACGGCTTCGTCCAGGGACGGGAGTTGGACTCCCGCTCGGGACAATTCCTCGCGGCGCTTCTCGTCCCGGGTCACCGCCAGCACCGGGCGCCCGCTCCGTGCCTCCACGAGTGCCAGCCGCGTCAACGTGTAGCCACATCCGAGCAGGATGAGAGGAACCATGCCTCCGAGCTTATCGGACCGGCACGGATATCGGGTCCAGGTGAACGACTCACACGGAGATTGAAATGACTCTCATGAATTGAGACTTCTTGTGTCATAAACCGGATGGCCCAAGACGTGAACGACCCCGCCGTCAACGACTGGCTTCACGGCGACATGGCAGCCTTTTGACGTGATGACGGCGGATCACGCCACGCTCCAGGCACAACTCCGAGTGAAGAGGCGAAGCTGCTTCGTCTCAGCGGCGCTGATCCTCGGAATCTTCCTGGTGCACAGGTTCCTGCTGCCCGGCGACCTCGATTCGCGGCTGGTGCTGGTGCAGCTCGCCTGGAGTACGAGCTTCGTGCTGCTCGGCCTGGGAGTGGGGGTGCTGCCCGGGTGGTTCCCGGGGTTGGCGGCCGGGTTGGTGTGCCTGGCATCGGTGACGGCGATCATCCACTTCACCGGCGGACCCGCGAGCCCCTACCTCGCACTGCTCGTCGCCGTTCCCCTCCTCCTGGCGATGTTCACCCCGGACTCCCGGCTGCCCATGCTGCTGACCCTCGGAGCGACGGTATGCGCGGTGGCGGTGTTGGACGTGCTGGCCGGAGTGCCCACCCGCGTCCTCGTGCCACGGGCGGTCACCTTCGCCCTCGTCGGGATGATCGGCGCCTTCGGGAGCAAGACCTACCGGCGGCTGCGCGAGGCGGAGCGGGTGGCACAGGAGGAGCGACTCGCGGCCCTGGAGCAACTGGCGAAGAGCGAGCGCCTCCGGCTTCACGCCGAGCGCGAGCGCGCGGAGGTGGATCGGCTGGTGATGGTGGGCCAGCTGGCCGCCGGAGTGGCCCACGAGGTGAACAACCCGCTGGCCTTCGTGAGGGCCAACCTGAGCTACCTCAAGGAGGAGCTGCGGCGTGAGGACTCGCCGCCGGACCCGGCGGAGCTCGGCGAGGTGCTGACCGAGACGGAGCAGGGCCTGCTGCGCATCCAGCAGATCGTCACGGATCTCCGGCGCTTCTCGCGCGAGGGAAGCGAGCACGAGCGGGTGGAGCTGGGCTCACCGAAGGAGGCCATGGAGGAGGCACGCCGGCTGGCCTCGGTGCGCCTGCGCGGCCTGGGCGAGGTGGTGTTGGACGCGGACCCGGAGCTGCCCCGGGTGGGCCTGGGGCAGCGCCACCTGGTGCAGGTGCTGTTGAACCTGCTGCTGAACGCGGCGGACGCGGTGGAGTCGGCGAGCCCGCCCCGCCCGGCCCGTGTCGTGGTGAGGGCCCGGCGGGTAGCGGGCGGAGTGCGGTTGGAGGTGGAGGACAACGGCCCGGGGATTCCTCCAGAGGTGCTGCCGCGCCTCTTCGAGCCCTTCTTCACCACCAAACCGCCGGGCAAGGGCACCGGGTTGGGACTCGCCCTGTGCCGCGGCTACGTCACCCAGGCCGGAGGGACGCTCCACGTGGAGAACCGGACCGAGGGCGGCGCCCGCTTCGTCCTCTTGCTGCAAGAGGCAACAGAAGTCACCGTCTCGGCGGCCTGAGTGCTCGTCTGGACGGCGGACGCGGTGGTACAAGCCCGTTCCAACGTGACCACTCCCAAGACCGAGAAGACCGAGACCCCCGCCACCTTCGAGCAATTGGGCCTCCTCCCCGCCCTCGTCGAGGCGCTCAGCGCTCTCGGCTACGAAGAGCCCACCCCCATTCAGCGGGCCTCCCTGCCCCCGCTGCTCGCCGGGAAGGATCTGCTCGGCATCGCCGCCACCGGCACCGGCAAGACGGCCGCCTTCGCCCTGCCCCTCCTCCAGCGCCTCGAGCCCGGCAAGCGCGAGCCCTTCTCTACCTCCGCGCTCGTCCTCGTCCCCACCCGCGAGCTCGCCATGCAGGTGGCCGAGGCCATCCACCGCTACGGCCAGAAGCTCGGCGTGAGCGTGCTCCCCATCTACGGCGGCCAGCCCATGGGACAGCAGCTGCGCGTGCTCAAGCGCGGCGTGGACGTCGTCGTCGCCACCCCGGGCCGCGCGCTCGACCACCTCAAGCGCCAGTCGCTCCTGCTCGACTCCGTGCGCACCGTGGTGCTCGACGAGGCCGACGAGATGCTCGACATGGGCTTCGCCGAGGACCTGGAGGCCCTCCTGGAGGCCACCCCCGAGGAGCGGCAGACGGCCCTCTTCTCCGCCACCCTGCCCCCGCGCATCGCCTCCATCGCCGAGCGCCACCTGAGCGAGCCCGTCCACGTGCGCATCGCCAAGGAGAAGGTGGCCCCCGGCACCGGGCCCCGCGTGCGCCAGACGGCCTACATCGTCCCGCGCGCCTTCAAGGCCGCCACGCTCGGGCGCGTGCTGGACGTGGAGGCCCCTACCGCCGCCATCGTCTTCTGCCGCACCCGCACCGAGGTGGATGAGCTCACCGTGTCCCTCAACGGCCGGGGCTGGCGCGCCCAGGCCCTCCACGGCGGCATGGACCAAGCCCAGCGCGACCGCGTCCTCAAGCAGTTCAAGGCGCATGCGGTGGATCTGCTCGTCGCCACTGACGTGGCCGCGCGCGGGCTGGACATCGAGAAGCTGACCCACGTCGTCAACTACGACGTGCCCAATGCCCCCGAGGCCTATGTCCACCGCATCGGCCGCACCGGCCGCGCCGGGCGCGAGGGCGTGGCCATCACGCTCGCCGAGCCCCGCGAGCACCGCCTGCTGCGCAACATCGAGAAGCTCACGGGCCAGAAGATCGAAGTGGCCACCGTGCCCACCGTGGCGGACCTGCGCGCCCGCCGGCTCGAGCTCGTCCGCGCCTCCCTGCGCGAGGCCCTCGTGGCCGGCGAGCTCGACTCCTACCGCTCCGTGGTGGAGAGCCTCGCCTCCGAGTTCGATCTGGTGGATGTGGCCGCCGCCTCGGTGAAGCTGCTCCATGACGCGCAGGTGGAGGGCCACGAGCAGGAGGAAGAGGAGGAGATCCCCACGCTGCCTCCTCCCACGGCGAGGCCCTCGCATCCGGGCAAGAATGCCCGGGCGGCCGCTCGCCAGGGGCCCGGGGGGCCGGGTGCGAAGGAGCCCCGAGGCGTCAAACGCCGCGCGGGTCCGGCGCAGGACTTCGATATGACCCGGCTGTTCATCGGTGCCGGCCGGGGCACGGGACTCCGTCCCGGGGACCTGGTGGGTGCCATCACGGGCGAGGCGGGCGTGGAGGGCAAGCGGCTCGGTGCCATCGAGATCGGCGACAACTACTCGCTCGTCGAGGTGCCCGAGTCCGAAGCCGAGCAGATCATCACGGCGCTGCGCCAGACCACCCTCCGGGGTAAGAAGGTGCAGGTACGCCGGGACCGGGGCTGAGCCCCGGTGCGACTTCGCGGCCCGCTGTCCAAGGCGGGCCACGGGAGGAACATCATGGGTCGACTCACCTCGCTTCTCTTGCTCCTGCTTCTCGTTGGAAGTGGGTGCAAGCCACGAGCGACAGAGGCCGCCGTTCGGCTGAAGGTCTCCTACAACTTCAAGGTTGGTTGCATCACCGTGCTCGCCCGGGATGCGAACGGTCAGGGCCAAGAGACGAGTGAGTTCACGGATCTCGCTCGTGAGTCTTCGGAGGTGGTGCTCGCCGTCTTCCGCAAGGAGGACTGGAGCCACACGCTGGAGATCACCACGACCGCCCACGAGCTGACTTGTGACGGAGCCGAGGTGGCCCAGGAAGTACGTATCGTGGAGCTCGACAAGAAGGGTGACATCAAGGAGTCCGAAGTCACCCTGACGGCCCACGATACCGATGAAGATGGGTACATGGCCGAGGGCACGGACTGCGACGACAATGACAAGAACAGTCGACCCGGGCTCAATGAGGCATGCGATGGCCGGGACAACGACTGCGACGGAAACATTGATCAGGGCCTGCCCACGAGGCCCTGGTACCCCGACCGGGATGACGATGGCTTCGGCGACCGAGATGCCACGGCGCTGATGAGCTGCGCCGAGCCCGCGAACACGGGCAACACCCGCTACGTGCAGAACAACACGGACTGCGGGGACTCGGATGCGGAGATCTACCCGCGCCCTGGCCTCTCCGAGGCACTGTGCGACGAAGTGGACAATGACTGCGACGGCGAGAAGGACGACGGTTTCGCCAAGGGCGCCGCTTGCAGCAATCCCTGTCCCGGTGGGAAGTACGTCTGCAATGCCAGCCACAACGGGGTGAGTTGCGTCGAATCCCCGGCCCCGGCCCTCTATTACCCGGACGTGGATGGCGATGGCGCGGGTAACGAGAACATCACTCCGTCAAATGTGTGCCCAAACGAGACAGCACCCACGGGCTTCGTCGCCAACAAGAACGACTGCGACGATCTGGACAAGCACAACCTACGCGGCAAGGCCGAGGTGTGCGACGACCGGGACAACAACTGCGACACGCAACGGGACGAGGGCGACATCTGCGGGGGCAAGGGATGGAAGGTGCTGGATGACGCAGCCCTCACTGGCAATTCCCGTCAATGGAAGACGGTGGCGATCGGCCCGGGCGGGTTGCCAGTATGGGTCGCGGGAGATAACGGCGCACTCGCGGTTCGCACCGCGGCGGGTCAGGCCTTCAAAAGCCTTGATGGAGGTTGTGGTAACCATAACTGGCGCGCTGCCTGGGTTCGCCCCGCCAACGGCCACGTACTGCTGGCCGGTGAAGGCGGGCGCCTGGCCGAGCATGACGGCATCAACGTCTGCTACAACCAGGCAACCCTCTCACCAAGCAACAACGTCACTGGCCTGATTGAGTTCAACCAATCCAATCCCCCGGTCTACCTCGTTGAAGACAAGGCACGAATGTACGCGTGGACGCCCGGCACCCTCCCGGAGCAGCGTTACAACGAGGCTGTGCAAACCTACTTTGGCATCCACGGATTGGCCCCCACGCAGTTGCTCGCCGTTGGAGGCGCGACTGAAGACAACGAAGCGCCCTACATCGCCAGTTACTCCGGCAGCGGAGGCCTTGGCTCGGTGGTACGCCACACCCTCAATAATGTGCCCGGCAATAATCCCGGCCCTTTGCGTGCCGTGTGGATGGGTGCTTCCAACCTCGCCTATGCCGTAGGAGACACTGGTCAGGTGATGAGGTGGGACGGAGCCACGAACTGGAATTACGTGAACCCGCCGTCCGACAACACCACCGCTCCCTTCTCCAGTGTCGTGGTGCTGGACCCCTCCTCCATCTACGTCACCGATGCCACCACCAACGGTGGTTCCATCCGTCGGTTGAACGCGGCCGGCACGTGGTTCACCGCTACCACCGTGAACAAGCCCCTCCGGGATATTGCGCTCAGCTCGCCGAGCGACATTTGGGCCGTGGGCGACAACGGCAACGTGGTGCACTTCCCGGAGTAGCTCGGCAGGTGCACGGCCATGAAGCCTGAGCGGTGAAGTACCCGCCGCTCAGCGCCACTGTTCCTGGGAGTCGGCCTCCGCGATGGCTGCTTCCAGGGCCCCGAAGAGGGGGCGCACGGCCCAGTTGCCGTCATACCTCTGGCCGTTGATGAAGAACGTCGGCGTGCCGCTGACGCCGGCGCGGCTTCCCCCGAGGCAGTCCGAGCGCACGCGCTCGGCCACCGCTCGGCTTCCCGCGTCCCGGTCGAACTGCTCCACGTCCAGCCCCAGCAGCTCCGCGTAGCCGATCAGATCATCCGGCTCGAGCGACTCCTGGTTCTCGTAGAGCAGGTCGTGCATCTCCCAGAATCGGCCCTGCATCGCCGCCGCCTCGGCCGCGTACGCCGCCAGACGCGCGTGCGGATGCAGCTCGGAGAGCGGGAAGTTGCGGAACACGAAGCGCACCTGCCCTCCCAGCCTCTGCCTCACCGCCTGGATGATGGTGTAGGCCTCGCCACAGTAGGAGCACTCGTAATCTCCGTACTCCACCAGTGTCACTCGCGCTTCGGCCGCGCCCATCACATGGTCGCGCTCGGATACTGGAGGCGTCAGTCTTCCCATCATCGCGAGACCTCCCGCGAGACAACCACGCCCTCTCGGGCCTGGAGCTCGGCGGGAAAGGTGCGCAGATACCCCCTGGATGACGACCCTGTCCTCAAGGCTCGCCTGCTCGTGTGGAGAGCGTTCGGGCTGGCGGTAGGGGTACCCGTGAAAAGCGGGGCCCCGGACACCACCGCGGGTGCTCGGGGCCTCGAGTTGTGCTGACAGGGTTCAACACGGGGCTGGATACCCTCACCCCGTCCCTCTCCCAGAGGGAGAGGGTCTGAACCTGGTTCTACACCGTTGATCCTTCCGTAACGGCCTTCGTCTTGATCAGAACTCGGCCGACGCCCTCGGATCCACGATGCCGCACTCCTTGATCTTGTAGAGCAGCGCCTTGTAGCTGATTCGCAGCTTGCTCGCCGCACGACGCTTGTTCCACGCCGTCCGCTGCAGCATCGCCAGTATCGCTTCCCGCTCCGCCAGCATCGCCGCCCTCTTGCCGATGTCCTTCAGCGACATCTCCCCCTCCGGCACGCTCGGCGGCGGCGGCGGCGGCTGCGGCACGTCGAACGGATTCGCGTACCGCACCGGCGGCACCACATGGTTCGTCGGCACCTCCGCCGGAGGCACGTTCCCCTTCGACGGCATCTCCAGCACCTGCACCGCCGTGCCTCCACCCGCCGCGGGCACCGTCACCGGCGTCCGCACCACTGTCGGCGCCGGAGGCTCCACGTCCCCGTCTCCCGCGTACGACGTCGGCAGCGACGGCGCGCTCGCCGGCGCACGGCCTCCCGCTCGCAGCTCGTCCAGCACCAGCGTCGGATCCTTCAGCACGCACAGCCGGCGCACCATGTTCTCCAGCTCGCGCACGTTGCCCGGCCACTCGTACTCCGTGAAGGCCCTCAGCACCTCCGGCGGCAGCTCCGCCACCCCGCTCATGTACTGCCGCCCGTACTTCTTCAGGAAGTGGTCCGTCAGCGGCACCACGTCCTCCGGGCGCTCCCGCAGCGGCGGCAGCCGGATCGCCACCACGTTCAGGCGGTAGAACAGGTCCTCGCGGAAGTTGCCCAGCTCGATCTCCCGCTCCAGGTCCCGGTTCGTCGCCACCACCACCCGGCTGTCCACCCGGACGCTCTTCTTGCCTCCCACCCGGAAGAACTCCTCGTCCTGCAGCACCTGCAGCAGCTTGGCCTGCAGCCGGATGGCCATCTCGCCGATCTCGTCCAGGAAGATCGTTCCCTGATCCGCCAGCTCGAACTTGCCCGGCTTCTCCGCCGTCGCGCCCGTGAACGCACCCCGCTCGTGGCCGAACAGCTCGCTCTCCAGCAGCTCGCCCGGCAGCGCCGCGCAGTTCACCTTGATGAACGGCCGCGCACGCCGATTGCTGCGCGCGTGGACCTCGCGGGCAATCACTTCCTTGCCCGTGCCAGACTCACCCAGCAGCAGCACCGGCACGTCCGTGTCCGCGATGCGCTCCACCAGCGCGCGCACCCGGCGCATGGCCGGCGAGTGCGAGATGAGCAGCCGCTCCCCACTCGCGTCCACCAGCGCCGCCGACTGGGCCGCCACCGGTGCGCTCGCCGCGGGCTGGCGCGCCGGCATACGGCTGCCCAGGGCCCGGCCCATCGCGTCCTCCAGCTCGTCGTTGCCAAAGGGCTTGGACAGGTAGTCGCTGGCGCCCAGCTTCATGGCACGCATGGCGTCCTCCGCGCCCGACAGCGCGGAGAGCACGATGACCGGCGCGTTGCCGCCGGAAGCCCGGTAGCGCCGCAGCACCTCCAGGCCACTCATCTCCGGCATCATCACGTCCAGCAACACCACGTCGAACGAGCCCCCGGCGAGCATCTCCAGGGCTTGAGCTCCATTCGACGCGCAGCGCACCTGGTACCCCGAGCTGCCCAGCAGCTCGGCGAGGAACGTCCGCACCTGCTCCTCGTCGTCCACCACCAGCACCGCGATCCGATCCATCCCCTCGCCTCCCCTCACCATCTCGAATCACCCCGGGGCCTACCCTCGATGGGTCCGCCCCTCATCAAACCGTCAGTCCCACTCCCGCACCCCGCCGCTCCTCGCGTGCCCGGCGCAACGCCTGCAACGCGTGGGTGAGCAGCTGGGCCGGAGCCCCCACCATGTCCGGATAGCTCACCGCGCCCAGCGTCAGCGACGGGCGCAGCACCTTTCCCTCCACCTGCAGGCGCGCCAGGGAGAAGCGCTCGCTCACGCGAGCCATCACGTCCGGCACCCCCTCCGCCGGAGTCCCCGGCAGCAGCACGGCGAACTCGTCCTCGCCCACTCGCGCCACCACGTCCGCCTCGCGCACCGTCTGGCCGAACACCACCGCGCTGTACACCAGCAGCCGCTCGGCCACGCCCCGTCCGGACTCCTTGCGCAGGGTGCGGAAATCCTCGAGCGACCCGGCCACCACCGAGAAGCTGCCCCCGAAGCGCTCCGTGCGCCGCATCTCCAGCGTCATGAGCTCCAGCAAGAAGGTGCGCGTGTACAGCCCGGTGAGCGGATCATGCAGGGCGGCGGAGCCCGCGTCGTCGGGCAGCATCGCCCGGCGCACGGCCTTCTTCAGCCGCAGCTGGGCGCGCAGGCGAAGCACCAGCTCCTCGCCCGAGCCGGTGCGCGGCACCATGTCCACGCACAGGCCCTTCTCCAGGCAGTGGCGGTGCGCCTCGGTGTCCCCCGGATCCACCAGATACAGCAGGGGAATCGCGCCCCGGCCCATCTGCCGCAGCCGCCGCGCCACTGACACCGCCGCGAAGTCCGGAGCCTGCGCGGCGAGCACCACCGCGTCCGGGCGGATGGCCTCGAACAGCGGCCCCGCCGCGTCGAAGCGCGTCACCGGCACCACCCGGAAGCCCGCTTCCCCCAGCACCACCCGGGTTCGCTCCAGGTCTCCCGCACGCGGCTCCACCACCAGCACCGTCAGCGGCTGATCCGCCCTCTTGTGCTTGCGCCTCAACGCCACCGCCCCTCCCCTCCGGCCAGAACCTTTTTCCACATCGCTTCTCCGCCCCATCCCCAGGTTTACAGCCTCACCCACCCCTACTCCCTTCCATCCCCATGTTTTTCCTGGGGTTGGGAAGGCCGTTACCCCTCATGGTCCCCTGAAGGAGCAACAGGCGTGCCATCCATGACCCGCCGGAGGTACGCCTCGACCTCCCCTTCCTCCAGGCGAAGCTTGAACGCCTGGTGGCCGTCGATGATGACCACGGGGATGTCGTACCGGAAGGCGGCGAAGATGGAGGGATCGGCGCGGATGTCCTCCTCCACCAGATCGAAGGGGATGCGTTCGCGCACCCGCTCGAGCACGGCCTTGGCCTGGTCGCAGAGGCAGCAGTTCGGTTTCGAGTAGATTCGGACAATCATTTCGGACGAAGGATGTGATGCGATGCGCGGTCTGTCAGGTGACTTCTCGACGATGCCGTTGAAGGATCTCGTCGCGTACCTCGGCAGCCGGCGGGTGATGGGGACGTTGAGGGTCACCCGAGCGGGCGTGCGCAAGCTCATCCTCCTGCGCGAGGGGCAGGTGCTGAGCGCCAGCTCCAACCAGCCACGCGAGTTCCTCGGACAGTTCCTCATCAACATGGGGCACCTGAACGAGGAGCAGTTCAGCAAGGCCTACGCGACCCAGCGCGAGACGCGGGTACCGCTGGGGAAGATATTGGTGATGACGGGGATGGTACCCGAGCAGACGGTGCGCGCGGCCCTCTCCCTGAAGTTCCGCGAGACGCTGCTGGACATGTTTCCCTGGGAGGAGGGCGAGTTCTCCTTCGACGCGGGCCCGGTGGCGGAGATCGACGGCGTGGATGCGCGCGTGGAGTTGGCGGACGTGCACCGCGAGGGCGAGTTCCGCGAGACGGCCTGGCAGGCGATCCGGACGGCCTTCCCCTCGGGGAACCTGTACCTGGAGCTGGACGAGCGCCGGCTGGCGGAGTCCCCCAAGGCGGGCAGCCTGGACGCGAGGCTGGTGAAGCGCATCCGCGAGGGGCTGAGCATCGACGAGATGGCCAAGGTGCTGCACGCCTCGGAGTTCCTGGTGTACCAGCGGCTGTACGCGCTCTACCGGTTGGAGGCGGTGAAGGTGCGGAGCACGCCACCCGCGGTGCGCCAGCGGCCAGCTCCCGCCGAGGACGAGGACGAGGCGCAGGTGGTGGACGTGGACGTGCTCGGCGCCGAGTCCCCCACGAGCGAGGTCATCCAGGCGGCGCAGTCGTTCCTGGCCAACGGCAACTTCCGGGACGGAGAGGCACTGGCGCGCCGGGCGTACGAGATGTCGGCCACGCCGGAGACGGAGGCACTGTTGCGCTCGGCGGAGGCGGCGCTGCAGGGCGCGTTGCGCCGGGAGATGCTGGACAAGCCACAGGTGCCCTCGCTGGTGGTGTCGGCGGCGCAGTTGAAGACGCTGCAGCTCAGCTCGCCCGAGCGCTACCTGCTGTCGCGCATCGACGGCAAGCGCGACCTGGGCGCCATCATCAGCGTGTCCCCCATCAAGGAGGTGGAGGCGCTGAAGTACTTCCGGGCCTTCGTGGACTCGGGGCTGGTGAAGCTCACGCCCCGGTAACGCCTCGTCCCCGCCCCGGGCAGGCACCCCGTGTCGCGGATGCCCGCCCGCTGACGGTCCTCCTTCGAGGGTCCTACTCCCTCGGGAAGCAGGCCACGGGCAGTGCCCACGGCTCGCTTCCGTGAACGCCATCGTTCGCCGAGAAGTAGAGCCACTCACGGGTGACGATGAAGGCGGACGGAGACGACGATGCGGCGCCCGGTGCGATGTCCGCCATCTTCGTTCCCGCCTCCGTGCCATCGCTCCACCACGGCTCTTCCCCATGGACGCCATCGGAGGCCCGGAAGAAGACACCGCCACGTACCGGGAAGACCGGGGAGGGATCTCCCGAGATGGAGTTGGCGGGGCCCGGCTGGATGTCCTTCACCAGCCGAGTACCGGCGGGAGACCCATCCGTGACCCAGGGCTCCTGGCCCGTATCGGGCGCGGTGGCGTAGAAGAAGACCTTTTCCCCCGCCCTGACCAGGCCCGAGACCCCGAACCCGGGGGGAGGCTCGCCCGGATGGGTGTCCGCCAGCAGCAGCGTGCCTTCCGGCGTGCCATCGCTCCGCCAGGGCTCGCGGCCGTGGGTGCCATCATCGGCGGTCATGACGACGTCCCCGTCCAGCGGGGTCAGCTCGAGGGGCCGCGAGCCCTCCAAGCCAGGCCGGATGTCCTCCACGAGCCGCGTATCGTCGGCGCGGCCTCTGGAGGCCCAGAGCTCGCTCCCATGAACCCCGTCATCCGCGGAGAAGAAGAGCGTCCGCCGCGCCACGGTCAGCTCCGCGATGCTCGACCCCTCGGGACCCGAGCGGATGTCCTCCACGAGCCGGGTGTCGTCCCGGGTGCCATCGGTCTTCCAGAGCTCGCGGCCGTGGACGCCGTCGTCGGCCACGAAGAAGATCCGTCGGTTGTCCATCCGGAGCAGGGAGTCGGGAGAAGAGCTCGCGGGCCCGCGGGCGATGTCCTTCACCATCCGGGTGTCGTCCCGGGTGCCGTCGCTCTTCCAGAGCTCGCGGCCGTGGACACCATCATCGGCGGCGAAGAGGAGCCGGTTGCCGTCCACCAGGAACGATCCGGGCGAAGAGCTCCCGGGGCCACTGGCGATGTCCTTCACCAGCCGGGTGCCGCTCCTCGTACCGTCACTGCGCCACAACTCCTCGCCGTGGGAGCCATCGTTGGCGGCGAAGTAGAGCGTCCGGCCCACGACGACGGGGCGCGGAGAGAAGGTGTGGAAGGCATCACCCTGGGGGTTGATGTCCTCGACCAGGACCGTGCCCTCGGGTGTGCCGTCGCTCTTCCACAGCTCGGTGCCGTGGACCCCGTCATCGACGATGAAGAAGAGCTTCTGGCCCACGACGGTGAGGAACCTGGGACCGTCGGAGAGACCGCCGAGCAGAAGGGTGGTCTTCCATTCGGGAGCCGACTTGCGGCCCCTCGACACATCTTCCAGCTTCCACAAGGCGGCGGTGCTGGTCGAGGCGTTGAACGTACTGATGAAGACCACCCCTTCCACTTCGGCCTGATCGATGACGTTGGTGTGACCAGGCGCTGGGGTGAGATCCGCGACCATGACGGGCGGCTGGCAGCGCCGTTCATTGCGCCAGTCCGACTCCGCTTCGAGCCGCGCCGTGGCAGTGGATGACTGCCCGTTCTCCTCCACCGATTCATCCAGCGGGCCGCAGGCACACCACAGCGCACAGCCGCTGGCCAGCCAGAGCAAACTTTTGCGAGACATAGGTTTCCCCCTCCACCGAGCGGACACACGCCACACGGTGCCGCGCAATATGGAGAGGCTCCGACGCATGTCCAGTGCACCCGGAAGCAAGGCGAGTTCGTCACCACCCCGTAGGAGTCGCCTCCACATGGATGTGACATTGCCCGCTGACGGGGAACGGCCGATGCAGGAGAGAGGCGAAGACCGAGCGCTTGCTCGGCGCCTCGCGACGGCTCAGGGCCCGGTGGTCGCCGTCTTGGTGGCCGCCGGAGCATGGGGCGCGGGCGAACCGGCCACCTCCTCGACGGGAGTCTCCTCGTCGGAGGGCTCCTCCTCGGTGGGCTCCTCTTCGTGCGGCGCGGACGGATCCTCCTTGGCGGGAGCCAGGGACCCGGGAGGCAGACGCGCCAGGCCCAGGCGCATGGCCTCGCGGCCGAGCCACGTGGCCCGGATGCGCCAGAGGGGCTCGTTGACGATGACCGCCGCCACAGCGACCTTCGGGTTGTCCTTGGGCGCGAAGCCCACGAACCACGAGTAGTCGCGGAAGGGCTTGCGATCCGCCAGCGTCCCCGTCTTGCCCACCGCGCCCGGCACGCCCATGCCGCGCTCGCGGAAGATGCGGCGCGCGGTGCCCTTGGTCACCGTGGCCTCCATCAGGGTCGTCAGGTCGCGCGCCACCTCGGGCGACAGCACCTGCTCGGCGGGCTGGGACTGGGACTGGGACTGGGCGTTCGGGTCGGGCTCGAAGAGCACGGGGTCCTTCCAGACGCCCTTGTTGGCCGCCACGGCCGCCAGCAGCGCGCCGTGCAGCGGCGAGAGGTACACGTCCCCGAAGCCCGCGCCCGTCTGCGCGAAGCGGAACTCGTCACTGTCCGGCACCGAAGCGAGCGACACGTCCGTGGGCACCGGGAAGGAGATCTCCCGGTTGAAGTGGAAGCGGGCCGCGGCATGCTTGAGCGCCCCGGGCGACAGGTAGCGCTGCGTCAGCTTGGCGAAGACGACGTTGGCGCTCTTGCCCATGGCCTCGGCCAGCGAGTGGCACTGGCCATCCCGCTCGCTGTCCGCCAGCAGCTTCTCGGACAGGCGCCGCTTGCCGCCGTGGAAGCACGTCTCGTCCAGGGGCGTCACGCCGGCCTCCAGCAGCGCGCTGCCGGTGACGATCTTGAAGACGCTCGCCGCGGGGAACACCGCGCGCGTGGCCAGTCCGCGCAACCCCGGCTGCGCCTGCGAGTGCTCGGACATGGCCAGCACCCGGCCCGTGGACGGCTCCAGCACCACCACCGCGCCGTAGGGCACCTGGTACTGCTCGAGGAGCCCCTTGAGCTGCGACTGGAGGGTCGGGTCGATGGTCAGCGGCACGTTGCCGTTGGGACCCGGCACCACGAGCCGCCCCTGCGCGTCGCGCTTCGCGCGGGCGAGCACGTCCTGCTTGGGGGCCAGCGAGCGCAGGCGGGCGATGGGGGGGTCCGCCTCGCGCGAGGGTACGGGCACGGGAGGAACGAGCCCCGGCAGCACCCCGCCGTCCGTCACCTCGGCCACCGCCGTCCCACCGTCGTCGGAGGAAGCGGCCTCGTCCACCGTGACCATCCCGCCATCCGAGTAGGCGACCTCGATGGCCGGAGCCATCGTGGTGGTCCCCGCACTCCCCTCGTCCGCACCGACGAGCAGGATGAACAGGGGCAGGAGCAGCGTGGCGGGGAGGGCACGGGAAAGGGTCATGCGGGACCGTCGCGCGAGGGGGGTTGGGGGGGTCCGAATGGTACCTGTCCCGGGCGTTCCGTCCATTCCATCGTGAAGGCCCGCCTGGAGAGCGAGAATCCTGGCGAGCCTCCGCCGGGCCCGGTAGGGTCCACCCGCCTTGAACGGATTGAATGAGACTGCAGTGATCTGGGGCGCGGAGTGCCGCCGCACCGTGCGCAGCGCGCGGGTGGTGGCGCTGCTGGCGCTCTACAGCATGTTCTCCCTGCTGGTGCTGCTCGTGGTGGGGGGCATCACCAAGGCCCTGCGCGAGCAGCTGGACACCCAGGTGGCCCAGGCCGGCGCGGATGCCGCCGCGGCCACGCAGGTGGCCGACCAGTTCCGCCAGGGATTCCTCGGGTTCCTGCTGGGGGGCGATCAGGCCATGATGGAGGCGCTGGCGCAGGTGCCCCTGGTGGTGCTGGTGGTCTTCAAGGTCACCCTCTTCTTCCTGCCCGTCTACATCGCCATCATGGGCTTCGATCAGGTGAGCGGCGAGGTGGGCCCGCGCTCCATCCGCTACCTCACCGTGCGCTCGCGGCGCTCGTCGCTGCTGCTGGGCAAGTTCCTGTCCCAGGCCACGGTGCTGCTGGGCCTGGTGCTCATCATCGACCTGGCCATCTTCATCTACGCCGCGTTCACCACGCAGGACTTCACGGCCGGGTCCTTCGCCATCAACCTGCTGAAGTTCTGGCTGGCGGCGGTGGTGTTCTCGCTGGCGTACCTGGCGCTCACCACCTTCTGCTCCAGCCTCTTCCGGGCCCCCGCGCTGAGCCTCATCTTCAACATCTTCATGCTCTTCGGCTTCTGGCTGGTGAACCTGATGGGCAGCTTCGCCACGGAGAAGAGCCCGATGTCGTACGTGCGCTACCTGACGCCCTCGCACTACGCCAACAACCTGCTGCACCCCCGGCTCGCCGAATTCGCGGTGAGCGGTACGGCATATGCCGTCTTCGCGCTGCTGTTCCTCGGCGGCGCCCTCTTCGTCCTGCGCGCGAGGGACCTGTGAGCGAGCTGGCCATCGATCTCGTCAACGTCACCAAGCGCTTCGGCGCGAAGATGGCGGTGGATGGAGTGAGCTTCACCGTCCAGCGCGGCCAGGTGTACGGGCTCATCGGCCCCAACGGCGCCGGGAAGACGACCACCTTCTCCATGATGTGCGGCTACCTCTACCCCACCGGCGGCACCGTGCGGGTGATGGGGGTGGACCCCTCGAAGGACGGGGCCCTCAAGGGGGCACTGGGCGCGCTGCCCCAGGACGCGGTGCTGCCCGGTGGCTGGAAGGTGGGCGCGCTCCTCACCTACTGGGCGCGGCTGAGTGGCCTGGACAAGCCGGAGAACGAGGCGCGCGAGGCGCTCGACAAGGTGGGCCTGATGGAAGCCTGGGGCGTGGAGACGCAAGCGCTGTCCCACGGCATGGCCAAGCGCGTGGCCATGGGCCAGGCCCTCATGGGCAAGCCGCCGCTGGTGCTGCTCGACGAGCCCACCGCGGGGTTGGATCCGCGCATCGCCGCCCAGGTGCGTCAGGTCATCCGCGACATGCGGGGCCAGCAGCAGACGGTGGTGGTGTCCAGCCACAACCTCCAGGAGCTGGAGGAGCTGTGCGACGCGGCGGCCATCCTCGATCGGGGCAAGCTGGCCCAGGCCGGCACCATGGCCGAGCTCACCAGCCAGACGGCCGAGTTCCGCGTCCAGGTGGCGAGCGGCACCGTCATCGTCCCGGAGCTCGAGGCGATCCCCGGCGTCACCTCCGCTCGCATGGAGGGCGAGACGGTCCTCCACGTCCGCTTCGATGGCCAGGGCCACAAGCCCGAGGAGGTCATCAGCCGCGTGGTGGGCCACCTGCTGCAGACGGGCGTGCTGATCCTCGGCGTCTCGCGAGGCCGCCGGCTGGAGGAGCGGGTGCTGCAGCTGCTGTGAGGAAATCCCCCGGAAAATCCGGGTGAAACTCCGGGGCGGCTCGGGTCACCACGGGACTGATGGTGGCCCGACCCCTCTCACGACCCCGAGACATCCACGCGCACGCCTGGCCGCAGGGCCTCGGTGTAGGCGCGGAGCGGGCGTCCTGCCGGGGGGAATTTTGGCCGAAAAGCGTTGTGTTTCCGGGGCCCTGGGTGGATTCATCGCCCGGGTCGGGCACGCCTGGTCGTCTTGCGTGCTCCGAACGCGCTCTGTTATCTACCCGCGCCCTGCTGACTTGAACAAAGCCCGGGACCGCAGTCGGACCTGACGACGTACCTAGGAGCAGAACAGACTCATGAAACCCAATGTGATCGTGGCCCTGCTGGTGGGCCTGGTGCTGGGATTCGTTGGCGGCCGTGCTGTCACCGGCCCCTCGAAGGACTCCGCCGCTGGCAACAAGCCCACTGCCGCCGCCGCGGCCAACCCGTCCCGGCCGAGCGCCCGGCCGACGGACCCCACCGTCTTCAAGGTTCCCATCGACGGCTCTCCGGTGCTCGGCAGCGCGGACGCGCTCGTCACGCTGGTCGAGTTCTCCGACTACCAGTGCCCGTTCTGCTCCCGCGCCAACGCGACGGTGGAGCAGCTGCGCAAGCAGTACGGCAACAAGCTGCGCGTCGTCATGAAGGAGAACCCCCTCTCCTTCCACCCGCGCGCCAAGCCCGCCGCCCTGGCCGCCCTGGCCGCGGGTGAGCAGGGCAAGTACTGGGAGTACCACGACAAGCTCTTCTCCAACAGCAAGGCGCTCGAGGACGCGGACCTGGAGAAGTACGCCACCGAGATCGGGCTGGAT
This sequence comes from Archangium violaceum, assembly GCF_016887565.1. Classification (NCBI taxonomy): domain Bacteria; kingdom Pseudomonadati; phylum Myxococcota; class Myxococcia; order Myxococcales; family Archangiaceae; genus Archangium; species Archangium violaceum. The sequence goes on from NZ_CP069396.1 coordinate 7,870,264, forward strand.
CTGAACCGCTGGAAGGCGGACATGACCAACCCCAAGCTGTCCGCCCTCATCGATCGTGACCAGGCCCTGGCTGGCAAGCTCGGCGCCAACGGCACCCCGGCCTTCTTCATCAACGGCCGCTTCCTCTCCGGCGCCCAGCCGATCGACAACTTCAAGGCCATCATCGACGAGGAGCTCGGCAAGGCCGAGGCCCTGACGCGCTCCGGCACCCCGGCCAATCAGGTGTACGCCGCCATCCTCGCCAAGGGTGTGGAGTCCGCTCCCAAGGCCGCCGCCCCGCAGCAGGAGGCCCCGGCCACCGCCTACCGCAAGGTGGACGTGCCCGCCGACTCCCCGTCCTTCGGCCCGAAGAACGCCAAGGTGACCATCGTCGAGTGGTCCGACTTCCAGTGCCCCTTCTGCAGCCGCGTCACCCCGACGCTCAAGCAGATCAAGGAGAACTACCCCAACGACGTGCGCGTGGTGTTCCGTCACCAGCCGCTGTCCTTCCACCCGAACGCCAAGCCCGCCGCCGAGGCCTCCATGGCCGCTCATGAGCAGGGCAAGTTCTGGGAGATGCACGACAAGCTCTTCTCCAACCAGGGCTCGCTGGACCGCGCCACCTTCGAGCGCTACGCCGAGGAGCTGAAGCTGAACATGGGCCAGTTCAAGGCCGCGCTGGACTCCGGCAAGTACCGCGCGAAGGTCGAGGCCGACGCCTCCGCCGGCGCCGCCGTGGGCGCCAATGGCACCCCGACCTTCTTCGTCAACGGCCGTGAGTTCGTGGGCGCCCAGCCCTTCGACTCCTTCAAGCGCGTCATCGACGAGGAGCTCGCCCGCGCCAACAAGCTGGTGGCCGCCGGCACCAAGCCCGAGGAGCTGTACGGCAAGCTGATCGAGGAGGGCCTGAAGTCCAATGGCTCCGCCCCGCAGGCCCAGGCCCAGGCCCCGGCGGCCGAGGCCCCCGTGCAGAACATCGAGGTCGGCAACGCTCCGGCCATCGGCCCGAAGAACGCCCCCATCACCATCGTGGCCTACTCCGACTTCGAGTGCCCGTTCTGCGGCCGCGCCGTCCCGACGCTCAAGCAGATCGAGAACGACTACCACGGCAAGGTGCGCATCGCGTTCAAGAACTCGCCGCTGCCCTTCCACGCGAACGCCAAGCCGGCGGCCGCCGCCGCGCTGGCCGCCCATGAGCAGGGCAAGTTCTGGGAGTACCACGACAAGCTGTTCGCCAATCAGCGCGCCCTGGATCGCGCCTCGCTCGAGCGCTACGCCGAGGAGCTGAAGCTGAACCTGCCCAAGTTCAAGGCCGCGCTGGACAGCAACAAGTTCGAATCGCAGATCACCGCGGAGATGGCCGAGTCCAGCCGCGTGGGCGTCAACGGCACCCCGACCTTCTTCATCAACGGCCGCTCGCTCGTCGGCGCGCAGCCCGTCGATGCCTTCAAGCGCATCATCGACGAGGAGCTGAAGAAGAAGGGCGGCCCGATGGCGGCGGACCAGAAGTAATCCCCGCCGCCTCTCGCGAGGCCGCTGAATGAAAAAGGCCGTCGGACCAACAGGGTCCGGCGGCCTTTCTCTTTCCAGCTCCCTCTCCCCCTGGGAGAGGGTCGGGGTGAGGGTCTCCCCTCCCCGCGCATGCTCAGGACACGGCGATGGCGTCGATCTCCACCTTGGAGCCACGGGGCAGCGCGGACACCTGCACCGTGACGCGGGCGGGAGGCTGGCCGGTGAAGTACCGGCCGTAGACCTCGTTCACCTTGGCGAAGTCGCCCAGGTCGACGAGGAAGATGGTGCAGCGCACCACGTGGGAGAAGTCCAGGCCCGAGGCCTTCAGCACCGCGCCCAGGTTCTTCATCACCTGATCGGCCTGGACGACGACGTCACCCTGGACGATCTCCATCGTCTTCGGATCCAACGGAATCTGCCCCGACAGGAAGGTCATCTTCCCCGCGTCCACCTGCACGGCCTGCGAATAGGGGCCGATCGCCTTGGGCGCGTCGTCGGAGTGCACGATCTTGCGAGCCATGAATCCACCTCGGAGGTGTGGCGGCCAGCGAGGCCGCGAGTTCGCGGCGGCTCTACCACCGGAGGCCGCGACCGGCCAACCCCCACGGACGGAACCTGTTCACCGCCCTCAGTGGGAGTGCGTGTCGCCCTCCTCCTCTACGGTGGCCTCCTCGCGGCGCAGGGGCACCTCCTCCGTCCAGGTGCGGCGCTCCACGGCCTTCTTCAGGTGCACCTCCTCGTAGACCACGGGGCGCTTCACCACCTCCACGTCCTCGCGCCACAACGGGATGACCTGCTCGAGCTCCTCGAACATGCCCGAGGCTCGCGCCGAGGAGGCGGAGGTATCGGTCGCGCCCGGCTGGACGGGGATGCGCTCCACCACGAGCTCCTCGCGCCGCACCTCCACGGTGAACTGCTTCAGCTCGGTGCGAACCACCTTGCGCACGCGCACCGCCCCCACGTCGCGCGTGCGCACCTGGGGCCAGGCCTCCTCTCGCGCCAGGGGCACCCGCACGTCGCCCGAGTCCTCGTGCGCGCGGACGCTGGCCAGGGGCGGCTCGCTCACGGCGGGCGCCTCCACCTCGGAGCGCACCGGGCGCGGCGCGGCCCCCGCGAGCAGCCGCACCTCCCCGTCCGCCACCGTCCCCACGTCACTGCGGGAGATGGTGAAGCGCTGGGGCCAGAAGAAGCCGCGCTCCACCACCAGGGCTCCCCCCTCGAGCCCCACCACCGTCCCCAGGCGCCTGCCGTCCGCCGCACGCACCTCGAGGCCCTTCCTCAGCTCCTGCGTCGCGTCTGCCGCCATGCCCGTCGCTCCTCGGTTGCCCGTCGTGTCGTGCCTCGCCCGTGCCGCCCTCAGTGCAGATCCCGGTCCGGGCGCCCCGCGTCCTCGTGGGCCCCGGGCCTCCGGGCCTCCGGTGTGCTTCGCCTCCCCGTGAGCATCTCGCGCCACGGCAACCGGCTTCTCCGTGTCTCGACGCGTTCTCCGCCGAGCCCGGAGCGCAGCCACGGTGCCGCTACCCGCCCGGCCAGCAGGGCTCGCCCGAGCGCGGCGCCCGTTACCGCGCCCACCACCGCCGCGAGCCCGCTCCACACAGGCTGAGGAAGGACGCCCGCGCTGCCCGGCCCCGCCACCGCGGCCAGCAGGAGCGCGCCCGCGCAGGCCAGCAGCCCGTGCAGGTACGCACCGCGAATGCCGTGCTCGCCTGACGCGGACGCCCCCGTCCATGACGCCACCCCCGCCGCGAGCAGCGGCGCCACCACCCACCACAGCCGGAGTCCGATTCCGGGGCCGTCCCCTCGCGTGAATTGAGGCACATCCGCGAAGCGCAGGAGCACCAGCCACGCCGCGGCACCCAACAGCGCCCCCGCCGCCACCGCGCCCCAGCGCACACCCGGCAAGGGCTGGAACGTCCTTCCCTGTGTCTCGTCCATGGTGCCTCTCCTCACTCGGGAGTCGCGAGCGCTCCGACAGGCGCTCCGCCTGGCATCATGTGCAGCTTCCCCGCTCGTCGCAGCGCACGGCCGGAGGACCCTCCCCTTGAGCACGGGCAGGCAGGCCCACAGCGGGGACTCCGGGAATGAACTCGCGGGGGCCTATACCCTCACCCCGACCCTCTCCCAGAGGGAGAGGGAGGGTTGGGACTCAGATTCGCTCGACGGAGTAGACGCCCGGGAGGCGCTCGATGGTGCGCATCAGATCCGTCAGCTGCTTCAGGTCCGAGATCGTCACCTCGAAGGTGTTCACCGCCCGGTCATCCCCCGTCGCACGACAGTTGGCCTGCGAGATGTTCACACCCTTCTTCGAGAAGGTGTTCGAGATGTCCGCCAGCAGGCCCGTCCGATCCGCCGTGAGCACTCGCAGCGTGACCGGCCTCTTGAAGTCGCCACGCACGTCCCACGACACGTCCACCCGCCGCTCCGGATCCGTCGCCAGCGCCTTGTCGCAGCCCACCGTGTGCACCGTCACGCCCCGGCCCCGGGTGATGAAGCCCGCGATCGGATCTCCCGGCACCGGGTTGCAACACCGCCCGAAGCGCACCAGCACGTCGTCCACGCCGCCGATCTGCACCCCGCTGCTGTTCTGCTTGCCCACCAGCTTCTTGGCGAAGTCGGTGACCCTCGACAGGCCCGGCAGCATGCTGTTGGACGTGGCGGACGCCGACTCCACCGACGTGCCCTTCCCCTCCCCCGAGCTGGCCGCCAGCTTCTCCGGCGGCACCACACGGGAGATCACCTGGTTGGGCACCACCTTGCCGTAGCCCAGGGCCACCAGCAGATCGTCCTCCACCCGGTAGCCCAGCTCCTCGCAGACCTTCTTCAGCTCGCCGTTCTTCAGCAGCCTGTTGAAGTTGAGCTGGAAGCGCTTGAGCTCGCGCTCCAGCAGCTCGCGGCCCAGCTGCAGGCTCTTCTCGCGCTGCTGCTGCTTGATGAAGGCGCGGATGCGCTGCTGCGCACGGCTCGTCTTGACGAACGTCAGCCAGTCCTTGGACGGGTGCGCCTGGGGGCTGGTCAGCACCTCCACCGTGTCCCCGTTCTTCAGCTTGTAGCGCAGCGGGACGATCTTCCCGTTCACCTTCGCGCCCACGCACCGCCCACCCACGTCCGAGTGGATCGCATAGGCGAAGTCCACCGGCGTGGCGCCTCGCGGCAGGCTCTTCACGTCTCCCCGGGGCGTGAAGACGAAGACCTCGTCGGTGAAGAGGTCCACCTTCACCGTCTCCAGGAACTCCTTGGGATCCTTGAGGTCCTGCTGCCACTCCATGAGCTGGCGCAGCCAGGCGAACTTCTCGTCGTCCTTGCTGACGGAGAGCGCCTTGCCCTCCTTGTACGCCCAGTGCGCCGCGATGCCCTCCTCGGCCACCTTGTGCATGTCCGGGGTGCGGATCTGCACCTCGATGCGCTCGCCCAGCGGCCCCACCACCGTCGTGTGCAACGACTGGTACATGTTGGGCTTGGGAATCGCGATGAAGTCCTTGAAGCGCCCCGGCACCGGCTTCCACAGCTGGTGCACCAGTCCCAGCGCCTCGTAACAGCTGGGCACCGCGGGCATGATGATGCGGAAGGCGATGATGTCGTGGATCTGCTCGAACTCGATCCCCTGCGACTTCATCTTCTTGTAGATGCTGTAGACGTGCTTGAAGCGGCCGCTCACGTCGCCCGACAGGCCCCGCTCCTCCAGCTTCGTGCGGATGAGGGTGCTGACGTCCTCGATGTACTTCTCCCGCTCCTTCTTGCGCTTGTTGAGCTTGTCCTGCAGCGCCACGAAGTCCTGGGGCTTCACGTAGCGGAAGGACAGGTCCTCCAGCTCGGTCTTGATCCAGCTGATGCCCAGGCGGTTGGCCAGCGGGGCGTAGATGTCCAGCGTCTCCTGGGCGATCCGCCGCTGCTTCTCCTCGGACATGTGGTCCAACGTCCGCATGTTGTGCGTGCGGTCCGCCAGCTTCACCAGGATGACGCGGATGTCCTGCGCCATCGCGATGATCATCTTGCGGAAGTTCTCCGCCTGCTTCTCTTCCTGCGAGAGCGTGGCCGAGGCGGAGAACTTGGAGAGCTTGGTCACCCCGTCGACCAGCTGGGCGACCTCCGGGCCGAACAGCTCGGTGAGCTCCTCGGCGGTGGCGAGCGTGTCCTCGATGGTGTCGTGGAGCAGGCCGGTGACGATGGAAGCCTCGTCCAGCTTGAGCTCGGCCAGAAGTCCGGCGACCTCGAGCGGGTGGATGAGGTAGGGCTCACCAGACTTGCGTAGTTGGCCCTGATGCACCTTGGCCGAATAGACGTACGCCTTCTTGATGATGTCCAGATCGGGGTCCGGGTGATAGGACGCAACCCGTTGGAGGATGTCGTTGAGGCGGATCATCGAAGCGTCAGCAATGGTAACTGCCGCCCCCAGGGGGGGCAACGTCGCGTCCTTGGGATTTACTCGGGATTCGCTTTCGTTGACCCCGTGTTCCGCCCACTTCTAGAGTCGATCCGCCCATGTCACAGCTCCTGCTGTCCGCTCTCGCCGTCGTCTGCCCGAACTGTGACGGGTACAATCCCCCTCGTGCGGAGGGTTGCGCGACCTGTGGAACCTCGTTCATCGAGACTCCGGCCCCGGTGAATGCTTCACCCGCCCGGGCGGCGCCTGCTCCCTCTCCGGGCAAGCCCGTCCCCGGAGTCCCCCGCTCCCCTCCGATTCCCGCCCGTCCGCCCGAGGCCCCACCTGGTCTCCGTCCGGCCTCGCGCACCCCGGCCCCCGTCGCCGCGGCGGGGGGTATCCCACTCGCCGCCCGGCCCCTGTCCGCCCCGCGCCCGGTGGCGGCCCCCCTGCCCCTGGCGGCGCGCCCCGCCGCGCCGCCCGTCCCGGCGGCGGCACCCAAACCCGGCCCCGCGCCCGCCTCTGGAGCCCGTCCCGCCCCGGCCGCTTCCCGCTTCGGGCTGGCCGTCATCGCCGGATCCACGCGCGGCCAGCGCTTCAAGCTACCCGTCACCGGCTGCTCCGTGGGCCGCACCCGCGGCGCCATCCTCTTCGCCGACGATACCTTCGTTTCCGCCCAGCACGCCTCTTTCCTCATCAAGGACAACGTGCTGCATGTTCGCGACGAGTCCAGCGCCTCGGGGGTGTACGTCACCATCCCGGGCGTGGAGACGCTCCTCCCCTTGTCGTTCTTCAGCATCGGCCAGCGCCTCTTCCGCTTCCTCGGCAAGCTCGAGGCCCCGCCGCCCCTCGCCGGTCGCCCCACTGTCTACGGCGCCCCCGTGCCCCCGGGCCAGGGCGTGTTCGGTGTGGAGGAGGTGCTGGTGGGAGGCCGCAGCGGTCGGACGGTGGTGACCTCGGCCCCGTTGCTGACCCTCGGACAGGCCAACTGCGACTTCAGCTACGGCCAGGAAGAAGGGCTGGCCAGCCGCCACTGCGAGCTGAGCTTCAGCCTCGCCGGTGCCCAGCTGAGAGATCTCTCCGGAGGCCTGGGCACCTATGTGCGCATCCCCCCGGGGGTGGAGCGGCCGCTGCGCCCGGGAGACCGGGTGCGCATGGGCCAGCACATCGTCCAGGTGGAGCTGATGGGCTGAGCCCCCGCCTCCGGACTAACGGCCGGCGGCGGAGGACAGTTCTGGTATCCGCTTGAGGATGGTGGCGCGGGCCTTGGAGTCCGGCAGGTCGCGCAGGTGGCGCTTCCACCAGCCGCGCGCCTCGTCGGTGATTTCACGCGCCCAGTACACCTCGCCGAGCATCAGCGACAGCTCCGGCGACGGATTGAGGACGAAGGCGTTGCGGAACTCCGTGGCGGCCAGGTCCAGGTTCTTGTTCTTGTAGGCGTCGTATCCCGCCTGCTGCCGCCGCTGTGCCTCCGCGAGGTTGCGCGGATCCTTGGGGATCTGCTGCTCGTACAGGGGCATGCCTGGGTCCGGCACGAAGGCGCCAGCCTCCTGGCCGGGGATGGGCGCGTTCACCGGGGGAACGAAGGGAGCCTTCGTCGCCTGGTTGCGCCAGCTCGTGTACAGCCAGTAGCCGGCCAGGCCGAGCGTCACCAGCGCCAGGGTGAGGACGAAGGCCTTGAGGAAACCGAACCCGCCCCCGACGTCGGGGACGGTGGCCACGATGGCCTCGGTCTTGTCGTTGGCCAGGGCCTGAACGGGTGGGAGCCGCTCGGTGGCCGAGCGATCGGCGGGGAGCCGCTCGGTGGCCGAGCGCACGGGAGCGTGCGCCGCGGGCGGTGGCGGGCGCTCCCTCTCACGCTCCGGCGCGGGCCGGCTCGGAGGCGCCAGCTGCGTGCGCTCCTGGGACATCCGGGCCATGGCGGCGCCGGGCTGCATGCGCTCGGGCATGGCGCGCACGGTGGCGTCGGACGCGCTCCCCCACGGGTCGGTGATCTCCGTGCTCACCCCACTGGGAGGAGGCGTGGCCCGGCGAGGCAGCGGTGCGAACACCCCCGCCGAGCCCCCGGCCGTGCGCCGGCCGGAGGCGGACACGCTGGTGCGGCGCTCGCGCGGCTCACGCTCCTTCTCCTTCTCCACCGCGAGCAGCTCGGCCTTGAAGGCCTCCGCGTCCTGCGGCCGGTCATCCGGGCTCTTGGAGAGGGCCCGCATGATGAGCCGCTCCATGGCCTGGGAGACGCGGATCTCCGGGCGCTTGCGCGACGGAGGGACGGGCTCCTCGGTGAGGTGCTTGGTGGCATAGCCCACCGCGGAGTCGGACTCGAAGGGGAGCCGGCCGGAGATGAGCTGGTAGAGGATGACGCCCACCGCGTACAGGTCCGAGCGGTGGTCCAGCGTGGCGCCGCGGGCCTGCTCGGGAGACATGTACTCCGGGGTGCCGCAGACGAAGCCGGTGCGGGTGAGCGTCGGGCCGTCCTCGCCGTCCTGGATCTTCGCGATGCCGAAGTCGAGCACCTTCACGAAGTCCGGCTCGTTGCGGCGCTGCTCCACCATGATGTTCTCGGGCTTGAGATCCCGGTGGATGACGCCAGCGGCGTGCGCGTCGTAGAGGGCGGAGAGCACCTGACTGACGATGCGCGCCACGCGCGACTCGGGCAGCGGGCCGTCCTTGCTCAGGACGGTGTGCAGGTCCTGCCCCGGCACGAACTCCATGGCGATGAAGAGGGCGCCGTCCTCCGTCACGCCGAAGTCGAGGATGCTGATGGAGTTGGGGTGGTTGAGACGGCTGGCGGCCTTGGCCTCGCGCTTGAAGCGGGCCACGGTCCGGTCATCACCCAGCAGGGTGTGACGCAGCACCTTGAGCACCACCAGCTTGTCCAGGGCGACCTGGCGGGCACGGTACACCTTGCCCATCCCGCCCTCACCGATGAGGGCCTCGACCTGGTACTTCTGGGCGATGGTGCGTCCGATGTACTCGTCCGCCTCCCCGCGCGCGAGCGTGGCGCCGCAGGCGGGGCAGTATTTGGAAACGTCACCGGCGTCAGCGCGGCAGCTCGGACAATGCAAGGGACTTCCCGGAAAGCAGGGGTCTGGGGGGTGTTGGTCCCCGAACTTCCCACGAGCGTCGGGTCGCCCGCAAGGTGGACGGGCACTGCTTTGTGCCCGCGCAACCCTCCACCGGGCTTGATATGTAAGCCCGCCCGCCATGGTCTACTGCCCCCGCTGCGACGCAGAGAACCCCGACTCCGCCTCCACCTGTCACGCCTGTGGCTCGCCCATCCGCTCGGGCGGCACGATGGTGATGGCAGCGCCGAAAGTGACGGCCCGGCCCCAGGTGGCCCTGCGCGTGGTGCGGGCCGACGGTGGCCCCGAGTCCGTGGTGCGGATGACCCGGGACACCCTCACCTGCGGCCCCCAGGGGGACCTGGTGCTGATGGACGACCCCTTCATCATGCCCGTCCAGGCCCGCTTCTTCTTCTCGGGGGCCCGGCTGGCGGTGGAGGACGTGGGAGGGGCCAACGGCGTCTTCGTGCGCCTGCGCCAGGACAAGGAGCTGCCGGTGGGTGGCGAGCTGCGCCTGGGTCGGCAGCGGCTGGTGCTCGAGCCCATTCCCGCGGCGGCGGTGGGTCCGGGTGGCGCCCACATCTGGGGCTCTCCTGACCCGGGCTACCGGCTGCGGCTGGTGCAGATACTGGAGGGAGGCGTGCGAGGGGCGGCCTTCCCGCTCAAGGAGGGGGACAACCACCTGGGGCGCGAGCAGGGGGACATCGCGTTCCCGACGGACGGCTTCGTGTCGGGGCGCCACGCGCTGCTGCATGTGAAGCAGGACCGGCTGCGGGTGCGGGACGTGGGTTCGTCCAACGGCACCTTCATCCGGCTGACCGGCCCCGTGTTCGTGGAGAACGGGGACCACTTCCTCATCGGCCGCCAGCTGCTCCGGGTGGAGATCCAACTGGCGGCCTGAGAGAGGCAGGTGGTCTTCACGCGGGCCCGTGCGCGAGGTCCACCTGCCCTGTTCCCACGGCATCAGCCGTAGGACTTCTCCTTCTTCTCCTGCTCCTCCTTGCAGCGGATGCACAGCGTGGTGACCGGCCGCGCCTCCAGCCGCTTGGGGGAGATCTCCTCCTCGCACCGCTCGCAGATACCGAAGGTGCCGTCCTCGATGCGGGCCAGGGCCCGATCGATCTTCTGCATCAAGAACTTCTCCCGGTCGCGCAGGCGGAACGCCATGGACTGGGCATACTCGGAAGAGGCCTGGTCGATCTCGTCGGGGAGATCATCGGTGTCGAAGCTGGCTTCCTCCACCAACGTCTTCTTGGCGCTCTCCAGCAGGCTCGTCTTGCTGTCCTCGAGCATCTTCTTGTAACGCTTGAGATCTTTCTGGTTCACAGCCTTAGGCTCCCGTCTGCGGGGAAATGGGCCCGGTACTCCGGAAAAAAAGGCCGGAAAGCTTTATTCACCTGCGGTCTGATGTCAAGGAGACCTGACCTACCTATAACAGGGGGCGAGGTCGTACCCATGAGCGAAGCCTCGAAATTCGATCGGGAGTTCCTGCGAGCCGCCCTCTCGCTTGCTGGAAAGGGGGACGTGGACCACTTCCTCTACATCAGCGATGCGCCCATTCCCCCCGAGGACCTGAGACGGCAGCAGGCCAGGCGCAAGCTCGTCTACGCGGTGACCTCGGACAACATCGCGCAGGATCTGCTCTCCAAGAAGCAGAAGGCGCTGGTGATTCCGGCCTACGACTACTCGCGCACCGAGCGGGTGAAGGTGGCGCTGGTGTCGGCGCTGTCACAGGGGGCGTTCAAGGAGGGGGACCTGGTGCTGGCGATGACGGGCAAGCTGGGGCGGGCCCCGGACACGCTGATGCAGATGCGCATCGGGGGCTCACTGGACGACCGGCTGACGATCGAGGGCGTGAAGCTGGGGGACGAGTTCAACTCGCAGGTGGTGGACGCGCTCATCCAGCTGGCGCTGCAGGTGGGCCAGGAGGGCTTCGAGGGCCACCCGATCGGGACGATCATCACGATCGGCGACCACACGAGCGTGATGGAGAAGAGCCGGCAGATGACGATCAACCCGTTCCAGGGTCTGTCGGAGGCCGAGCGCAACGTGCTGGACCCGAAGATCCGCGAGGCGATCAAGAACTTCTCGGTGCTGGACGGGGCGTTCGTCATCCGGGAGGACGGAGTGGTGCTGGCGGCGGGCCGCTACCTGTCGGCGTCGGATGACGCGGTGAAGATTCCGCTGGGGCTGGGGGCGAGGCACGCGGCGGCGGCGAGCATCACGTCGATGACGAAGAGCATCGCGCTGGTGGTGAGCCAGACGTCGGGAGCGGTGAGGCTCTTCAAGGGCGGCAACATCGTGCTGGAGCTGCACCAGACCGCGCGCCGCACGTAGCCCCACACCCCTCTCCCCCTGGGAGAGGGACGGGGTGAGGGTATCCGGCTCCCGGGTTCCCCCGTGGCGCAACACGGCGTCACGGGTGCCCCACACAGCCTACGCCGCGTCCACGGTAGCGAAGCGGGTCAGGTGGAAATCAGCGTCACCGAAGGTACGGTCGATGGTGGTCAAGCGCTTGAAGTAGTGGCCAGCGCTGTACTCCAGGGTGGTGCCGATACCGCCGTGCAGCTGAATCGCCTGTTGGCCGATGAAGCGGCCGGACCGGCCGATCTGGACCTTGGCCGCGGAGATCGCCTTGGTGCGCGCCTGGGCATCGGCGCTGTCCGCGCGATCGGCGGCGAGGATCGCCATGGATCTTGCCTGCTCGTGGGCAATGAACATGTCGACCATGTGGTGCTGCAGCACCTGGAAGCTGCCAATCGGCACGCCGAACTGGATGCGCGTCTTCAGGTAGTCGAGCGTCAGCTCGTTGAGCGCCTGCATGTTGCCCACTGCCTCCGCGCACAAGGCGGCGATGCCGCGATCGATCGCCTGCTGGATGAAGGGAAACGCACCGCCCTCCCCTCCCAGCAAGGCCGAGTGCGGCACCCGTACGCCCTCGAGCGCGACCTCGGCGGCGCGGGTGCCATCGACATTGGGATAGCCGCGAATCCGCAGGCCCGGCGCACCGCGCTCGACCAGGAACAGCGACAACCCGTCCCGGTCGTCCGCCTTGCCCGCCGTGCGCGCCGAGACGAGCAGGAGGTCGGCGCAGTCGCCCCCGAGCACGACCGCCTTGGCTCCATTCAGCGTGTAGCCCTCGGCGTCGCGTCTCGCCGTGGTCGCCACGTGGGTGAGCGAATAGCGCGACCTGGGCTCACCGTGGGCGAAGGCCAGGAACAGCGCGCCCTCGGCCACGCGAGGCAGCACGCTGGATTTCTGCGCCTCGCTGCCCGCGGCGCGGATGAGTCCAGCGCCCAGGACGACCGTGGGGAGGAAGGGCTCCACCACCATGCCGCGGCCGAACGCCTCCAGCACGATGGCGAGGTCCTGGAAGGTGCCGCCAATGCCACCGTGCTGCTCGGGGAGCTCCACCCCGAGCAGGCCCATCTCGGCGAAGGTGGCCCACAGCTCCCGGGAGAAACCTTCCGCCGAGGCCAGGATCTTCGCCCGGCTCTCGAAGCCGTAGCGTTCGCGAATGAGACGGACCGCGGTGTCCCGCAGCATCCGCTGCGTGTCGGTCAGACTGAAGTCCATGAGGGATCTCGCTCCTTGCGCGCCGCCTCAGAGGCCGAGCACGGCCTTGGCCAGGATGTTGCGCTGGATCTCGTTGGAACCGCCGTAGATCGTCACCTTGCGGTAGTTGAAGTAGTCCGGCGTCAGCGGGGCGGCGTACTCGGGGCCGATCGGCTCGCCCTTCCAGCCGGGCTCACGGGCCTCGGGGTTGAACGGCAGGGCGTAGGGGCCCACCGCTTCCATCATCAGCTCGGTCAGGGTCTGCTGGATCTCCGAGCCCTTGATCTTGAGCATGTTGGCCTCGGCGCCTGGAGCCTGACCGGCCCGCTCGGCGGCGATCATGCGCAGGTTGGTCAGCTCCAGCGCCATCAGCTCGATCTCCACCGCCGCGATCTTCTCGCGGAAGCCCGCGGTCTGGCTCAGCGGCACGCCGTCCACCTTCTCCTCGGTGGCGATCCGCTTCAGCCTCTTCAGTTCCGCCTTGGAGCGGCCGATGCGCGCGATGTTGGTGCGCTCGTGGCCCAGCAGGAACTTGGCATGGGTCCAGCCCATCCCGGGCGCGCCGACGATGTTCTCCTTCGGCACGCGCACGTTGTCGAAGAAGACCTCGTTGACCTCGTGCTCACCGTCGAGGGTGATGATCGGACGGACCGTCACGCCCGGCGTGCTCATGTCCGCCAGCAGCATGGAGATGCCCTGCTGCTTCTTGGCCGCCGGATCGGTGCGCGCCAGCAGGAAGATCATGTTCGCGTGCTGACCCTGGGTGGTCCAGGTCTTCTGCCCGTTGAGGACCCAGTGGTCGCCCTCGAGCTCCGCCTTCATCCGCAGTGAAGCCAGGTCGGAGCCGGAACCCGGCTCGGAGAAGCCCTGGCACCACCAGTCGTCCTGCCGGAGGATGCGCGGCAGGTAGTAGTCCTTCTGCCGCTGGCTGCCGAAAGCCATCAGCACGGGGCCGATCATGCTCAGGCCGAACGCGAGGGGCTGGGGGGCTCCCTCCTCGGACAGCACCTCGTCGAAGAGATGGCATTGGACGGAGTTCCAGCCAGTCCCGCCATACTCCTTCGGCCAGCGCGGCCCTCCCCAGCCGCGCTCGTGGAGCCGGCGCTGCCACGCGACCTGCTCCTCCTTGCCGAGGCGCTTGTGGTGGAGGACGCGGTCGCGCGTCTCGGGCGGGAGATTGGCTCGCACCCACTGCCGCACCTCGTCGGCGAAGGCGAGTTCCTCGGGGGTGTAGTTCAGGTCCATGGTGCTCTCCAGGGCGTGCCGTTCGTTCCCGGTTCAGAGGGCCTGGGCGAAGCCCTTGCCCTCGGCGACCAACCGCTCCAGCAGCGGCGACGGCGTCCACCAGCGGGTGCCGTGCTTGCGTCCGTACTCGCGAATCTTCTCCAGCGCCTGGGGCAGCCCGAGCTCGTGCTCCGCCCAGAACATCGGTCCCCCCCGGTGGGCCGGGAAGCCGTAGCCGTAGAGGTAGACGATGTCGATGTCGCTGGCCCGGTAGGCGATGCCCTCGCGCAGCACCTCGCAGCCGATGTTCACCATGGCCAGGAAGCAGCGTTCGAGGATCTCCTGCTCGCTGATCTCCCGGCGCTGGATGCCGTACCCGGCGGCCGTCTCCTCGATCACCCTGGCGACGACATCGGAGGGGATCGGGGTGCGCTGGCCCGCCTGGTAGTCGTAATAGCCCGCCTGCGTCTTCTGTCCGAGCCGGCCCATCTCGACCAGCTTGTCGGCCACGGCTCCGGCCTTGACCTCGAAGGTGCCGGGGTCCCGGTCCTTGCGCGACTTGTAGCCGATGTCGAGGCCCGCCAGGTCGCCCATCTGCAGCACGCCCATGGGCATGCCGAACTTCACCAGGGCCTGGTCCACCTGCTGTGGCGTGGCGCCTTCCAGGACCAGCAGGCTGCCCTCACGCATGTAGCCCTCCAGCATGCGGTTGCCGATGAAGCCGTGGCAGTTGCCGGCGACCACACCCACCTTCTTGATGCGTTTGGCGACGTCCAGCGCGGTCGCCAGCACATCGGGCGCGGTCCGGGCGCCACGGACGATCTCCAGCAGCTTCATGACGTTGGCGGGGGAGAAGAAGTGCATCCCCAGGACGTCCGCCGGCCGGGAGGTGTAGCCGGCGATGGTGTCGATCGACAGGTAGGAGGTGTTGGAGGCCAGGATGGCGCCCTTCCGGGCGACCCGGTCCAGGGTCTCGAAGACCTTCTTCTTGACCTCCAGCGTCTCGAACACCGCTTCGATGATGAGGTCCGCGTCGGCCAGCGCGTCGTAGGACAGGGCCGGTTTGATGAGGCCCATGCGGGTCTCCACCTGCTCCGCCGTCAGACGCCCCTTGGCCGCCGTGGCCTCGTAGTTCTTGCGGATGACGCCCAGGCCCCGGTCCAGCCCTTCCTGGTTCACCTCCAGGAGGGTCACCGGGATGCCGGCGTTCGCGAAGTTCATGGCGATGCCACCGCCCATGGTGCCGGCACCGATGATGGCCACGGACTTGATGGAGCGCGGCTTCACGTCGGCGGGCAGACCGGGAATCTTGGCGACCTGACGCTCGGCGAAGAAGACATGCTGGAGCGCCTGGGCCTGGCTGTTCCGCGCGCACTCGATGAACAGGTCGCGCTCGCGTTGGATGCCCTGATCGAAGGGCAGCGTGGCCGCGGCCTCCACGGCGTCGATGATGCGCTGCGGGGAGAAGAGGTTCCGCTTCTCCTTGGCGGTGCGCTGGCGAGCCGCATCGAAGAAGCCCGCGGGAACCGCGTCCGGCGCGAGGGTGAGGTCACGCACCCGGCGGCGCGGCGAGCCGATCTTCTCCCGCGCGAAGGCGACGGCGGCCTCGGTCAGATCTCCGTCCACGATCTTGTCGATGGCGCCCATGTCGCGCGCGACGGGCACTGGAATCGGGTCGCCGGAGATCATGGCTTGCAAGGCCGGCTCGATGCCGACGAGACGCGGCAAGCGCTGGGTACCGCCAGCGCCCGGCAGGATGCCCAGCTTCACCTCGGGCAGCCCCACCTGGGCGTTCCCCAGGGCCACGCGATGGTCGCACGCCAGCGCGACCTCGAAGCCGCCACCGAAAGCCGTGCCGTGGATTGCCGCCACCACCGGCTTGGAGAAGGCGTCGAGTGCGTCGATCACCTCCGGCAAGCCCGGCGACCTGGGCGGGCCGCTGAACTCGGTGATGTCGGCGCCCGCCATGAAGGTGCGCCCCGCGCAGGCGATGACCACGGCCTTGATGGCGCCGTGGGACTCGGCCTGCTTCAGCCCGTCGAGGAGTGCCACCCGCACGGACTGGCTGATGGCATTCACCGGCGGGTTGTCGATCCAAAGGATGCCGACGTCACCGCGCGCTTCGAAGCGTCCAGACATTCGTCTCCCTCCCTGTTTCGTATCGATTCCGGTGGTTACACCCGCTCCAGCACCACCGCGATGCCCTGGCCCACGCCGATGCACATGGAGACCACCGCGTACCGGCCGCCACCGCGTGCGAGCTGGCGCGCCGCCGTCAGCAGCAGCCTCGCGCCCGAGGCCCCCAGTGGATGGCCGACGGCGATGGCACCGCCGTTGGGGTTGACCCGGCTGTCGTCGAAGCCGAGCCCCAATTGCTTCAGGCAGCCCAACACCTGGGTGGCGAAGGCCTCATTGATCTCGAGGAGGTCCATGTCCTTCAACGTCAGCCCGGCCCGGTCCAGCGCCTTGCCGATCGCGGGCACGGGGCCGAGGCCCATGACACGCGGAGGCACGCCTGCGACGGCGCCCGTGAGGATCCGCGCCAGGGGCCTGGCCCCCATTCTCCGGCCGATCTCCCCGGTGCCGATCACCAGGGCCCCGGCACCATCGTTGATGCCCGAGGCGTTACCCGCCGTGACCACGCCCTCCGGGAACAGGGGCGTCAGTGCGGACAGCCGCTCCAGGGTCGTCTCGGGCCGGGGGTGTTCATCGGCCGCCACCACGGTCCGGGCACCGCGCCGTCCCTCCAGGACAACGGGCGTCAATTCCCCCTCGAAGAAGCCCTCCTTCAGTGCCGCCGCGTACTTCCGCTGGGAGGCCAGGGCGAAGCGGTCGCTGTCCTCCCGGCCGATGCCGAGCTCGTGGGCGATGTTGTCCGCGGTCTCCGGCATGGTGTCGTTGCCGAAGGCCTCGGTGATGACCGGATTCGGGAAGCGCGCACCCATCGTGGTGTCGAAGACCCGGGCCTCGCGGCTGTAGGCGGTCTCCGCCTTCCCGAAAACGAAGGGGGCGCGGCTCATGCTCTCCACCCCGCCCGCCAGGAAGAGCGCTCCCTGTTCCGTGCTCGCGGCGCGCGCGACGTCCAGGACCGCCGCCAGGCCACTGCCGCACAGGCGGTTCACCGTCACCCCCGGAACCTCGACCGGCAGGCCCGCGAGCAACGCGGCGTGACGCGCGACATTGCGGCTGTCCTCGCCCGCCTGGTTCGTGCAGCCGATGACGACGTCCTCGAACTGCTCGGGCCGGAAGGGTCCACGGGCCACCAGCGCCTTGAGCACGCCGGCCAGCAGGTCGTCCGGGCGGACCGCGGCGAGCGCTCCGCCATGACGGCCGAACGGCGTGCGGAGGCCCTCATAGAGCCAGGCGTCGAACATGCGCCTACCCGCGCTCCTCGCGGTAGATCTCCGCGAGCGCATGGGCCCGTTCGATCTCATCGCGCGCGGCGTCCAGCGCGAGCACCTTGTCGAAGCGCTCCACCTGCTCTTGCAGCGCTCCGGTGACGAGCCCTCCCACGGCGAGCCGGGCGGAGGCGCTCTCGCGCTCGGCCCGAAGCTCGGCCACCCGGCTGCCGATGTCCGCGGCGGCCTCCAGGAGCAGCTTGCTGTCCTGTTCGGCGCGCTGGAGCGAGTCCTGCGTGGTCCTCAGCAGCGACTGGGTCTGGGCACGGTCGCGCTCGAGCGTGGTGGCGACCTTGGCGTCCCCCTTCTCGTCCGCGGTGGCGCGCCGCTTGGAGAGCTCCTCCAATCGGCGGGCGTACCGCTCCTCGGAGCGGGCCAGGTCGCCCTTGAGCGCCAGGAGCGTGGCGGCGGACTTGCGGACCTCGGCCGCCTGGCGCTCCAGGTCCTCGATGAGCTGATCAAAGGCCGCGAGCGGATCCGTGGGCTTCTCGGGCTTCGTCGGCTTCTTCTTCTTGCGCAACCAGTCGAAGAGCATGGGCGGCGCCAGACTACTCGAACGGGCGGCAGAGGAGGCGCACGCGCTCGAGGCGCTCGTGCACCTGTGAACCTCCCGTGGCGAGCGCGGCGAGGTAGCGCGTGGGGTTGAGCTGGTACACCCCGAGCAGGTGCTGCAACAGGGTGAGGCCCTCGGTGGCGCGGCGCTCGACGGGGGCGAGCGCGGCGGCCTCCACGATGGCGTCGAGGACGTCGGCCACGCGGGCGATGACATCCGGGCCGGGGAGCTCGCCCGCCACCTTCTGGGCGGAGACCCGCGAGGGCTCCGGGAAGAGGGCATCGAAGGAGGCCTCGGAGGCCACGGGCCCGGCGGACACGGTCCGCCCCGCCGCGAGCGCCTCGAGTGCGTCCAGGTGGGGCATGAGCGCCTCGACAGTCTCCGGGGTGACGGGCACGTCGCGCGGCAGGAGGGTGCGCCAGGGGCTGTCGAACTCGGTGCGCGCCCACTGGATCTCCTGGTCGGAGAGGTGGTGGTAGAAGGCACGGCCTCCGAGACCGCGCTGCTCCTGGACCAGTGACTTGAGGTCCGGGTTCTCCTCGCCGAGCGAGATGAAGCTGAGCGCGATGTCCAGCGCGTCCATGGGAGCGCGGGTGCGGCGGATGAGCTCCAGGTCGACACGGTCCTCGCCGTCGGTGATGAGGACCACGGTGGCGCGAGCGAGGTACGGGTCCCTTCCCCGCGCGGCGCGGATGGAGTCGAAGGCGGACATGAGCGCGAGGGTGATGTCCGTCTGTCCCTCGGCGGGCGAGTCGCGGAAGAGCTTCTCGATCTGCCGGGTGGCCTCGCGGGCCGTGTCCACGCGGGCCAGCTCGGTGGGAATGTCGTTGAAGAAGGAGAAGTAGAGCGGGTCGAAGGGCAGCCCCTGGCGCGCCTTGACGCGGAGGTTGTTGAGCTCGGCGATGATGAGGGCGTCGCGGAAGCGGGCGCGCGAGCCGTGCATGGAGCCCGAGGCATCACAGACGTACACGCGCACGGCGGTGCGCCGCATCTTCTTGACCCGCGGAGGTGGCTCGTCCTCCAGGTAGGCACGCACCGTCTGGCGGTGCGAGGCCAGATCGTGCAGGAGCATCCGCGGGTCGGAGATGACGAAGTTGTGCACGTCGTGCAGGCTGCCCGTGCGCTCGAACGTCATGTTCTGCGTGGGGTACGGCACCCGCTTCGGCACGGGGCGCACCTTCTGGGTGTTCACCTCGACGACTTCCTCGGTGAGCGAGTCCTCCACGTCGAAGTAGCGGCCACAGCCAGCCGCCAGCTCGAACGCGGCGAGCTGCTCGGGCTTCAGCGAGAAGGCGAGGTCCGCGAGCAGATCATCCGCGGTGGAGGGCTTCGGGGCCTCCCGGGCCGCCTTCCCGCCATCGATAGCGGGGGGTTCCTCTCCAAACCAGCGGGTCAGATCGTCGCGCTCGGCGGACTCCAGCAGGGCCCGCATCGGCTCGCGGGAGGGCATCAGCGGCTCGAGTGCCGCGCGGGCCGCCGCCGCCAGCCGGGCATCGTTCGCCTCCACCGCGCGCTCGTAGAGCCCCCGGAGCGAGCGCCAGGCCATCCCCGGCTCCCTGCGCGCGGTGCGCTTCACCTCCTGCACCAGCGCCTCGAGCGAGCGCGTCGCCGGCTGCTCCCGGACGCGCTCGCGGGCCTGGGCCACCTCGTTGCGCAGGGCCACGCCCCGGTCCCGGTCGTGCTCCATGCCGATGCGCAGGAGGATCTCATGGGCGATGTCCAGGTCGCGCCGCTTCTGGACCAGGTCGTCCACGTTGGCCCGCGCCCGCTGCGCGAGGAACTCGGCCACGGCCATGCGGGCCTTGCTCGGAGGCGCCCCCCGCTCGTTCCAGGGGGAGCCGGGCCGGGCGAAGATCTCGAGCTCGTCCTCCTGCTGGGAAGGGCGCGAGGGGTTCAGGAAGAGGTCCGCCACCCGCAGCACCCGCGCGAGCCGGATGAAGCCCCGCTCCAGCGCGGTGCGTGCCCCGGGAGGCGTCCGCCCCGCGTGGTGCATCTTCTCCACCGCGTCGAGCGTCCGCTCGAACTCTTCCAGCGACTCGTCCGCCCGGGAGCGCAGGCCCGCGGCCAGGTCCCCCACCCTGCCCTTCTTCACGCCAAGCTCGAGCAACAGGCGCGCGTCCGCGAGGGTGTGCACCCCCACCCGCTCCAGCGCCCGATCGAGCGTGGTCACGATGGGCAGGGACAGGTCCACCTCTCCTGGGGCGGTGAGTCCGAGCCACCACCCGCGCAGGCCCTCGGCGTTGGACGAGCTCCCCTGGAGCGCGTCCAACCGGAGCCGCAGCCGTGCGAGCCGCGATGCGAGCACGCGTCAGCTCCTCCTCACAGCGAGGCCCGCAGCTCCAGCAGCTGCTTGCTGAAGCGGCTGAAGTCCTCGTCGATGCCGCGCAGCACGCCCTCCAGCTTGCGGGCGCTCTCACCCAGCTCGCCGGGAATGGCGCTCAACTGCGCGAGCAGGCCCTTGATGCGCACCAGCTCGCCCTCCTTGAGGGTGAGCAGCGGGAAGCGGCTCTTCACCAGGCGATCGAAGACCTGATCCGCGGTGGCGCGGTTCTGGATGGCCTGTGCCCCGGGCAGTCCGGTGAGGAGCTGGGTGAGCCAGCTGCGCAGGTACTTGATGCGCGTCTGCACGAAGGACAGCTCCACCCGGGCCAGCGCCTCGCGGATGCCGTCGGAGAGGAAGGAGGCGGCGGAGGGCGGCCGTGCGAAGGCGAGCTGTCCGTCCAGGCCGGACAGCGCGGCGAGCTCGCCATCCCGGAGATGCGAGGAGAACTCGCTCCGGTAGAAGGTGTAGGCCTCGCCGCTGACGGCGGCATGGGGGGCGGGCGGAGGACTGGCCACCTCGCGCCCGATGGCTCGCACGTACTCGCGCAGGCGCACCTCGAGCAGCTCCCGGCACTCGGCGAACACGGGCTCCGGGGTCAGACCCTCGCGCCGCAGGTTCTCCGCCACCACCTGCACCGTGCGCGAGAGCTGATCGATCCGCTCGAAGGGGGTGGTGGACAGCACGTCCCGCGCGTAGGCGAACCCGAGCGGCTGCAGCAGCTCCTGCTTGAGGCCGCGCTGCGCCGGGTCCAGCTTGCACAGGGCCTGCTCGAGCTGGCCGAGCCGGCGCGAATCCGCCGCGAGCGCATCGAGCGGATCCCTCCGGCCGCGAGTGCCCGGGAAGGCACTCTCCGAGCGCTGACGGAGGGCGGCCACGGCGCGCCGGCGGGCCTCGGACTCCGCGGCCCGCAGCCGCACCACCGCGCCCGCGCTCCCCTCGGCGATCAGCGCCAGGAGCTCTCCCACCCGGCCCAGCTCCTCGGCGAGGTTGTCCGCCAGCCCGACGAGCGCCTCCAGCACCACCGACTCGTCGAAGGCGAGGCTCTCCGCGTTCAGCGCCATCAGCTCCAGCGCCTGCATGACGAAGCGGGCCACCGAGTCACACACGGCGGGCAGCCGGGGACGCAGCTCCGGCACCTGGCGGCACAGCTCCAACGTCTCCGAGAGCGCGGCGAAGACGGCCACGCCCGCGCGGGGCTCCGTCCCCTCGACGGGTCCGCGCGCCACCCGCTGCTCCACCACCGCGAGCAGCCCGCGCGCGGCGCCCAGCAGGGCCGTGCGGTTCTCCGGGTGCCGGGGTCCCGGAACGAGCTTGATGCGCAGGCGCTGCGCCGTGGTGGAGACGATGCCGGGCTGGAAGTTGCGCGCGAGCGCCTCCACGGGCTTGAGGTCCTCGGCCGCGCCGAGAGAGACCGCCTCGCGCTCCACGCCCGTGCCCAGCTCCGCGCGAACCTTGGTCAGCGCGGCGTCGAAGGCCTTCTGCTCGATGCGGACGATCTCCAGCTGCGCGCGCTCGCGCGGGTCCACGGCCACCTTGAGGAGCGACTCGACCTCCTCGGCCTGCGGCCCGCCGAGCAGGAAGAACCAGCGCAGCGCGTCCAGGTCCTCCACGGTGGCCTCGAGCGGCCGGTCCGGACGGCGGTAGAGCTGATCCCTCACCACCGCGGCCTTGAGGGCCCAGAGCGCCTTCACCACCGAGCGCTGGGAGAAGTACTTGGTGGGGACATAGTCGGGCAGCTTGGACACCTGGGCCGTGAGCGCGCGCTCCAGCTCGTCGGCGAGCAGCTCGATGGCCTCGAGCAGGTGACTGGACACCGTCACCCGCTCCACGGCCTCCTGGAGCACGTCGAGCTGCTGCAGGGTGAGGCCGGCGCGCAGGTCCGGCCGCATGTTGGAGGCGAAGCGGTGCAGCATGGCCGCTCGGCTGGGGCGCCGGGCGAAGGACTTGGGCACGAAGGAGATGAAGCTGAGCCGATCCGCGAAGGCCAGCAGCAGCTCCGGCGAGCGCGCCAGCACCTCGGAGAGGTAGCGGTTGCTGGTCATGATGGCGCACTCGATGCGCCCCGTCGTCACCCGGCGCCCGTGCTTGAGCTCGCGCTCGTGCAGGACGTTGAGGATGGAGCGCAGGAGCATGTCGCGCCCGTCGAAGACCTCGTCGAGGAAGGCGTGGGTGGCGCCCAGCATGCCGTCCTCGGTGATGAACTCGGTGCGGCCCGTCTCGGTGAGCACCTTGAAGTCCACCGGGCCGATGAGGTCCGTCTGCACGGTGGACTCGGCGATCTGCTTGGCGAAGAGCGACGGCTGCCCCGTCTTCTCGTCGAGGATGCGCCCCAGCACCGACGAGGCGATGGCGCTCTTGGCCGTCCCCGGCGGTCCCACCACGAGCACGTGCTCCCGGCACAGCAGCGCGAGCTCGATCTGGGTGAAGAGCGTCTCACGCTCGAGGTAGGCCTCGCGCAGCTCCTGGAAGAAGTGGCGGAAGGCCTGCGCGGCCTGGGGGTGGACCTGAGAGGGAGAGTGGATCACGATCGCTCTGGCTGAGACAGGAGGCGACATCGTAGTCCCCCCCGCCGCCCCATTTGAAGGGCGCGGCGCCCCCCGTGCTCAGGATTGGACCGGCCGGACGACCCTCACTTGAAGTGCACGGCGCACGCGCCGTCCGAGCACGTCCGCCCCGCGATGCGGAAGCGGTAGCGGGCGACGAGGCCGTAGAACCAGTCCGCCACCTGCCTCAGCCCCGGCACGTAGTAGACGAAGAGCAGCTTGCCGAGTGGCCTGCGCCCCAGCGCCTGCACCACGGCCTCGGCGCCCTCGAAGACCCTCCCGTCCCCCTGGACCAGTTGCATGGCCTTCTCGCACCGCTCGGGCTCGACACCCGGGAAGGCGGCCAGCACCCCCTCGTCCCGGAACGAGCGCAGCTCCGTACCGCTGCTCCCCAGCAGCCGCTCGAACTGCTTCGCCGCTCCCCGACACAGACGGCAATGCCCGTCGTACAGGATGACGTCATGCCCCGGGGGCGTCGTCGTCAGCGCCTTCATGGGTCTCCTCCCGCCGTGTCCGGCCCTCGCTGCGAATGGAGTTTCTCATACAAGGGGCCGTTTGTTCCGCCCGCAAAACGGAAGGGCCGGAGATTCCCTCTCGGGAACTCCGGCCCTTCTCGGGGTTCAACCCTGGATGGCAACTACCCTCACCCCGGCCCTCTCCCAGAGGGAGAGGGTGTGTGGGGCGGGGGGCACCGGATTACGACTGGCGGAACTCGGCGTCCACCACGTCGTCCTTCGGCTTGGCCGAGCTGCCCGGCGCCGCGCCCTGCTCGGCCCCCGGGGGAGGAGCACCAGGAGCGCCAGCGCCAGGAGCGCCGCCCGTGGCCTTGTACATCTCCTCGGCCACCTTGTAGCTGGCCTGCTGCAGCTGATCCAAAGCCGCCTTGATGGCGTCCTTGTCCTGGCCCTCGCGCACGTCGTTGACGCCCTTGATGGCCGCCTCGAGCGTCGACACCGCGTCCGCGGGCAGCTTCTCGCGGTTCTCCTTCACCATCTTCTCCGCGGCGTACACCTGCGCCTCGGCCTGGTTCTTCACCTCCACCAGCTCGCGGCGGGCCTTGTCGGCGGCCTCGTTCTCCTTGGCCGCGTTGACCATCTTCTCCACCTCGTCCTTCGCCAGACCGGACGAGTGGGTGATGGTGACCTTCTGCTCCTTGCCCGTCGCCTTGTCCTTGGCGCTGACGTTGAGGATGCCGTTGGCGTCGATGTCCAGCGTCACCTCGATCTGCGGCACGCCGCGCGGCGCCGGCGGCAGGCCCGTCAGGTGGAAGCGGCCCAGGCTCCGGTTGTCACCGGCCATCTCGCGCTCGCCCTGCAGGATGTGGATCTCCACCTGCGTCTGGCCATCCGCCGCCGTGGAGAACGTCTCCGACTTGCGGGTGGGGATGGTGGTGTTGCGCTCGATGAGCTTGGTCATCACGCCGCCCAGCGTCTCCACGCCCAGCGACAGCGGGGTGACGTCCAGCAGCAGGATGTCCTTCACCTCGCCCGCGAGCACGCCGGCCTGCACCGCCGCGCCCACCGCCACCACCTCGTCCGGGTTCACCGAGCGGTTGGGCTCCTTGCCGAACAGCCGCTTCACCGCCTCCTGCACCTTCGGGATGCGCGTGGAGCCGCCCACGAGCACGACCTCGTTGAGGTCCTTGAGGTCCACGCCCGAGTCCTTCAGGCACTTGCGGCACGGCTCCAGCGAGCGCTCGACGAGGGTGTCGATCATCGCCTCGAACTTGGCCCGCGTCAGCCGCACGTTGAGGTGCTTGGGACCGGAGGCATCCGCCGTGAGGAACGGCAGGTTGATCTCCGTCTCCATCGTGCTGGACAGCTCGATCTTGGCCTTCTCCGCCGCCTCCTTCAGGCGCTGGAGGACCATCTTGTCCTTGGAGACGTCGATGCCGTTGTCCTTCTTGAACTCGGCGATGAGCCAGTCCATGAGCGTGTGGTCGATGTTGTCGCCGCCCAGGTGGGTGTCACCGTTGGTGGCGAGCACCTCGACCACGTTCTCGCCCACCTCCAGGATGGAGATGTCGAACGTGCCGCCGCCGAAGTCGTAGACGGCGATCTTCTCGTCCTTCTTCTTGTCCAGGCCGTAGGCGAGCGCCGCCGCGGTGGGCTCGTTCACGATGCGCCGCACGGTGAGGCCGGCGATCTCGCCCGCGTCCTTGGTGGCCTGGCGCTGGGCGTCGTTGAAGTACGCGGGGACGGTGATGACCGCCTCGGTGACCTTCTCACCCAGGTAGTTCTCCGCGGCGCGCTTGAGCTTGAGGAGCACCTGCGCGGAGATCTCCGGCGCGCTGTACTGCTTGCCGTCGAGCTCCACGCGCGCGTCACCATGGGGGCCGCGCACCACCTTGTAGGGGACGAGCTTGGCCTCCTCGGTGGTCTCCTCGTAGCGCCGGCCCATGAAGCGCTTGATGGAGTAGATGGTCCGCTCGGGGTTGGTGATGGCCTGACGCTTGGCTACCTGCCCCACCAGCCGCTCCCCATCCTTGGCGAACGCGACGACCGAGGGCGTGGTGCGGCTCCCCTCCTCGTTGGTGAGAACCTTGGGCTCGCGACCCTCCATGATCGCCACCACGCTGTTGGTGGTGCCCAGGTCGATGCCGATGATCTTACCCACGGTGTGTAACCTCCGGAAATTACTACGGAAAACATCCCGGAGCCCTCGAATGGCTCCGACATGTGCCCAACGTAACCACCCACCTGGGGGTGTCAAACCGTGGCGAGGCGCGTCACGGGCGAGCCACCCGGCCGCCACGGGTGCGTAACGCGCTCTCCACTTCCGCCACCGTCCGTTTGCAACCAGACGGCCGGGCGCTCACTAACGAACGCGCCAACCCCCTGAAAACACAGGTGTAGGTGGAGCTAACGCCTCGCGTCAGCCATTGGCTGAGAATGTGCACTGGGCGAAGGCCGCGTTGTCGTGTGGCAACGACATGCCCCTACCCCCCTTGGAGGCAGCCTCATGCTGGTACAGCCACTTCGGTCCGTGGATCCGCGCCAGATTCCGTCCGTCACCGGTGCGCCCGAGCACAAGGTCGCGGTGCTGCTCAACGCCAATGCCCGCAAGGTCGACGCACGGGTGGTGAAGTCGCTCTCACATGTGGTGCCGGAGCAGGACCTGTTCCTGTCGCGCTCGGAGCTGGACTGCCGGCGCATCGTGCAGACGGTGTTGGAGCGCAACTACCCGATGGTGTTCACGGGAGGCGGAGACGGCACGTTCCTGGGCTTCGCCAACGAGATGTTCCGCCAGTTGGATGCGCGAGGCCGCTTCGCGGGCAAGCGAGCGCCGCGCTTCGGAGTGCTGAAGCTGGGCACGGGCAACGGCCTGGCCACGTACGTGAATGCGGGAGGAGGCCAGGACGGCATCCTGCAGGACGTGGTGAGGGCGCGAGCGGGCCAGGTGCCGGGCCACCGGCGGATGGACCTGCTGATGGTGGACGGCCAGCGCACGCCGTTCGCGGGGCTGGGCGTGGATGGGAAGCTGCTCAACGACTACATCTGGGTGAAGAGCAACCTGGGCCGCGGCTTCTTCAAGAAGATGCTGTCGGGGCCGGGAGGCTACTTCTCGGCGGTGGCGTTCAAGACGGTGCCGCACTACCTGACGAACTCGACGTTCGTGGATTGCGAGGTCATCAACGGCCAGGCGGGAGAGGCGTACCGGGTGGGGCCGGATGGCACTCCGGTGGGAGCGCCGATCGCACCGGGAGAGCGGATCTTCAAGGGCGAGCTGATGATGGCGGCGGCGGCGACGATGCCCTTCTACGGGTATGGCTTCCGGATGTTCCCCTTCGCGGGGGAGCGGCGGGGGATGATGCAGCTGCGGCTGGGCCAGTTGCAGGCGGCGAACATCCTGGCGAACCTGCCGAAGCTGTGGGCGGGCCGCTGGTTCCCGGAAGGCCTGCAGGACTTCTACGCGAGCGAGGTGCACATCCGCTTCGCGAAGCCGATGCCGTTCCAGGTGGGAGGGGACGCGGCGGGCTACCGAGAGGAAGTGAAGCTGAGCGTGGCGCCGGATCCGGTGGAGCTGCTGGACTTCCACGGAGCGGTGCACTGAATGAAGCCCCCTCCCTCTCCCGCCGGGAGAGGGTCGGGGTGAGGGTACCTGTCCCCCCGGTTAACATCCGTGCAATGCCCCCTCTCCCTCTGGGAGAGGGCTGGGGTGAGGGTCTGAAGCGCCCTACCCGTTCCCACTACCCGCGATCGCGCGAGGCAGGAGGACGCTCCCCGGGCTCCTTGCGGCGACCCACGAGGAACGCATAACTGGCGGTGGCCTTGTTGCCGCTCTCGCGGTGCAGGGCCATCTCCTCGCGCAACCAGCGAGCCTGCTCAGCGGGAGCACTGGCGAGATGAGGCTCCAGCTCCTTGTAGAGCGTGTCCATCTCCGCGTCCTGAAGAGACTCAGCGGACTCGGGCTCGAAGCCGGACTGAGCCAGAGCGTGGAGCAGCTCCCGGGGCAGCAGCAGGGGTGCACCCAGGCGGCGCTCCCAGAACTCGATCACCGCACGAGGCGTCACCCGTCCCACACGCACGGGGTAGGTAATTCCCACCCGCCCCTTATGGGCAAGCAGGGGCCGGAAGGTGTTGAGGGCCTCGGGCAGGGACATCAGCACGCGGCCCTGGCAGAGGACGGCATCGAACTCGCCCTCCCGGAAGGCGGGCTTGCGGAGGTCGATGCGCCGGACCTCGACGCGGCCGTCCAGGGCGAGCGAGTGCACCCGCTCCTTCATGCGGGAGACGAGGGCCTCGTCCGTGTCCGCGGCGACGACCGAGCAGCCGAACTCCTGGGCGAGCAGCACACTGGCCAGGCCGGAAGGGCCGCAGCCCAGCTCGAGCACGCGCCCCCCCTCCTCCAACTGCGCCACCTTCGCGAAGCGGCGCGTGGCGGCCTCGGAGCAGAAGGGACGCCGAGCATCACCAGGGAAGTAGAGCGGGAAGGGCTCGGCCGTGCTCATGAGAAGCCCCTTCTACACTGCCGGACCCGAATCGCCAATTCCCCTCGACAGGGCGCTGGGGGGACGTGGTGCCGGCCGCCCTCAGAGGTAGTAGACGACCCGCTGCTCCTGCCGGAGGCGGGCGTAGATGGAGCGGCGGTGCTCCTCGGAGAGCAGGTAGACGGAGACGCTCAAGGAGACGTAGGTGCCCTTGCTGCTGGGCTGCTCACGGATGGAGTCCGGGGAGATCTCCGTCCCCATGAGCGCCCGGAAGAGACCGCGCACGTAGTCAGCGAAGTCCGGGGCCTGCCGGCCCATGACCTTGAAGGTGTAGACAGTGGGGTACTCGATGAGCGGCTTGTTCTCCTGGCCGTCACCGCCGCCCTGGGTGGCTCCGTCGGCGTTTCCGTCTCCCTTCATGACTGCATCCTCGTGCGGCGCAGGGGGCTAGAGGAGGTTGGCCGCGAGCTCGGCCAGGGCGCTGCGCTCACCCTTGGCCATGGTGATGTGGCCCGCGATCTTCTCGTTCTTGAAGCGGTTGACCACGTGGACGAGGCCGTTGTTGGTCGCGTCCACGTACGGGTTGTCTATCTGGAACGGGTCCCCGGTGAGAATGATTTTCGTGTTGTCGCCCACGCGGGTGATGATGGTCTTGACCTCGTGGGGGGTGAGGTTCTGGGCCTCGTCGATGATGATGTACTGGTTGGGGATGCTGCGCCCGCGGATGTAGGTAAGGGCCTCGATCTCCATGAGCCCCAGGTCGATCAGCTCGTGGTAGCCGCGGCCGGCCTTCTTGTCGGCGCGGCTGAGGTTCATGAGGAACTCCACGTTGTCGAAGATGGGCTGCATCCAGGGGTTCATCTTCTCTTCCAGGGTGCCCGGCAGGTACCCGATGTCCCGGCCGAGCGGGAAGACGGGCCGGCTGACGAGCAGCTTCTGGTAGGTGCCCTCCTCGGTCACCTTGTGGAGCCCGGCGGCGATGGCCAGCAGCGTCTTGCCCGTACCGGCCTTGCCCACGATGGTGACGAGCTTGATGTCGTCGTTCATCAGGAGGTCGAGGGCGAAGCTCTGCTCCATGTTGCGCGGGCGGATGCCCCAGACGCCCTCGCTCTTCATGCCGCGCAGCAGCGGCACCACGCGGCCGCGGGCGGCGTTGAAGCGGCCCATGGCGGTGTGGGACGGGTTGGTCTCGTCCTTGAGGAGGATGAACTGGTGCGGGGAGAGCTTGTCCTGACCGGAGAGCTCCACCTCGGCGCCGGACTTGTACATCTGGTCCACCACCTCGCGGGGAACCAGGCGCTCGGTGAAGCCGGTGTAGAGCTCGGTGATCTCCACGCGTTCGGCGTCGTAGTCCTCGGCGATGAGGCCCAGGGCGTCCGCGCGGATGCGCAGGTTGGTGTCCTTGGTGATGAAGACGGCCGGGGACTGGGGCTCGCGCTCCATCAGGTCGATGGCCACCGCGAGGATGCGGTTGTCCATCAGGTTGCTGTCCGCCATGGAGAGCGGCAGATCCCTGTCGGTGAAGCACACGCGCAGCACGCCGCCGTGGGGCAGGCGCACCCCGTCCTTGAGAGACCCCTCCTCCCGGAACGAGTCCAGGTAGCGCGCCACCAGACGCGCGTTGCGTCCCAGCTCGGAGAGATCGCGCTTGAACTGATCGATCTCCTCGATGACGTAGATGGGGATGATGACGTTGTGTTCCTTGAAGCCGTAGATGGAGCGCGGGTCGTGGAGGAGGACGTTGGTGTCGAGAATGAAGTTCTTTCGCATCGTGTGGAGCGCGACCTCGAAGTGGGTGCGACCGCTGGAACCGACCGTGCGACGGGACTCCGACTGACGGACCGCTTCTGCGTCTGACTGCCAGCCTGAATATAGGCCCGGCTTCCCACGTGGACAGCCCACCAGGGCCATGTGGATGTGTACCTGGAGTGTAACGCGCGGGGTCATGCGGGGAGTCCCACGGGACCCCTGATCCGAGGATCAGGGGACGCGCCCCCGAAGCGGTCCTCCCGCCCCATCCCGGCGTCTCCCAACGGACACTCCGGGGCCGGGCAAGGGAGCGGGGGGTGGACGAAGCGCTCGTGGCTACGCGTAGCGGATGCGGACGAGGGTGTACTCGATCTCCCCGCGAGGGCGGATCACCTCGACGGTGTCGCCCACCTTCTTGCGCATCAGGGCGCGCGCGATGGGCGACTCCACGCTGATGCGGCCGCCCGCGGTATCGATCTCGTCCGAGCCGACGATCTGATAGGTGACCTTCTGGCCGTCCTCGTCCTCGAGGGTGACGGTGGCGCCGAAGTAGACGCGCTCGGTGTCGGTCTGCTCGGAGGGCTCGACGATGGTGGCGGTGTCCAGGCGCTTCTGGAGGAAGCGGATGCGCCGGTCGATCTCCCGGAGGCGCTTCTTGCCGTAGATGTACTCGGCGTTCTCCGAGCGGTCGCCCTGGGCGGCGGCGGCGGACACCTCGGCGGTGACCTTGGGGCGCTCCTCGTTGAGCAGGCGCAGCAGCTCCTTGTGCATGCGCTCGGCCCCTGACCGGGTGAGGTAGCGGCGAGGGCCGGAGGAGGACTTCTCCTCCTCCTCTTCATCCCCACCCTCCAGTTCCAGCTCGTCGTTCTCCTCGGGGGCTTCCTTGGAATTCCGGACGTCTCGACGCATGGGCCCTGTATAGCGCCTCCGGAGGGCGGGGACAGGGAGGAGGCGCGGGGGGGTCGGCCGTTGACCGTTGGCCGTCAGGAACGGAGGGAGCGAATCGCCAGTAGAAGTCCGAAAGAAGTGCTGGTAGAGAGCGCGCAGATGCCGGGGGGGTTGCGGAATCCGGCGATCGGCCAAAAAAGAATAGTGCGAGTCGCTAGCTCAGCTGGTAGAGCACCGGCCTTTTAAGCCGAGGGTCGGGGGTTCGAGCCCCCCGCGACTCACAGAGGTCCCCGTCGTCTAGAGGCCCAGGACGCTGGCCTTTCAAGCCGGTAACACGGGTTCGAATCCCGTCGGGGACACAAAAGCCAAGGCCGGAAGCCGCTGAGCGATCAGGGGTTTCCGGCCTCGGTGTTTTCAGGCCCCAGCGCGTCCCGACTACCAGTTCAACAAGCAGGTCATCCATCACCTGTTCTGCAAGACCTGCGGCATCCGCTCCTTCGCGCGCGGCACCCGTCCGAATGGCCCGGTGGTGGCGATCAACACCCGCTGCCTGGATGACGTGGATGTGACCAGGCTGAACATCCAGCACTTCGACGGGAAGAGCCGCCAGGCACGGCTTGTCCGATGGTCCGCGGCCTATGCGTTCCCCTCAAGTGTGCGCTGATGGGGTTTGAAGGCGTCGTAGACGTGGTCCATGAAGGCACGAATACGCCTGTTGTTGCGAAGCTCTGGCAACGTCAGCACCCAGAGATCGCGCGCCTCTTCGGAGAGGCGCGCTCCCACGCGCACCAGCCCTGGATCGGCATCGCCGTCGAAGCACGCCAGGAAGGTGACGCCCATGCCGGCGGAGAGCGCGCGCCGGCGGACCGCGAAGTCGTCGGAACGCAGCGACACCTTGGCTCCCGGCGCGTTCCGGGCCAGCCAGTCATCGAGCCAACGCCCATCGGAGCGCTCGTCCGAATGCAGCCACGGAAAATCCGCGAGGGTGGCACCAGGGCCCATCCGATCGACGAGTGAACGCGCGGCGTAGGCCTCGAACTGCATTCGACCGACGCGGCGGCCCACCAGGCCCTCCGCCGGATTGTTGCCCAGACGCAGCGCCACATCGGCCTCGCGGCGAATGAGCGACACCTGCTCATTGGTCACGCCGAGGGTCACCTCCACCCCCGGATAGCGCTGGATGAAGCTGGAAAACACCTCGGGAAAACCCGCGAACAGGAAGTCCACCGTCGAGACCCGCAGCCGGCCGCGGAGCTCGGCGTCACGGCCCAGAAGCCGCCCCTCGGTCACGTGGATCTCCGCCTCCAGCCGCGCCGCGGTCTCGGCCAGCTCGTCGCCGGCGGCCGTGGCCGCGAAGCCTTCTTCGGTGCGGTCGAAGAGCCGGACGCCCAGCCGATCCTCGGTCTCCTTCAGGCGCCGCCCGACGGTGGTCCGGGAGACCCCGAGGGTGGCGGCGGCGCCGGACAACGTCTTCTCGCGGTGGATCGCCAGCACGTAGCGAAGGTCGTCCCAGTCCATGCGCACATTTTTGCACGCCGACATCCCGAAATCATGCGTGGGGCGCCAGTTTCCGCACGCGTAGGGTGGTCCTCATGCGAACCATCTTGCAAAGCGGTTACGGAGAGCCTGAACGGGTCCTGGTGCAGGGCGAGAGCGACATCCCCACGCCGGGCGACGGCGAAGTCCTCGTCCGTGTGCACGCGACGTCGGTGAACACGCCGGACTGCATCGCCACCCTCGGAGTTCCCTACGCGCTGCGCCTGGTGTCCGGCCTGCGTGCGCCCATGTCGCCGGTCCGCGGCTCGGACGTCGCCGGCGTCGTGGAAGCGGTGGGCGCCCACGTTACCGGCTTCGCACCCGGCGACGCCGTGTTCGGCTCGGTGTGGACGGGAGGTTACAAGCGCGGCGCTCCCGGGACCTTCTGCGAATACACCGTGGTCCCGGCGACACAACTGGCGCACAAGCCGGCGCAGCTCAGCTTCGAGGAAGCCGCCGGGGCGGTGATGTCGGGCGTGACGGCGCTGGTGGCCATGCGCGATGTCGCTCGCGTCCGCGCAGGTCAGCAGGTGCTCGTCAACGGTGCCTCCGGTGGCCTGGGGACGTTCGCCGTGCAGATCGCCAGGGCCTTGGGTGCCAGGGTCACGGGCGTGTGCAGCACGAGGAACGTCGAGCTGGTGCGTTCGCTCGGTGCCTCCCACGTCATCGACTACACGCGGACGAGCTACCCGGAGCAGGACGCGCGCTACGACGTGGTGATGGACAACGTGATGAACCACCCTCCGTCGGTCTCGGCGCGCGTCCTCACCGCGAATGGGATGTTGCTGCCCAACAGCATCGGCACCCACAAGTGGCTGGGAACGCTGCCCAGCATGGCGTTCGGGGCGCTCTTCAAGTCCAGGCAGTGGCGCACGATTCAATTCGTCCCGTCACGCAAGAACCTCGAGGACATCGGCGCGCTGATTCAATCGGGCGCCGTGAAGGTCGTGATCGACAGGACCTATCCGCTCGCGCACGCCGGCCAGGCCGTGGCGCACATGGTGAGCAGGCGCGCGCGCGGACAGATCGTGATCAGCGCCATGTAGGCAACGGCGAGCAGGCGTCCCCCCTTCTGTGCACTTGGATGGAGCATAGGCGGCATGGGAGCCCTGTTGCGGGCGAGGGCCGGGGTAGGTGGTCGTCCAGGAGGGCCGCGCGACACGCATTGGACGGTGCAGGAGGGCCCTGAGGAGGCCCGCCCGTCGCGCTCCAGGCATACCCCTCCCCTGCGCAGGCGACCGCTCGCCTTGGGCTGTGCCAGAGAGTGCATCCCTCAGCCAGCAGTCGCATCACTCCCCGCTCTACGGGGTTCCACCACCTGAACGCACTGCGACGACAGCCCCGGCTCCGAGGTCTCTCCTCGGGCCGGGGCTCTTTTTCATGCTCGAGCTGGCTAGTCCCGCGCTCTACATGAAGATCCCGGGTGCCCTCTCCAAGGCTGCGCGCAGTTCCTCGATCGTCGTGTCCATCTTCTCGGCCACAGTGGGCGCGTGCCAGGTCGACGCGACTGTGCCCTCGGGCGCATCACACACCACCTTGATGACCGAGCCGAAGAAGCCGGGCCACTCTTGCTGCCCCAGGTCCGCGCCGTGACGGCGTGCGTCCATGAAGGTGAAGCACGGCCAGCGCGGCAGTCGAATCGTGCTCATGTCGCAGTTGAAGAACCGACAACCATTGAGCCGTGCCTCCGAGAAGTCACAGTCCTCGATTCCGCCGAGCCGCCATCTCTCGTCCACGTCCTCGCGGAACCCGAAGTCGTTTCCGCCGAACCGGCCCTTGAACCGGCACCCCTTCAACTTCATTGCCGCCCAGGGCAGCGTCTTCAGCTCGCTCTTCGCGTGAATGGTGCAGTCGATCAGCTTCCCCGACACCAGATGCAGCCACCGCGCCGAAATGTTGGTGACCAGCGTACAGCCCCGGAGCGTGACGTTCGGCCCGAGCCAGTAAATGGCCTTCTTGTCCGTAAGCTCCAGTCGCTCGCCCTCAATCTCTCGATTCTCGTAGTGGATGTTGGGAGTCACGCGGCCCTCAGAAGAAGATCATGCGAAAGAAGGTGCTCGCCATTCGTCGCCCGTGCAGCGCGAAGTTGGACTCCGTACCAGACAGGATCTCGTAGTGGTAGCTCTGGCCACCCGGACCGGTCACGTCCACGCCTCGCTGGTTCCACGACAGGTGCGGGAAACGGTTGGCCACCTGTCTTTCGACCCATCGCCCACGAGCCTGACGCTCGAGCAGATTTGCCCGGTGCTCTTTTCCAGCACGCAGCATCTTGTCAATCGCCGCCGCCTCCTCATTCGACAGCGCCGCCCGAGACCACTTCGCCGCCTCCTCCCTCACCGCCGCTTGCAGTTCGTCGCCCAGGCGGTCCTCCGCCGGAATGTCCCTGTAGCTCTTGCCGCGCGGGAGGTGCCACCGCTCGCCAGTGCTGAGAATGACCTGCTTGTTGCCACCGCGGTGCTGGATGGCCACGGTGCCCGAGTGCCCCCCAGCAGCTCCCGAGCTGCCGCTCCTCGCCAGCACGTTGATGGCCACCGGCGCCTGCGGGGACATGAGGACGACGAGGGCGCGGCTCTGCTCCACCACCACCTCCACCGCGGCGGCCTCCTCCATCGCCACCGCCACGGAGCCCTCCATGCCCTGGGCCGCCCACTGCGCCTGCACCTGGTTGAACCTCGGCAACGAGCGAAGGTGCGTCGCCATCTCGCCCAGGGTCCGTCCGGTGAGAGTGGCCACCGCGAGGATGAGGGCCCGGGCCGCGTCCGTGCCTATGCGCTTGCCGAAGACCTCGCCAGCGTCGCGCAGCTCCTCGAAGGTGGTGGCCTCGTGCGCCGCGTGCGCCATGCTGGCCCACCCGTCCATGAGGCCCCACATGGCGTCCACGCCCAGCCAGGCCAGAAGCACCACGGAGAGCGCGGCCGCCACCGCCTTCGTGCTGGGCTCTGGTAGCAGCCAGAGCGCCAGGTACAGACCCGCGGCCCACACTAGGCAGGAGAGCAGCGCCTGCGGACTGAGCTCGCGTCCAAGGGCCGCTCGCGTCTCGTCCAGCACGCCTCCGAAGGCCAATGCGAGCGCCAGGGTGCGCCTGTCGTCCGTGCGCAGGTAGGGCCCATCCGTGAAGAGGCCCAGGCAGTCACCGCCGCCACGTGGCTGACACCACCGGAGGTACTTCTCTTTGAGCGCCGCCTCGGCCTCGGGCACCAGCGAGCCCTTGTCGGTGAGGGGCACCAGCGTGAGAACCCTGTCCCGGTACACCTCGGCGAGCAGCTCCTCCTCGGGCATGGCCTGGAGCAGCCCTTGGGCGGCCTCCTGGGGAGTGCCGCGCACCTGGTGGTGCTGGAGCAGCTGCGCAACCGCGCGTTGGTACTCCTCCCGCGAGACAGCCACCACCCGCGTGCTGTCGCGCGCCTCCACCTCGGCGGCGTACACAACAAGCACCGGCTGCAGCTCCCTCGGCGCCGAGCGCGCCTCGCTCTCAGCAGCCTCCTCCCCCGCACGCCCTCCCCCTGCCCTCCTGCCCGCCGCGGGCCCCTGCGTCGCGCAGGCCGCGTGGAGGAAGAGGACGATGAGCCAGAGGGCCCCGGCCGGCGCCAGGGTGGCGGGCCCCGCCTCCGGGCCTCGAGCTGCGTTCCGCCGCCCTCCCCCACCGCAGGACTCGGGTGCTTATAAAACATGGCGCTGGCCTCCCCCAGGAGCATCAGTCCCGAAGGATAGGATGCGGGACGGCCAACCCTGCAGGGGGCGGGCGCGCAACGCCCCACAGTCCGAGCCCCATCTACTGTGGGATCCTGGACGTGCGCGAAAACGGCCGTGCTCCGAAGACGGAGTGCCAGACGTCGGAGGTCGGTTTCAGGGTACTGGTGCAGGAAGTTCGGCTGCACCGAGTCGGAGCTGCGTGAGGCCGTCAGGGAAGTCGGCACGAGCGCTGCTGCCGTCGAGGAGTATCTCAAGAAGCTACGTCTGGCCCGCCACCGAGCAGGACTGGGGCAGCGAGACCACCTACAAGGGCCAGGTGGAGCCCACCGCCCCGAAATCGTTCGTGGATAATCTGCGCCGTGACCTGCCGCTCATCCGCTCCAAGATGCGGCGCGTGACGAACAACAGCCCGTCCACCCCGAATGCCCCGGGCGAGCGCCGGGTGCCCATGGTGACCTCGCTGGCGCCGCCTCCGTGACGCGCGGCGGGGAACGCCGGATTCGATCCCCGCCGCCTCCATCCCGAGAAGCCTGGCAATCTCGTGGGGTTGCCGGGTTCTTCCTGGCCCTCGGATTCTTCATTCAGAGTGCCGATTTCCGCTCGCGTTCGTAGTGGAGGCCCACGACACCACTGGGATAGGGCGTCGCCGCCTTCAGCTTGAAGGTCGTGTGAACTCCTTCGGGAAGCAGTCGCTTTCCGCCGCCCAGGATGAGCGGATAGAGCAGCAGATGAAGCTCATCGACCAGGTCGTGCTCGAGCAGCGTGTGCACGAGCTCGTGGCTCCCATCCGTGAGGATGTTCTTGCCGGGCGCTGCCTTGAGCTTCCGAACCGCCTCGACGACGTTGTCGCGAATGATCGTCGTGTTTCGCCAGATGGGCTTGTCGAGGCTCTTCGATACGACGTACTTCGCCGGGGCGTTCATCATGTCCCCGAAGGGGTCGCCAGGCTTCATCGGCTCGAACGCGTTCGCATGAATCTCGTACGTCTTTCGTCCGAGGAGGAACGCATCGGTCTCCCGCATGAACGCGCCGAAGGCGTTGCCGATGTCGTCATGCCAGTAAGGCAGGGTCCAGCCACCGTGCTTGAAGCCACCTTCGGTGTCTTCGTCGGCGCCACCGGGAGCCTGCATCACACCATCGAGGGAAAGGAACTCTGAAACGATGAGCTTGCGCATGTGTTCTCCTCCTATTCCCAGCCTACTTGCCCGCTCGCTTTTCGATCTCGGCGCGCAGGCGCTCCTCTTGCGCGCGGAGTTCGGGGGTGAACCCTGCAGCACGACCTCCCATGCAGCCGAGTCATCGGCTCACCTCCTCGCGACGACGAGCCACGTCACCCCACCGAGCAAGACCTTCCCTCCGGTCCGATATTGCTCGCATTCGCGGGCGACATCCGCCTCCCACGTGCGCTGTGCCTCCGGCGGCAGTCCCTCCACGACCTTGGCCACGGGGCCCCCGAGCTCTCGAATCCAGCGCACGACCCCCGCCCCATCCTCTGCTTCCATCACGGGGACATGCATGGACTCGACGTGCTCCATCTCGAACCCGCTGCGCGTCAGCAGCGGGCGCAGGTATTCGGGATCGGAGAAGCGGAACACGCCCGGGGCATCGGGCTCGACGGGGGGAAACCGATGGAATGGCGCCAGGGTCCTGCGCGGCAGCGACCAGTACTCGACCTGCCCGGGCCCCGCCCAGCATGCGCACACCAGGCGTCCGGAGGGACGGAGCGCCCGCCACAGCCGTTCGAGCGCCAGCTCGGGCCGGGCCATGTACATCAATCCCCAACGTACGGTCGCCGCATCGAAGGACTGCTCCGGCACCTCGAGCGTCTCCGCATCCCCGGTACGAAACTCGATGTTCGAGAGGGCCTGGGCTCGTGCCTTCTCCCGTGCGGCCTCCAGCATGCCGCCAGCCACGTCCGTTCCCAGCACGGAGCCGGAGGAGCCCACCCGTTGCGCGGCGCGGAGGGAAGGCTCGCCCATCCCCGAAGCCACATCGAGCACCCTCATTCCCGGCCGAAGGCAGGCCAGGTCGAGCATCCGCTCGCTGACGGACGCCGTGAGGCGGGACTCCATCTCGTCGTACCGGCGGATGACGGTGGTGCGCTCGGCCCACCAGTTCTGCGGCGGCGGTCTCTGGGATGTCATGTCTGAAATATAGGAGGGGGGTGCAGGGGCCGTGCTACCGGACTTCTCCTCGAGAGAAGCCGGCGTCGTCCATTTCGTTCGAGTTGCAAGAGAAATCTCAATCACCCTCCAGTACACTGTTCGCTCCATGACAGTGACGGCGGACCCGCGCATCTCGACATT
The DNA here is from genome assembly GCF_016887565.1 of Archangium violaceum. Lineage (NCBI taxonomy): Bacteria > Pseudomonadati > Myxococcota > Myxococcia > Myxococcales > Archangiaceae > Archangium > Archangium violaceum. The sequence continues at coordinate 7,907,875 of NZ_CP069396.1, forward strand.
CCTCCTGCGACTGGCCCCTGTCACGGCCAGCCTCAGCGTCCTCGTCGGCACCGTCGTGCTGGTGGGCGGCTGGTGCTTCGGCGTCGAGGCGCTGACGGTCCTGGTGCCCGGTCTCCCCGCCATGGTGGCCCTCACCGCGGCGGGGCTCATCCTCACCGGCCTGGCGCTCTGGCTGCTGAGTCCCCTCCCCCCGGTTCCACGCCAGCGCGCGGTGGGCCGGCTCTGCGCCGCCCTGGCCAGTCTCATCGGCGCGATCACCCTGGCCGAGTACCTCTTCCTCCAGAACTGGCTCAGCCGGCTCTGCGCCTGGCTGACTCCCGCCCAGGACGCGCCGCTGCAGCCCTCGCCCCAGACGGCGCTCGCCTTCCTCCTGCTCGGCCTGGCCCTGCTGCTCATCGACGTGGAGACCCGGCGTGGGCACAGGCCAGCGCAATACCTCACGCTCGTCGTGGCCGCGCTCTCCTGGACGGCGCTGATCGGCTACGGCACCGGCGCTTCCCAACTCCATACGCTGCCGGGTCTGCCCACGAAGATCGGCATGGGCCTGCACACGAGCTCGGTCTTCTTCGCGCTGTGTCTCGGCATCCTCGGGGCCAGGCCCGAGCAGGGACTCATGAGCACCCTCTCGGGAGCGCACGCGGGCAGCTCCATGGTGCGCCGCCTGCTCCCGGTCCTGCTCCTCGGCCCCTGCGTGGTGGGCCACCTGTCCCTGATGGGGACCCGGGCCGGCCTCTACACTCTCACGACGGCCTTCGCCCTCGTCACCGGCATGCTGACCTTCATCGGGCTGCCGTTCATCTGGTCCGCCTCCCGCCGGCTCAACCAGGCCGGTCTCGCGCTCGAGCACGCCTACCGCACCGAGGCGCTCCACCGGGCGTGGCTCATGAGCATCATCGAGCAGATGCCCGATGGGATCCTCATCCTGAACGAGCAGGGACACGTCCTCCTGGCCAATGCGGCCGCCAAGTCGCTCCGCGCCAGGACGTCCGACGGGCTCGAGCCCCCGGGACACCCGCTCCTCTTCGACATGCGGAGCCCCTCCGGACAACCCCTGCCCTCGGGCGCGGGCCCCGTCGTACGGGCTCTGACCCACGGCGAGCCGGAAGCCGGCATCGAGCTGTCACTTCGGACGTGGGATGGGCGAAGTGTCCCGGTGCTGGCGAGCGCGACCCCCATCCAGGGGACCCAGGGGACGCCAGGTGGAGCGGTCGCCATCTTCCGCGACATCTCCCTGCTCAAGGATCTCGAGCGCCAGCGGGAGGAGTGGACCTCGCTGGTTGCCCATGATCTGCGCCAGCCGGTCAGCGTCATCGCCCTCGCGCTCGATGCGCTGCGCCATGACACCCCGGGCGGCCCAGCCGAGGAACAGCAGGAGCCCCTCCAGTGGATCGACACCAGCGTGGGCAGGCTCCGCAGGATGATCGAGGACCTCCTGGATGCCTCGCGCATCGAGGCGCGGCAGCTCCGTCTGGAGCGCCAGCCTGTGTTCTTCTCGGTGCTGGTACACGAGAGCGTCAGGCGGATGGAGGGGCAGTCCGAGGGACGCCCCTTCCGCATCACCGCCGCGGAAGAAGTCCGGACGCTGGTGGACCCGCTGCGCATCGACCAGGTGCTCACCAACCTGCTCTCGAATGCCGTGAAGTACGGCACGCTCCATACTCCCATCGACGTCGAGGTCACCCGCCAGGACGATGAGCTGCGGGTCTCGGTGTCCAACGAGGGGCCTGGGATCGCACCGGAGGATCTGCCTCACCTGTTCCAGCGCTTCCATCGCACGGCGGAGGGCCGCAAGCAGGCGGCGGGCATCGGCCTGGGCCTCTATATCTGCAAGGGGCTCGTCGAAGCGCACGGCGGCCAGCTCTGGGTCGAGAGCGAGCCCGGCCGCAGGACGACCTTCTCCTTCAGCCTGCCGGTGGTGGAGCGGGCGTAACTGGAGAGGGCCCGAGGAAATGGTGGTACGAATGCATGTGCACTCCATCATGCGCAAGCCTTCGCGTCGGCAAGGGAGTCGAGGATGACCCAGTGGCACCCCAAGAAATCGATTGATGAGAAAAAGAAAACGGGTGACGCGGAGCAGCTTCAAATCCTCTGGGCCGTGTACGAATCCGTCGTGAAGTCGCCAGCGGACCCGGCATTGCGCCCCTCCCTGGAAGAGCTGTCCACGGATCTGACGAAGTTCGCGGATCGAACGACGATGTCCGCGAGGACGTCGGCAATGGTTGGGGATTACAAGGCATTGAAGAATGCCCGCAAGATGCTGGAGCAGATCTCCAGCGCCCTGAATGGGGGGTATCACCAGTTCCTCGTGAATCTGGCTTGCTTCAACTTCAGGACGGCCATGGGGGGGCGAGCGAGAAAAGCCACATCCGTGTTGCGGAAGGGTTCGGACGACCATTACTCACGCCCGTTCGAGGACGAGGTCCCTCTGTATGTCAGCTTCTTGCTGGCGAATGTCCCGAACGTGTCGTCGACGTCGAGCACCCAGCCGGAGACCCTCACGCTCGAACCCCAAGGGGGGTACATTCTTCCGACCCGTTTCACGGCGACGTTTCCGCTCTCCTTGAGAGGGAGCGAAGGCAGTCCCATGATCATGAGGAATCCCCGGGTTCCCAACCGGGGGCTGAGTGCGCCCACCATCAAGTACGCGTTCATGGGCTCGTTCGGGTTCTCCGAACCTGGCTATTGCACGTGGGACGAGTCTCCAGGCGTGCACGAGTCCGCCGGCACGCGTCTGTCTTTGGGCGCATACTCGCTGGATCCGCAATACCTGACGCATGTGCTGTCCCTGGTTCGCGGATTGAATCCGGAGGCCAAGGAGCTCTACAGGCAGTACGGCAGCGTCGGAGAGCGACACCTCAGGGCCCTGCTCGGCAAGTTCGGAGGGAATGCGGGCCCCCGGCTCGCCATCGCCTGGATCAACCAGATGGCGGATGTCGCGAGCGCGTTGATCCAGAGGGCTTCGTACGGCCACACGGAGTCGCAGCCGTCCCCCTTGGAGGAGTTCTTCAAGAAGATACAAGAGAAGATCGACGGGCGGAGGAAGAAGCTCGCGCAGATCCAGGCCAACCTGGTGGAGAAGGAAGGGATTGGAGCTGCCTCGAAGACCACCCTGTTCGAGTATCTGTGGGTGTTCGAATCAACCCTGTGGGAGTTCGCCTTCCTGGGCGCGAGCTGCCTGTCGATGGACACGATCGCCAGAACCCTCCAGGGAGTCTTCAGCGATTGGACGCCGACGGTCGGTCTCTCCGAGGACAACCTCGTGGAGACCCTGTCGGTCAACGGGACGAGATTTCAAAGGCTCTACTTCCCGTCGGGCACGGCCGCGGCCAATACCGTGTATGACGCCTTGTGGGCTCTCGGCTTCGGGCCATTCACGCTCAAGGTGGACCCCAAGAAGCTCTCCACCTTCACCCCCTACTTCGAGTTCTACCAGAACACCACCTCCATCCTCCACCCGACGGAAGTCGGAATCAAAGCCAGGAGCAGGAACCCCAAGTGCGAAGCCGCGCAGGTCTGGCTGAACCTCTCGGACGGGCTCCACTCGGAGCTGCTGGACGAGCGTCGGGCCAGGCACGACGTCGCGGAGGTGATCGCCCAGATGGCGTCGCAGTACGTCCAGGAGTTGTACAACCAGAAGCTTCACTGCTGCGTGACCGATGGCCAGGGCCTCACCATCAATTACGAAAAGGTATGCCTCGTCATCGACTACACGAAGTTCGCCGGGGATATGCCCAATGGCCGGCTGTATCCCATCCTCGAGAAGCTCCGCGACCTCTTGCTGGACCTTCGAAAGAAGGAGCCCGAGGTAGTCGATGTCGTCTTCCTGCGCTCGAATCTGAAATACAACACGGGCTCCCTGGACAGGTACCAGTCGGGAGAGATTCTCGTGGGCCCGGGCAGCCACGGACAAGGGCTCTCCAAAAGTCTATCCAACCTCGCACCGGACTCATTCTCGAGTGATAGCGAGTGGAGCCTGCGGGGGGATTACATTCCCCTCATGAAGAAGATGTACCTGTTGTCCGACGCCGTCGGCTTCGGACGCTGGAGGGAGTACTCCAAGCTGTGGCCGGGCGGCGTCTTCCGGCCGCGCCCGCTCGACGTCAAGCTCGCCGCGTCGAGGGTCGAGATCGTCATCCTCGTCGACTACACCCTCTCGCCCATCTTCACGCATCTCATCAGGGAACTCTCGGATGGGAAGTACCAGAAGGATTTGCCCGAGAAGGTGAAGAGCGCCATCCGCGATTACTGGAAACGGATCGTCCAGGACAAAGTCGCTCTCGAGGAGCACTACGACGTCGAGTCGAAGGTGCTCGAGGTCACCGGTTACCTCGAAAGGGAGCTGAGCCAGATCATCGATATGTTGACCGACGCCGTCCAACGAATCCCCAAGTCGTACGTCGGGACGTCGAGGCAGCCTCTTGGTCAGTACGTACAGCGGATGGTGAGCGCCAGGGAGAAGATGGCGTCGCTCCAGGTTGGCGAGGACTCCGGACTCGCGGACACGCGTTGCTGTCGCTGCAAGAAGGCGCGTGGAGGGGTCTCCTCGAGGGAAGCGAAGTGGCACGTCTGCACGAAGTGCGGTGCCAACTTCTGCCCCACCTGCGGCTCCATGCTCCCGCTCCGCCGCTTCCAGTCCCAGGTGGCGCGCGCGTGCTCCTCATCCTCGTGCAAGGGTCCAACGAGGTTCGCTTGAGCGTGCCGCCCCCCGGCCCGTTTGTTCCACCCCGGGAACGGTGATTTGCCCGGCGGGGCTCTAGTGGAATGACGGCCCGCCGCGCATGCTCTCTCTATGTCTTCGTACCGACCCGACAGGCGCAGCATCCTCAAGGCCGCTGCGTTCGGCGTCGCCTCGACCCTGCCACTGCTGGGGTGCCGCGATCCGGCTCGCTCCGCGCGCTCGCCCCAGGAGGGAACTTCCACCATGACCGCCACCTCCTCCGAGCAACGCATGCCGGTGCTCTTCATCGGGCACGGCTCCCCGATGAATGCCATCGAGGACAACACCTGGACCCGCGGCTTCCGCTCGCTCGCCGGGCAGCTGCCCAGGCCCAAGGCCATCCTCTCGATCTCCGCGCACTGGTTCCTCCCCGGCACCTTCGTCACCGGGAACGAGCACCCGCCCACCATCCACGACTTCGGCGGCTTCCCTCGCGAGCTCTACCAGATGCAGTACCCGGCCCCCGGCAGCGTCGAGCTCGCCCGGCGCGTGGTGAAGCTGCTCGGGCCCTCTCGCGCGTCGGTCCAGGACGACTGGGGCCTCGACCACGGCACCTGGACCGTGCTCCACCACCTGCGCCCCGCGGCGGATGTCCCGGTCGTGCAGCTCAGCATCGACGCGCGGCTCGCTCCCTCCGAGCACCTCGCGCTGGGCCGCGCGCTCTCCGGGCTCCGCGACGAAGGCGTCCTGGTGATGGGCAGCGGCAACGTGACGCACAACCTCCGCCACGCCTTCTCGAGCATGCGCTCGGGCGATATCACCATCCCGAGGTGGGCGGAGAGCTTCGACCAGGACGTGGCCCGGGCGCTCGAGCAGCACGATGGCGCCTTCCTGGCGCGCGTCATCGAGACAGACGCGGGCCAGATGTCGCACCCGAGCATCGACCACTTCCTCCCCCTGCTGTACGCCGCCGGTGCCGCCAATGACCGCGATGCGGTGCGCTTCCCGGTGAGCGGATTCGATCTCGGCTCGCTGTCGATGCGCTCCGTGCTCCTCGGCTGAGGCCGCGGTGGAACCCTCCCGGCGGCTCAGCCTCCGGTGGGGGAAGCCGAGAGCGGCCGCCCGTTGAGGAACTCGAGCAGGAAGTCACGGAAGGCCAACACCTTCCTCGGGACATGCTGGGTTCGCGGGTACAGCATCACCAGGGACGTCGACGGTTGCGTGTAGCGCGGCAGCACGCGGACGAGCTGCCCGGACGTCACGTCCGCCTGGGCGAGGAACGTGGGGAGGGCCGCGATTCCCGAGCCCGCCTTCACCGTCTCGCGGATGAAGAGCATGTCGTCGGCGAGCACGCGCGCATGTTTCTCGGGAAGGCCCAGCTCTCCGAGGAACTTGAGCCCCCGGAACGCGACGAGGTCGTGCTGGGCGAGATCCTCGGGCGCACGGGGCGTCCCCCGGCGGGCGAGGTACATCGGCGAGGCGTAGAGCTGCACGTCGAGCGTCCCGAGCCGCCTGACCCTTAGCGACGAATCCGTCAGCTTCGAGCCCGAGGCGCGCAGCGCGAGATCGAACCCCTCCGCCACCAGATCCACGTTCCGATTCGTCAGGCGGCAGTCGATCCTCACCGAGGCGTAGCGCGCGGTGAAGCGGGCGATGACCTCGGGCAGGAAGGTGGCTCCCATGTCATGCGGCGCGGTGAGCCGAAGCTCGCCAGAGGGGGCCTCCTCCCGCTCGGGCAGGGTCCCGACCGCCTCCTTCAACGAGGCGAGCAGGGGCGCCGTCCGCTCGTACAGCGCGGTCCCGGCGGTGCTCAACGAGACCTGGCGTGTGGTGCGGTGGAGCAGTTGTGTGCCCACCGAGGCCTCGAGGCTCGCCACTCCCCTGCTCACGGAGGACTTGGGCAGCCCGAGCTTGCGGGCCGCCTTCGAGAAGCTGCCGGTCTCCGCGACGGCCACGAAGAGGCCGAGGAGGTTCAAATCCATGTCAGTACCGTCTGGCCTCACTTCGGATTCCGCCCCTCATCGCCCGGATCCTCCCCCACCGGCAACTCCACCGTGAACGTGGAGCCCTCTCCCGGGTGGCTCTCGACGGAGATGGTCCCTCCATGGGCCTCCACCAGCCACCTCGCCAGGTAGAGCCCGAGCCCCAGCCCGCCATAGTTCCACTCCGGTACCCCGCGGCCGAAGCGCTCGAAGATGCGCGCCCGCTCGCTCTCTGGCATGCCGATGCCGCGATCCTTCACCACCAGGAGCACCGAGCCGTTCCGCGGTGTCACGCGCACGTCGATGGGCTGGCCCTGGCCGAACTTCAGCGCGTTGTGCATCAGGCCCGTCACCACCTGCTCCATCCGGCGCGCGTCCCACCAGCCCACGGCCGCGGTCGCCAGCTCACGCCGTACCTCGGAGCCACAGTTCGCTGCCTGCTGCCGCATCCCGTCGAGCACGCCCGCGACCAACCCTCCCAGGTCCACCCGCTGACAGCGCAGCTCCAACGGGTGGCCCGCGCTGAGGTTGGACACATCCAGGAGCTGATCCACCAGCCGCCCCAACCGCTTCGTCTGCTGCTCGGCGGCGGCCACCTCGTCCAGCACCCAGGCGGGCTCCAGGGGAGCGGCACTCCGGCCGCGGCGCAGCAGGCCCTGCACGCGCAGCTGCAGCGGCAGCAGCGGGGTGCGCAGCTCGTGCGCGGCCACGGAGAGGAAGACCTCGCGCAGGCGGATGGCCTGCTCCGCCTGCCGGTACAGCCGCGCATTGTCGATGGCGATGGCGGCGCGGAGCGCCAGCTCCTGGGCCAGGGAGAGCTCGGCGGTCCCGTAGCGCTCCGGCGTGGACGACACGAGCGAGATGGAGCCCAACGTGTGCCCGCGGGCCACCAGCGGAACCACCAGCAGGCTCTGGATGCCGAGCGCCCGCGCCAGTTGGAAGTGCTCGTCATTCGCGCACATGGCGCGCAGCCGCTCATCGGTGACGTGGGGCTCCAGCATCGGCTCGCCGCTGCGCACGACACGAGACTGAGGGGACGTCGAGCCAGGCCTGGGAGGAAAGCGGCGCCGCAGCTCATCGAGCAGGGGCTGCTTCGCCGCGTCCACGTGCGCTCCGCGCACCCGTCGCACCTCTCCGCCCTCCTCCAGGTCGATGACGCACCAGTCGGAGAGCCTCCCCACGCACAGCGAGGCCACGCGCGACAGCACCGTCTCCAGATCGAGCGAGGTGAGGAGGACCTCGCCGGCCTCGGCCAGGAAGGCGCTGGCGGCCTCGGAACGCTGGCGCTCGTCCAGCTCCTGGCGCAGCGACTCGCGCATCTCGTTGATGGCCGAGCACACCTCGTCGAGCTCGTCGTTGAGGGTACTTTCCGAGGCCCTGCGTTGCAGCACCAGGGGCGAGTCCAGGTGCTCCGGGCTCAGCCCGCGTGTGTAGGCGGCCATGGTGGCCAGGTGCTGCGTCACCAGGCGCTGGACGATGAAGAGGACGAACAGGGCGATGAGGAACGTCTTGGCCGCCTGTGTGGCGAGGATGACGAGCACCCGGTCCCACAGGCGCGCGTAGATGCCGTCCAGGGTGGCGCGCACCCGGAGCGTGCCCAGGTAGAGCTGCTCGTGATAGAGCGGGATGGAGCGCTCCACCACCTTCTCCGGACGGGGCGGGCTGCCCGCCACGTACTGGGTGCCCAGGGCGCTGTCCACCTGGGCCTGGGCGATGTCCGGCAGGGTGGTAATCCCCTCGAGCTCAATGCGCAGCGGGGCCTCGTCGAGCGACCAGAGGCTCTGGGCGATGCTCTGGGCATGGCTGGAGCGGATCTGCTCCAACCGCTCCTCCAGGGCGTGGACCTCGCGCTGGTAGTCCGCGAAGAGCTGCACCGTGGTGCCGGCCAGGCTGACGACGGCGCTGAAGAGCATGATGGCGACGAGCAGCCGACGGCCCAGCCGGTTGTCGGGACTCAGCCACCACCCGGTCAAAGACGACCCGGAGCGGGCGGAGGCCACGGCCTCAGGGTTGCCGCTCGAGGGGGACTGGGCGCGTGAATCCATACAACTCCAGGAGATTGCCCGGGAGGCGGAGGTGCCGCTGCGCGAACAGGGCTCGGAGAGAGAAGTCGTAGTGCGTCAGCGCGGGGTTGGCCGCCTTGGAGAAGGCACGGAAGTCGATTGCTTCCCAGTCACCCTCGCCGAGGAAGCGGAGGACGGTGTCCACGTTGTCACGTGAGACGGGGGCCATCGTCGTGCGCCAGTCGAGCCCCTCGGAAGCGAAATCGCGTCCCTGGTGGTAGTCGTGGAGCAGCACCAGCACCCACGCGCCCTCGAGGAAATGGCCGCCGAGCGTCGTCACCATGAGGCCCTCGCGCACGGCCTCGAGGGCGCCGGGTGTCCAGTCCATGCCACCCACCCAGACGTCCTGCCCCGGGTGACGTCCGGCGTCCTCCACGGCATGCAGGGAGGCTCGCGCCATGTTGTCGTTGGCGGCCCAGATGACCTGCAGCTCCGGGTAGCGGCGCAGCAGCAGCCGCGTCTTGCGCAGGGCCACGTCCTCATCCCAGGAAGCCGAGACCCCCTGGAGGAGCACGGCACCGTCCCACTCGGACACGGCCTGACGCAGCCCCATGGTGCGCCCCAGCGCGGCGGCATCCCCGAGCTGTCCCTCGAGCGCGACGAGTCCCACGGGAGCGCCGGGAGCGCCGGGAGCGCAGCCTCGGGTCGCGGCCTCGAGGATGAGCCGGGCCAGCAACTGGCCGGCGTGTTCCTCGTCCGGCCGCATCTGGCCGAGCCAGTGCGGAAAGTGTCCACGGGGTCCGCCAAAGCGAGCCGTGTCCTCGGGCATCAGGCCGGAGTTGATGACGAAGACGGGAACGCGGTTCCGCTGGGAGAGCTCGAGGAGGCGGCTCCCCACGCCCCGGTGCATCGAGAGGATGACGTAGTCGGGCTTTCCGGGCCCGGTCATCACCTGACGCGCCTGCTCGAGGATCTCCCCGGGCCAGTGGCCGCTGGAGTGGATGGAGAGGTCGATGCCCAGGTCCCCCGCCGCGGCCCGCATGGCGTCCAGAACGAGCCCCCTCCAGGGATTGGCCGGTCCCATGCTGTCGAGGAAGGCCACCCGCATCGGCCTGTCCGCCGGAGCTACCTGGGCCGCCGCGTCTGGCGCGAGGAGCAGCAGAGAGAGGATGAGGACGACGAGCCGCCAGACGACGGGCATGGGCCAGTCCCCCCTTCCGCGCGCGGTGCTGGAAACGAAAGCTACACCGTGCGTCCCATCGTGCGTAGCCCCATCGACCCGTTATCTCGGTGCGTCGAATGCCCGACAGAGCCCGAGCGGGCGGAGGAGTACGGCGCCGGCCCGCCTGAAGCCATTCGCGGCGCCGTATTTCGTACGCCTCAGGGGCAGAACCAGCCGTCCTGCACAGTGAAGACAACGGGGCGGGTCAAACGCATGCGCATCTCTCGTCTGACAGATATTGCCAGCAACCAGGGCCTTCTCATGGAGCGCCCTCCTGCACTGACGCATCCGTTCGGCGCACCGGCCCGCTTCGTGGTAGTGGGGCGCTCGACCATGGACTCCCACCACGGCGCCGTCACGCTTCAGATCAACCTCGCGCCCACCGACCTTCCCCACGCGCGCCACATCCTGCCGCACCAGTTGCGGCAGCTCGCGGCCTCCGTGGACGAGGTGCTGCTCGTGCTGGACCTGCACCGCAGCAAGGGCCATCGCTTCGCGGCGGCGTGGGAGGAGCGCCGCCCGGGGATGGAAGCCCTGCTCGCGGAGCTGTGCGCACGCTACCCGCGGGCGAAGGTGCGCGAGGTGGACTACTCGCCCACCACCGCCTCCGCCATGGCCGAGCGATTCTTCGGCGGAAAGCCCGTTCCCCTGAAGGACTCGCGCGGCGGGCCGTACTACTCGTACGTGTACGGGCTGCACGCGGCGACGCACGATCTCGTCTTCCACCTCGACGCGGACATCCTCCTGGGAGGCGGCTCGCCCACCTGGGTGTCCGAGGCCGTACGGCTGCTGGACTCGCGGCCGGAGCTCCTCTACTGCGCGCCCCACCCCGGCCCTCCCGCGGCCGACGGGCGCCTGCGCATCCACCTGCGCGGTGGCATCGAGCCCGATTCCTCCGTGCCCTCCGGATTCCTGATGCGGCGCTTCAGCACCCGCGTCTTCCTGATGGACCGGCGCAGGCTCCTCGAGCGGCTCGTGCCCCTCAAGCGCAAGCTGGCGCCCCCCATCCATCTGCTGCGGGCTCTGCGCGCGGGCAATCCCCCCTACCGCGAGCCGGAGAACATCCTCACCCGGGCCATGGAGCGTGAAGGTCTGCGGCGGCTCGACTTCCTGGGCCAGTCGCCGGGGCTGTGGAGCCTGCACCCGAAGTGGCGCTCCAAGGAGTTCTACGACGCGCTCCCCGAGGTCATCCGCCGGGTGGAGGCGGGCGACATGCCCGAGGCCCAACGCGGCGACGACGACCTCAACGACAGCCTCGTGGACTGGACGAGCGCCCGGGCCGCCCTGCGCCAGCGCAAGTCCTGACGTTCAGGGCCTCGCACCCCGCTCCCTGTCGAGCAGCCACGAGGCGATGGCCTTCCCGCACGTCTCGTGGCGGTCGAGGAAGGCGAAGTGGCCGCTGTCCACCTCGACATAGGTGGCGAGGTGGCCGGCGCGTCGCGCGAGCTCGCGCATCAGGCGCGCGGGCATCATGGAGTCGTGCTGGCCCTGGACGAGCAGCACGGGGACACGAGGCGTCGGTGCCTTCGTCGTGGCCCCGGAGATGAGCACGAGTCCCCGGAGCTCCAGCCCGGGATGCGCGGCCCGCCCGGCCAGCACGCTCGCGCCCACCCCTCCATTGGAGAGGCCCCCGAGGTACACCCGCCGGACTCCGCGCCGCGCGAGCCATGCGTAGGTGCGCTCGAGGGTCTCCTCTCCCTGGCGCGACCACCAGTCCCCCATCGGCCCCACCGAGGGACAGACGGTGAGCGCGGAGATGGCTCGGGCCGCGCGCGCCATCTCCCAGCAGTACACGGCGAAGTTCCCCGTGTAGCCGTGGAGCATCACCACGGCGACCTCGGGCGAGGCCCCGCCCTCGGGAGGGATGACGAGGGTGTCGAAGGACTCGGGCGACTGGAGCCCCAGCCACGTCGCGATGGCGGGCGTGGCCACCGGCCCCTCGGCCTCGCGCAACCGGGCGAAGGCCGACTCGAGCGCGGGGATGAAGTCGCGCGTGTCCGAGCGGGGAAGCCGTCCGGAGAGGAGGAGCACATGCGCCGCCAGGAGCGTTCCATCCCGCTCCTCGACGAGGCGGTTGGTGAGCCGCGTTCCCTCGTCCGGCAGGCGCAGGGTGCGCAGGCCGTTGCCCTCCGCCAGCACGAGCCGCGCGCCCGCGACGAGCACCAGGAGGCCGAGCCCCACCCGGGTCAGGCCGCGCCACTTCCGCCAGCGCTTCGTGAGGAGCCCCGCCGAGGTGACAACGGCGCCCACCACATACCCCCAGCCCGATGGGGACGCGCCGATGAAGAGGGCCGCCACGACGAGGAAGGCGGAGACCGGGCCGGCGAGGAGGCCGAGGAAGAACGCGAGCCGTGAGGCCGAGGTGTCCATGTCGCCACTGTGGAGCACCCACCGGGCCCGGAGCGCCGCGCCTGGGTGAGTGGCCCCAAAGAGGTGCTGGACGGTCGGAGGCCATGCTCGAGGGCTCACGCCCGTGCCTTGCGCCGCACTTCAAAGAAGAACAGGCCCTGTCCGAGTTCAGGACACCCTGACGAGTCCATCGAACCCCGCGTGATGACTGGAGAACCATCACCCACATGTCACGACTCTTTACGCATCCACGCCTCGGAGGTGGAGCATGGATGCTCCACTTTGGCCGCATCGCCGCTGTAACCCTTCATTTCCACGAAATCGAGAAACTGGCCCACGCCTTGCTAGGGGAGACTCCTTGCCCCGGAAGCACGCAGCAGCAAGCTCCCCCCTGCAAAGGAAGTCGGTCGCATGAGCAAGAACGTTCGAGGCGGATTCAAGTGGATGGCCGGATGGCTCGTGGGTGCGTCCCTCATCGGCGCCTGCGGCGCTCCCGCGGACGATTCCACGATGAACGGGGATGCGCTGGCACGGGAATCCCAGGAGCTGGCCTCCAAGGCCGTGTCGGTGCGGTTGAGCACGGACAAGGCCATCATCGGCGCCAACGAGAAGGCCTCGGTGACGATCACCCTCACCAACGACTCGCGTCACGCGGTGAAGCTGCTCAAGTGGTACACGCCCGCCGAGGGCCTGGAGGAGGAGCTGCTCCAGGTGAGGTTCGCCGGAACGCCCGTGGCCTTCCAGGGCCCGCACTACAAGCGGCCGGCGGCCCAGGAGAAGGACTACATCACCCTGGAGGCCGGTGAGAGCACGACGAGCACGGTGGATGTCGGGGAGGTGTATGACCTGTCGAGGACGGGTCAGTACATCATCCGCTTCACCGTGGCGCCCAAGCAGCTCCACGGCAACGCCGCCCTCCAGGGCGGGACGATCGAGTCCAACGAGGTGAGCCTCTGGGTCGAGGGCCGCACCCTCGCCCAGGCCAGGCCGGGTGACGTGGTGACCGTGGGCAGCATCTCGTTCAGTGGCCGCTGCTCCACCACGCAGCAGTCCACCCTCCTTGACGCCATCAACGCCGCCAGCGCCATGGCGAACGACTCGAACGCCTACCTCACCGGCAATACGCCCTCGGGCACGCCGCGCTACACCACCTGGTTCGGCGCCTTCTCCAGCAGCGGCTGGAGCACCGCGCAGAGCCACTTCGTGAAGATCAAGGACGCCTTCGACACCAAGCCGATCACCGTCGATTGCGGCTGCAAGAAGAGCTACTACGCCTACGTCTACCCGAACCAGCCCTACACCATCTACGTGTGCAACGCCTTCTGGTCCGCGCCCATGACCGGCACGGACTCCAAGGGCGGCACGCTCATCCACGAGATGAGCCACTTCACGGTGGTGGCTGGCACGGATGACCACGTGTACGGCCAGGCCGGCGCCAAGAACCTGGCGCTCACCAACCCGACCAACGCCCTCGACAACGCGGACAACCACGAGTACTTCGCCGAGAACACCCCGTTCCTGCAGTGAGCGGGTTCTGGCGGTGAGCGCGCGGGAGCCCTCCAGACAGGGGGGCCCCGTGCATGCTATGGGCGGCGCATGCCGAACAAGACGCTCATCGACGGACTGGACGGACTCAAGGCACTTCGCGGACAGAAGCTCGGCGCCTCCGAGTGGAAGGAGCTCGCGTACGAGGACATCGCGCGCTTCGCCGAGGCCACGGGGGACTTCCAGTGGATCCACCTGGACCGCGAGCGGTGCAAGCGCGAGTCGCCTTTTGGAGTGCCCATCGCCCATGGGTACTTCAGCGTCTCGCGCATCGCGGGGCTGTTCTTCGAGGTCGTGGACATCCGCGGCTTCGCGCTCGTCCTGAATTACGGCCTCAACAAGGTCCGATTCCCCGCCCCGCTCAAGCTGGGCGCCCGCTACCGGCTGAGCCTCGAGCTGGCCGAGCTCAAGGACATTCCCAAGGGTGTCGAGGCCCTGCTGCTCGCGAGCATCGAGATCGAAGGCGAGTCCAAGCCGGCGTGCGCCGCGGAGGTGCTCTACCGCTACATGCTCGGGTGAGCGCCTCGCGCCTCCACGGAGACCTTGCAGGCGGAGGCGCGGACCACCGGGCTCCGAGGAGAGAATCCCCTGGGAAGAGGGCGTCGCGGCCGCGGTGTTGAAGAGTGCGAAGTGGCCGTGATCCGAAGATTGCCGCACGTGGTCGTCACGCAAGTGCACAGCGCTCGACGTGGACCCACGGGCCGTCAGGCCCAAGGGCCGTCGATTCGAATCATCGTTGAAGGTGCGTGCACCCTCGCAAGCACGGCACTTCCCCGGAGGGGGGCGGAAACGCCCCCCTTCGTCGTTGCGGGCCCCCGCGACTCCCCTACTCCTCGCGGCAATCCACCCAGCTCACGCCCGAGCCACGCGTCTCGCGCCAGATGCGCGGGAGGGCCTCGAGCGCCTTCGGGTGGATGTCGTGGAACAGGATGTTCCCGTGCCGCCACAGCAGCATCAGCGACAGCACACGCCCGGCCGCCTTCGAGCCCGTGGTGCGCGCGTGCCAGTCCTGGGAGTCGATGTTCCACAGAATGCTCTTCATTCCGACGTGTTCCAGGGCCTGGAGGAAGGACGCGTTGCGCTGGCCGTACGGCGGGCGGAACAGCGTCAGCTTCGCCTGACCCTCCGGCAGGCTCTCCGCGAGCCGGGCGTGGAAGGACTCCATTCCCGGCACCGCGCCGGCCCAGGTGACATGGGAGCGGTGCTCCTGTCCGTGCGAGCCGACGCACATCCCCGCGTAGAGCGCCCGGAACTGCTCCACCGAGGTCGCCTTCCGCCGGGACTCGTACTGGGTGCCCAGCAGGAAGAAGGCCGCGTGGATGCCCTCGGCCCTGAGCCGCGTGGTGAGCGTGTCCGTACCGCCGCCCCTGGGCGTGGGGCCGTCATCGAAGGTGAGCAGGAAGTGCCGATCCGGCAGCTCGAGGCCGAAGCGCTCGGAGGACGCCAGCGGGAAGATCTCGCTCGTCACCCTCGGGAACAGCCCCGCCAGCCGGACCTGCTCGTACAGGTAGCCCTGGTGGAAGGGCTTCTGCTCCGCGTACCAGGGCGCCAGCTCCGCCGGCAGCTTCCCGAGGCCCGTCCGCGCGGTGGTGACCAGCGCCTCCCAGCTCGGGGGCACCTGGCCCTCGCAGAAGAGCTCCCCGGCGATACACGTCTCCCGGGCCTTCGCGAAGTTCTCCACCAACACCTTCCGCATCCACGCCTTCCACCGCGCCACCGACGCGGCGTCCCCCGAGGCTCCTTCCCGTGTGTCGGAGTCCGCCAGCGCCTCGACGAACACGGCGAGCTCCGCGCGGGAGGCCACATCGAAGGCGCTGGGAGATTCCAGCGGCCAGGGCCAGTGGGCGCGCTCGGTCACTGACACCTTCAGGCCCGCCGCGTGGGCGGAAGACGCGAGCAGCGGGACGCAGAGGAGCGCGGTCAGGAGGCGGAACGAACGGAACATGGGAAGGGAGTCCTCTCGGAGACGTGCGGGCGGGAGCGCTACCTCGCGACCTCGACGTCGCCCTGCTTGCGCTGCATGCGCAGGATCGCGTCGTCGTAGACCTTCATGGGCCGGTTCTGGTTCGCCCACCAGAAGTTCTGCTCGGCCTGCTTCCAGTCCCCCTGGGCCTCGAAGATGCGCGCGATGTTGTAGTACGAGCTGGCCATCACCCCATTCTTCCCCGAGCCCCGCGCCAGCGCGATCGCCTTGCGGTTGGCCCAGATGGCGTTCGGGAAGTCGCCCACCTTCTGGTACGCCAGCCCCAGGTTGCTGAAGGCCTGCGCGTGCGACGGATCCTTGTCCACCGCCTGCTGGTAGAGCGCGATCGACTCCTTCAGCTTGCCCTGGTGGTAGAGCTGCTCGCCCTTCTTGTTCAGCGACTGCGCGCTGTCCGTCTCGGCCACCGTGCGGCGCGAGCGGGAGATGCGCTCGAGCAGCGCCGGAGGCTCGCCGGTGTACACCTGCACCTCGGCGAGCCCCGTCAGGTCCGAGCCGCCGTACACGCTGACGATCTCCAGCTCCAGCGAGCCGGCGGAGACCGCGGGGGAGAGGTCGAACTCCTGCCGGCCCTTGCCCTTCTCCAGGGTGACGACCTTGCTGTAGCTCCCGAGCGTGAGCCGCACCTCCTTGGGGCACCCGTAGCCGGCCGGCGGCGGAGTCAGCGCCACGCGGCTCACGGACTCCTGCTTCTCGAAGCGCATGTGGAGCCACTCACCGATGCCCTGGCCGGGCACGCCCTCGGCCCACACCGTGTCCGGCGAGCCGTCCACCACGTGGAGCGGCGCATAACGGCTCTCCTCGCCCGCGAAGAAGTCCATGCGGGAGCTGGCGGTCACCCAGCTCGGCGCCTGGTACTGCGTCGCGTCCAGGCCGGTGTCCTTGCCCACCTTCACCCGCACCTCCACGGCGCGGCGGGTGGCATCGTCCTGCGGCCGGGGGCTGCGGTAGCTGACGACGTAGTTCACCGCGACACCGCCCGCGAGCGAACGGACGATCTCCTGGAAGTCGCCCGAGTCCTTGTCGAAGAAGGTGCCGCCCAGCCGCTCCGGCATCCAGTGGTAGGGCTCCAGGTCCGGCCCCACCACGTGCAGCTGCACGCCCTTGGACTGGAGCGACTCCACGACGCCCTGCGCGGTGCGGGAGGTGATCGAATCGCTGGAGTGGAAGGAGGCGTCGGTGACGAGCAGGAAGACCTTCTTGGCGCCCGGCCGGTGCGGCAGCTTCGAGGCCTCCACGAGCGCATCGAGCTGGTTCTCCGGCTCGTCGTCCCCGCCATCCGCCGTCAGCTTCGAGAGCTGCCGTTTGAACGCCTCCACGTCGGAGGTGTACGGAAACACGCGCTCGACGCGATCCGAGTACGAGACGAGCGCGAGCCGGAAGTCGAAGCCGCTGTCGCCGAGGATGTCCGCGAACTGGCGCGAGCGCTCCACCAGGCCGGCGATCTCCTCGCTCATGCTGCCCGTCTGGTCGAACACGAAGACGACGTCCACCGGAGAGGCGGTGGCGGTGCCCTCCTGGCGCTGCTCCTCGAAGGAGACGAGCTCCCCGGGGCTCATGTCCTCGCGCACGGAGAAGGCCTCGCGGGTGAGCCCGCCAATGCGCTTGCCCGTGCCGCGATCGCGCACGTTGACGGTGAGCTTGATGAAGGGGAACTGGCTGCTCTGCGGAGTGATGATGACCTCGGGCGCCGCGGCTCCGGCGGTGGAAGCGGCGAGGCACAGCGAGGCGGCGAAGGACTTGAACCAGCGCATGAGGGCACCTGCGGATGAGGGATACCCTCCCCCAAAGCACGCGGCGTGCCGATGGCCGGGCAGGCGGACGAGCCCAGGAAAGGCTCCTCCTGGCCACGGTCTCGGCCCCTCGGAGGCCAGGCGACGTGGCCGGGCAGCCACATCGCGCGGACCGGCGACCACGGGGCGCGGTCCCCCTGGGCTACGCCGCGCGCTGAGTCAAGATGCCCGAGCGGCCGATGCGCTCGACGGCCTCGGCCAGCCGCGCCTCGCTCTGCACGAGGGCGAGGCGCACATGACCCTCGCCCATGGAGCCGAAGCCACTGCCGGGCACCACGGTGACGGCGGCCTGCTCCAACAGCGCCATGGCGAAGGAGAGACTGGACTCGAAGCCCCGGGGCACGGGAGCCCAGCAGAACATGGTGGCCTTCGGCTTGGGGATGGCCCAGCCCAGACGGTTGAGCCCATCCACCAGCACGTCCCGGCGGCGCTGGTAGGTGGAGGCCATGTCGTCCACGCACTGCCGGGGCCCGGTCAGCGCGGCGACGGCGGCGACCTGGATGGGCCGGAAGAGCCCGTAGTCGAGGTGGGCCTTCACCTCCGCCAGCAGCCCGAGGAGCCGCGCGTTGCCCACGGCGTAGGCGATGCGGGCTCCCGCGAGGTTGTACGTCTTGGACAGGGAGTTGAACTCCAGGCCCACCTCCCTGGCGCCCGGCGTCTCCAGGAAGCTGGGGGGCCGGTAGCCGTCGAAGGACAGCTCGCTGTAGGCGGCGTCATGCAGGATGACGGTGCCGTACTTGCGAGCGAAGGCGACCGCCTGCTCGAAGAAGCCGGGCCGGACGACGGCGGCCAGCGGGTTGCTCGGGTAGTTGAGGATGAGCAGCTTCGCCCGCCGCTTCACGTCCTCGGGAAGGGCCTCCAGGTCCGGGAGGTAGCCGTGCTCGGCCTTCAGGGGCACGGGGTAGAGCTCCGCTCCGGCCAGGACGGGCCCCGCGGTGTAGATGGGGTAGCCGGGGTCGGGCACCAGCACCAGGTCCCCCGGATCGGTGACCGCCTGGGTGATGTGCGCCAGGCCCTCCTGCGAGCCGGTGAGCCCCAGCACCTCGGTGTCCGGATCGAGCGCCACGCCGAAGCGGCGCTGGTACCAGCCGGCCACGGCCTCACGGAAGGCGGGCAGGTCGCGCATCGGGTACCCGTAGTTGCCCGGGTCGCGGATGGCCTGGGCCATGGCCTCGGTGATGTGCGGAGCGGGAGGGAGATCCGGGCTGCCGATGGACAGGTTGATGACGTCGGCGCCAGTGGCGAGCTTGCGTTTGCGCGCCTCGTCCATGGTGGTGAAGACGGCGGCGGCGAGTTTCTCG
Source organism: Archangium violaceum (assembly GCF_016887565.1). Taxonomy (NCBI): domain Bacteria; kingdom Pseudomonadati; phylum Myxococcota; class Myxococcia; order Myxococcales; family Archangiaceae; genus Archangium; species Archangium violaceum. The sequence continues at coordinate 7,926,708 of NZ_CP069396.1, forward strand.
AGACGCTGGGGCTTGCGCATGGACATGAGCGGCGCCCCCTCTATCACGCCCGGATGGCGGCGGGGGCTCCCGGGTGAACCGGCCCGACCCCGCCCCAGGCAGTCGGAACGTGAGGCAGCCTGGCCGACTGCCCCACGTGCTCAGGTGACCAACGGGGCCGCGTTACTTGAACTGCCAGACCCGGACGTAGTTGATCTCGTACGAGTTGCCCTCGCCGGTCGGCGTGGAGCTGTCAGGGGAACCGCTCGCGCTGCCGAACCACAGGTCCAGGAGCACGTACATCGGCCTGTTGTAGTAGCCGGCGGTATCCCAGTACTTCGGCCCGAGCTGCTGACCGTCGAAGTAGAAGGTGATTCCAGACGGCTCCCACTTCACGGCATACGTATGGAAGCCGGCGGACAGGTCGATGCCGTTCTGGTAGGGCGAGAAGTTCCTCAGCGTCGTCGAGTACGGCTTCTCGTGGTACGTGTAATCCGCGTTGGCCTTGTGCAGCGTGAGGCCGAAGTTGGTCGGGTGCAGGTTGCCATCGCCCCAGCCACTGTCGGGACCACCGCCCGGGTAGGCTTCCATGATGTCGATCTCGGGGCGATCGTCCCCCGGGTGGGCGTAGAGCCAGAACGCGGGCCAGACTCCCCTGCCGATCGGCAACTTCGCCTGCATCTCGAAGTAGCCGTACGTCTGGGAGAACTTGCCGTCGGTGTCGATGGTGCGGTCGACGAACCCGGCGGCCGGCCAGATCTTCAGCGAACCGTTGCTGACCTTGTAGTTGATGACCGGATCGGAGCTCTTGTACCAGATGTGGTCGTTCCACTTGCTGGTGCTGAAGCCGCTGTCGAACTCGTCGGAGAAGGTCAGCTGGTACGCGTTCGCGTCCTGCCCGAGTGGTCCACCGGAGTTCTGCGAGGAGCCCGTGACGGTGAGCGTTCCGACGATGTAGCGGAGCTCGCCATCGGCGGTGACGCCACTGCCCGGCGTCAACGGGACGCGGTCGTTCGGCGAGGCCATGGGATAGAGGCCCACGCGGATCGTGTACGTCCCCGCGGCGAGGCTCGAGGGAAGGGTCTTGCTGACATTGTAGGCAATGGCGCCGCTCCACACGGAGGTGGCGACGGGCGGCAGGTGGTCGGCGTTGAGCGTGGAGTGCTGCACGCCGTTCTGATCGACGAAGTGGACGAAGACGTAATAGTCCGCGGCCATCGGCACGGCGTTGAACCGCATCGCCAGCGTCACGTTCTGCCCCGGCTGCGCGGACAGGCTCGGATTTCCGAGCTGAAGCACCTGGGTGGTGGACGGCTGCTGGCCGACGGTGAGCGTTCCGACGGCGTAGCGGAGTTGATCGTCGACGGTGACGCCAGTCCCCATCGTCAACGGCACGCGGTTCCACGGCGAGTGGTTCTGGTAGAGCCCGACCCGGATTGTATAGGTGCCCAGCGGGAGCGACGCCGGAATCGACACGGTGCGGTTGTAGGCGACGGAGCCGCTCCACTTGGAGGTACCGACGGGCGGCAGGTGGTCGGCGTTGAGCTCGGAGCGGTGCACGCCGTTCTGGTCGATGAAGTGGACGAAGACGGCGTAGTCCTCAGCCAGCGGTACGGCGTTGAACCGCATCGCCAGCGTCACGCTCTGCCCCGGCTGCGCGGACAGGCTCGGCGTTCCGAGCCGAAGCACCGTCGACTGGGCGGCTCTCGCCTCCGGGCTCAGCGCCAGGAGCAGGAACGCGAGCAGCACCGTGGATATGGCCTCAAGACGTAACCTGTGTGGTCTCATGCGATCTCCCTCGTGTGGATGCAAATCAGTTCGATGTTATTACTGAATTACCAATTTAACCGTCAGTAAAGCTCTTTCAGCTAAACTGCGATTGCTGAGGCAACTCGCATGCGGAGAAGAGGGAAGACTCATGCACGGCTGGAATGCACCCGCCACACGAGGAATCCTGCTGTCCCTGGCCCTCTTGGGCGCAGTCCTGCATGCGTGTGTAGGCGGCCATATCCCGCCTTCCACGTTCCAGTTCACCAACATCGTGCCCCTTGTCGGGACAGAAAGAAGTGGATGGAAGGTCGCCCAGGTGATCGTCCTGATGGGCAGGATCTCCCGCCTCTTTCCTGAAGCCGCGACCTGTGAAGTCGAGGTGGGCGTTCCGGAAAGAAACGTGCACGGGCTCGTAACGGACGAGTTCGCACAAGTGGCGGCCGCCAAGGCGGCGGACGAGACCGCACGCATCGTCCTGCGGGAGCAGCAGCCAACCGCCCTGGCCTGTAATCAGTTCAGAAAACACATGCAGAGCATCTTGGGAGACCGGAACTTTGGCTCCATCCCTGGTGCCAGGGTCACCGGATTCCTGGAGGTGGGCGTCCCCAGGACGACGTTTCCGTGAGAACGGAGGACTCCTCGTGCCTTCGAGACAGTATGAAACCGCCCCCATATGAAACCGGAATTGGAGGCCGGCGCGCTCGTCCGGCTCGTCCACAGTTACTACCCGGCGGGTATCGAGAAGGAAGATCCCCGCTACACGGACTCGGAAGAAGCCCAACGTCTCAGGACGCTGCTCCAGGCCCATGCGGCGGGGACACCGGCCTGGAAGAGCTTCGTTCAGCGACTGCGGGGAGAATTCCCGGCCTGCTCCATCTGGGACACGACCGTGCCCCGGCATGATCCCTGTTACAGCTGCCGCGTGTCCCAACCGGGATTCGTGTCAGGCGACCCTATCTGTGAAGACGTCGTCTGCCTGCTGAGTCAGCTCGCACCGGTGTACGCCCTCTACGCGTCCCATACGGAGAAGACGACCCCTCCCGAGCGCAGGGGCTGGTTCGGCTTTCCGCCGTTTCCCCCCGAGTACCAGGCGCACGAAGCGAAGCTCGCCGGACTCATCGAGTCCACTTTCGGCTTCACCCGCCTGTCCAACGACATTCTCTTCACCCCCGTGCCGGATCTCGTGCCACGAACGGCCAACTTCGGGTTGGGTGAAGCGCAGCTCATCGACTGCCTCTTCACCACGCACCGTTGGTAGGCACGATGTCCGTCTTCATCCGAGGGATGCGCACGGCCCGGAACATCCTCCGGGCTCACGTGTCGGGGTCGTCCTTCTCCCGCGTGGGCAGGAGCAGGGTGAAGGTGGTGCCAACGCCCGGCTCGCTGCGCACCCGCAGGTCTCCGTCCATCTTCTGGATGAGGGAGAGGCTGATGGACAGCCCGAGCCCGGAGCCAGAGCCCACCGCCTTGGTGGTGAAGAACGGATCGAAGATGCGCGGCAGCACCTCGGGAGGAATCCCGTGGCCGGTGTCCGAGATGTCGATCCGCACCCACTCCTCTTCCCTCGAGGTGCGAACTCCGAGGACATGCCGCCGCGACGCCTCGGGCCGCATCGCCTGGGCGGCGTTGACGACCAGGTTGAGGAAGACCTGGCTGAGCCGTCCCTCGCTGGCGAGCACCGGAGGCAGCCCCTCCTCGTACTCCTTGCGCACCTCCGCCGCGTGCTTCAGCGCGTTGTGCGCCATGCGCAGCACGAAGTCGAGGCAGGCGTGCACGTCCACGGGCGCCAGGTCCTCGCCCGCCGTATGCGAGAAGAAGCGCATGTCTCGCACGATGTCCCGGATGCGCCGGCCTCCGTCCAGACTCTCGGCGATGACGTCCTTCGCCTCGGAGAGCATCTCCACCAGCCGCGGCGGAAGCGCTCCCGGTGCCGACAGATCCTTCTCCAGCTCGTCCCGCCACTCCTGCAGGAAGGAGAGGTTGGAGAGCACATAGGAGGTCGGGTTGTTGATCTCGTGGGCGATGCCCGCCGCCAGCGCGCCCATCGAGGCGAGCCGATCGTTCTGGAGCGTCTGCTGCTCGAGCCGCCGCTTCTCGGTGAGATCATGCCCGACGACGAGCAGGAGCCGGTCCGCGCCAGCCACCTGCAGCGAGGCGGAGATGTCGAAGGCCACGCGCCCCGCGGCGGCCGAGCGCAGTCCCTGCTCCGACAGACGGACCGTGCCGCGGACACGCAGATCCGACAGCGCCCGGCGCAGGGCCTCGCGCTCGTTCTCCGGGGCGAGCAGCTCGAAGAAGGTGCCGACCAGCTGCTCCCGCGACAGCCCCAGCAGCCGCTCCGCCACCGGGTTGACCTCCTTCACCCGTCCCTTGTCGTCCAACAGGAAGACCGCGTCACCCGAGTACTCCATGAGCTGGCGGGTGCGGGCCTGTGCCTCCTGCACCTGCGCCTCCAGGTGGGCGGCGTGCTGCTCGACGAGCCTCTTGGCTTCCTGGAGCACGTTCTCCTGGCGCCGGCGCTCGCTCAAGTCGATGTAGATGCCGAGCACCCCCCTCACCGTCCCATCCGGGTTCTTCAGCGGCACCTTGCTCGTCATCACCCACGACTCCCGCCCGTCCGGGGTCCGGATGGTCTCCTCGTAGCCGAGATGGGGGACGCCCGACTCCATCACCTCCCGGTCACCCCGGCGGAAGAGGTCGGCGAGCTCTCGCGTCAGGTAGGGCATCTCCAGGTCCGTCCTCCCGATGACCTCTTCCGGTGAGGACACGCCCATGTCGCGGGCGAACTGGTGATTGCACCCCAGGAAGACGCTGTCGCGGTCCTTCCAGAACACCGAGTGGGGAATGTGGGCGAGGACGCTGGAGATGAGCGTCTGCTGATCCTGCATCTGGCGCTCCATGCGCTGGCGCTCGCGCATCTCCATCTGCAGGTACGAGTTGAGCGAGCGCATCCGCTCCTGGGACTGCTCCAGCTCGGCATTGCGCTCCTGAGCCACCCGGAGCTGGGTGCGCAGGTGGATCTGCAGCTCGACCTGGCGCTTGAGCCCGAGCAGGCCACGGCGCTGGGCCTCGCTCAAGGTCCGCGGGCGCCGGTCGATGACGCAGAGGGTACCGAGCGCATGGCCCTCCTCCGTCAGGATGGCAGCACCGGCATAGAAGCGGATGAAGGGCTCGCCCTGGACGAGCGGGCTGAAGGCGAAGCGCTCATCGGCCCTCGCGTCCTCGACGAGGAAGACGCCCTCGCGCTCGATGGCATGGGTGCAGAAGGAGATGCCGCGCTCCGTCTCGCTCACCCCCGACAGCCCGACGTTCGCCTTGAACCACTGGCGAGACCTGTCCACCAGACTCACGAGCGCGATGGGGGTACCACACAGCTCCGCGGCGAGCCGCACGATGTCATCGAAGTCGGGCTCGGGGGGTGTATCGAGGAGGCTGGAGCGCTCGAGCGCCAGCAGCCGTTGCGCTTCATCTCTCTTCGGGGCAGGCGGTGGCATGGAGGTTTCGTGAGGGACTGTTGCAGCATAGAAGGAAGCTCCCCCACAAATGGTTCGGCCATGAACCATGCCTGCTTCCTCGCGCATGTAGGCATCAGCGCCACAGGCGTGCAGTCATCTTGGACAACAGCCAACCTTATTATACTTCCAGCATACCGGCCGCCCTGGCGCTCGTCAGGCCGCCCTCTTACCGCGACGGCGAACGCCTTGAGCCCCCTGAAAAGGGAAAGGCCCTGCTTCCTCACCGGGAAGCAGGGCCTTTTTCGGCTGGAAGCACCGCGTCGTGACTCGCGTTCGCCTATGCGGCCGGAGCACCCAGCGGTGGGGCGACATGGCCCGCGCGAACGGTGAAGTCGCCGAATCCCTCCCCGGCCTTCCTGTCGCGCGCATACGCGGCGAACAGCGGCTCCAGGGCCTCCAGGATGCCCGCCTCGTCGACGTTCTCGCGGTACAGGCGGTTGAGGCGCTGGCCCCGCACGTCGCCACCGAGGAAGAGGTTGTAGCGGCCGGGCCCCTTGCCCACGAGGGCGATCTCCGCGAGGTACGGCCGGGCGCATCCATTGGGGCAGCCGGTGATGCGCAGGAGGAGGTTCTCCTTCTCCAGCCCATGGGCCGCGAGGCGCTCCTCCAGCAGGCCCACCACGCGCGGCAGGTAGCGCTCGGCCTCGGCCATCGCCAGGGCACACGTCGGCAGGGCCACGCAGGCGAGCGCGTTCTTGCGCAGGGGGCTGGCGCGCTGGGTGCGCGTGATGCCATGCGTCTCCAGCAGGGCCTCGATGGCCGGACGGTCCGCGGGAGCCACCCCCGCGATGATCAGGTTCTGGTTGGGCGTGAGCCGGAAGTCGCCCTTGTGCACCCGGGCGATCTCCCTCAGCCCCGTCAGCAGCCGCAGCTCCTCCCGGTCCGCCACTCGGCCACTCTCGACGAACAGCGTCAGGTTCCAGCGCCCGTCATGACCCTGGAGCCAGCCGAAGCGATCGCCGTTGTGCTCGAACACGACCGGGCGCGCGGGCTGCAGGGAATAACCCAGACGCTTCTCCAGCTCGGAGACGAACCAGGCGATGCCGCGATCCTCGATGGTGTACTTCAGGCGCGCGTGCTTGCGGCTGGTGCGGTCGCCATAGTCGCGCTGCACCTTCACCACGTTCTCCGCGACCTCGAGCAGCTGCTCGGGGCGGATGAAGCCAATCACGTCCGCGAGCCGGGGGAAGGTCGCGTTGTCACCGTGCGTGGCGCCCATGCCTCCGCCGACCGCGACGTTGAAGCCCACCAGCTCCCCGCCCTCCAGGATGGCGATGAAGCCCAGGTCCTGGGAGAACACATCCACGTCATTGAGGGGCGGCACCACGATGGCCGCCTTGAACTTCCGGGGCAGGTAGGTGGGGCCGTAGATGGGCTCCTCCTCCTCGACGCCCGCGACCTTCTCCTCGTCCAGCCAGATCTCGTAGTAGGCGCGAGTCTTCGGACGCAGGTGCTCGGAGAGGCGGATGGACCACTGTTGCACCACCTCGTGGGCGCGCGAGTCCACGGGGTTGGGGTTGCACATCACGTTGCGGTTGACGTCACCGCAGGCGGCGATGGTGTCCAGCAGCGTGGCGTTGATGCCCGCGATGGTGCGCTTCAGATCGGTCTTGAGCACGCCATGGAGCTGGAAGGCTTGGCGCGTGGTCAGCCGCAACGTCCCGTTCGCATGGGTGCGGGCCAGCTCGTCCAGGGCGAGCCACTGCTTCGGCGTGCACACGCCGCCCGGCAGGCGGGTGCGGATCATGAAGCTGTAGGCCGGCTCGAGCTTCTGCAGCCGGCGCTCCTCGCGGATGTCGCGGTCATCCTGCTGATAGCTGCCGTGGAACTTGATCAGCTGGGTGTCGGCCGGGGCGATGGCGCCCGTGACCGGGTCGGCCAGGCTCTCGACCAGGGTGCCACGCAGGAGACGGCTCCGCGCCTTGATGTGCTCCACCTCGCTCAGCGCGGGGGGCGACGGGTTCTTGCTGCTCATGGTGTTCCTCACTCAGTAGACGTCGCGCAGGTAACGCTGCTGCTCGCGCAGGGACTCGAGGTACGCCTTCGCGTCCTCGCGGCTCTTGCCGCCATGGGTCGCGATGACATCGATCAGGGCCTCGTGGACGTCCGGGGCCATGCGCTTGGCATCGCCGCAGACGTAGAGGTGGGCACCGCCCTCCAGCCACGAGTGGAGCTCCTGGCCCTTCTCGCGCAGGCGCTGCTGCACGTAGACCTTCTGGCCCTGGTCTCGCGAGAAGGCGAGATCCAACCGGTGCAGCTGCCCCTTCTTCAGGGCCTCCTGCCATTCCGTCTGGTAGAGGAACTGGGAGCGGAAGTGCTGCTCGCCGAAGAAGAGCCAGTTTCGGCCGCTCGCCCCCGCCTCCGCGCGCTCCTGCACGAAGGCGCGGAACGGAGCCACGCCCGTACCGGGGCCGATCATGATGACGTCCCGGCTCGGGTCCTTGGGGAGGCGGAACCGCTCGTTGGCCTCGATGAAGACGTTCACCGTGTCCTGCTCGGCGGCGCGCGTCGCCAGGTATTGCGAGGCGGCGCCCACGTGGCGCGTCCCGAAGGCCTCGTAGTCCACCACGGCCAGCGTGAGGTGGACCTCCTCCCCTACCCGCTTCTGGCTGGAGGCGATCGAATAGAGCCGGGGCGTCAGGCGGCGCAGCGCGCCCACCAGCTCCTCCGCCGTCCACTTCGCGGGCCAGGCGCGCAGCAGGTCGATGACCTGATGGCTGGCCAGCAGCTCGCGCAGGGCCTCGCCGCCCTCCGGCGTGAGCAGGCGCTGCAGCTCCCCGCTGCCGGAGCGAGCCGCGTGGCTCGACAGGAACGGGCGGCTCAGGCGGGTGATCTCCAGCTCCTCCGTCAGCCACCGCACGAGCGGCAGGACGCGCCCCTCGCGCGTCACCTCGGTGGCGCCCTCCAGCCGCAGCTCGGAGAGCACCGCCGCGACGAGCTCCGGCGGATTCCGGGGCAGCACCCCGAGCGCATCGCCCGGCTCGTACTTCAGGCCCGAGCCCTCCAACGACAGCTCCAGGTGGCGGACGTCCTTGAGGGCTCCACGCCCGGTGATGCGCTGGTTGGCCAGCACCAGGGAGGGATAGGGATTCTCCCGGCTGAAGGTGGGCGTCACCGGCACGCTGCGCAGCGGGGTGACGGTGGCCAGCGAGGTCCGCGGCCCGAGCTCCGTCCGCGCACGCTCCAGGGCCTCGCCCAACCAGGGCTCGGCCACCGGCTCGAAGTCCACGTCGCAGTCACCGCGCGCCAACAGCCGCGAGGCCCCGAGCTCGGCGAAGCGCTCGTCGAGGACGCGGCCGATCTCGCAATACTTGGGGTAGCTCGAATCGCCCAGCGCCAGCACCGCGAACCGGAGCTGCTCGAGCCTGGGGGCGCGCTTGCCCACGACGAAGTCGAAGAAGCCGCGCGCGTCGTCGGGGGGATCGCCATCCCCCTGGGTGCTGATCACCACGTACAGGAGCCGCTCGTTCTTCAGCTCGCGCTGAGGGTACTCGCTGGCGCGGAAGGTGCGCACCGCGAGCCCCGCGGCCTCGGCCCGCTGCTTGAGCCGCTCGGCGAGCAGCCGGCTGTTGCCCGTCTGGGTGCCGTAGATGATGGTGAGCGAGCCCTGGGGCGAGGCCTCCACGGCCGGCGCGGGCTGGGTGGCGGTGACGGGCACCTGCCGGGCGGCGAGCCCGGCGAAGTACCCGCTCAACCACGTGAGCGAGGAGGAATCGAGGCCCTCGATGAGGCGCTGCACCAGCGCGCCCTTCTCCTCGCCCAGCGACGTGGCCAGGGAGGGGATGGAGGGGGCATTCACGGGAGGAGTCACGGCGTCGTCTCCTGAGCGGCCAGGACCTGCTTCACCTGGTGCTCCAGCTCCTGGGAGGGCTCCAACTCGAGCCAGGGGATGCCGGCGTCGCGGAGCTGCTCACGCAGTCCCAGCCGCGCCTGCGGAACCGGGGTGTAGAGGATGGCGAGCAGCCCGGCCTCGGCCAGCGAGAGGGCGGCCTCCGCGTCGCCACGGACGGTGGCCACGTGCCGGCCCAGGTCGAACAGCGCCCGCTCGAGCCGCAGCGCCCCCTCCTGGACCTCCGGGGTGCCGGCCAGCACGAGGACCGCACCGGATTGCCCGAGGCGCTTGCGCCGCTCCTCGGCGGAGATGAGGGAGCGGGACTCCCGGCTCCCGGCGCCTTCCGACTCCGCGGGCCCGAGGATCATCCCCGCGGCGACCGTGTCGTTGGAGAGCGGGTCGACGAGGATGAAGGCTCCGGTCTTCCGGTTGTCCTGGTAGGGGTCGCACACCAGCGGGCGCTTGCAGACGAGGCGGACCTTGCCGATCTCGTTGAGCGACAGGGACTGGGCGGGGACCTCGGACAGGTCCTCCAGCTCCTTGCGCCAGAGCACCTGCTCGACGTGGGCCGGGACGTACTTCGAGGTGTGCTTCACCAGGTACCGGCGCGAGCCGTCCAGGGGCTTCTCGCCGAACCACACCAGCATGGCGTCCAGGTGCTGGAGCACCAGCGGGGACTGCCCGGCGTGCGCGATGAGGTCTCCCCGGCTGACGTCCACCTCGTCGGTCAGACGCAGGGTGACGGAGGACGGCGCGCTGGCCTCCTGGAGGCCCCCGTTGAAGGTGTCGATGGACGCGATGTGCGTGCGCCGCTTGGAGGGATGGATCACCACCTCGTCGCCCACGCGCACCGTGCCGGAGGCGATCTGCCCGGCGAACCCGCGGTAGTACAGGTCCGGCCGCAGCACGTACTGCACGGGGAAGCGGAAGGCCGCGCCGTCCAGCCGCCGCTGGTGCGGCAGGGACTCCAGCCACCCCAGGAGCGTCTCGCCGTCATGCCACGGCGTACGGGCGCTCGGCAGGGTGATGTTGTCCCCGGCGCGCGCGCTGATGGGGAAGAAGCGGACCTGCTCGAAGCCGAGCGTGCGGGCGAACTCACCGAACTCCGTCGCGAGCCGATCGAAGACGGCGCGATCGAAGTCCATCAGGTCCATCTTGTTGATGGCCACCGCGAGGTACGGAATGCGCAGCAGCGAGGCGATGTACGCATGGCGCCGCGTCTGCGGGAGGATTCCCAGGCGCGCGTCCACCAGGATGACCCCCGCGTCGGCCGTGGAGGCGCCGGTGGCCATGTTGCGCGTGTACTGCAGGTGTCCCGGCGTGTCGGCGACGATCACCTTGCGCCGGCGCGTGGAGAAGTAGCGGTAGGCCACGTCGATGGTGATGCCCTGCTCGCGCTCGGCCCGGAGCCCATCGGTGAAGAGCGAGAAGTCGATCTCCTCGCCCGCGCTGGCGCGCTTCACCGCGGCCACCTGGTCCTCGAAGAGGCCGTTGCACTCGTAGAGGAGGCGGCCGATCAGCGTGGACTTCCCATCGTCCACCGAGCCCACCACCGCCAGGCGCAGCAACTCCTTCTCGGAGTGATCGGCGAGGAACCGTTGAACGTCTTGATTGCTGTCCTTCAACTGCTCCGCGGCGGTCATTAGAAGTACCCCTCGCGCTTCTTCAGCTCCATCGAGCCTTCTTCGTCGTGATCAATGAGACGGCCCTGGCGCTCGGACACGCGGGCCTCCAGCATCTCCGCGATGACGTCCTCGACCGTGGTGGCCGAGGACTCCACCGCGCCACTGAGCGGGTAGCAGCCCAGCGTGCGGAAGCGCACCCGCTTCTGCACGGGACGCTCGCCCGGACGCAGCCGCATCCGCTCGTCATCGACCATGATCCACATGCCATTGCGGTTCACCACCGGGCGCTCGGCGGCGAAGTACAGCGGGACGACGGGGATGCGCTCCTTGAGGACGTAGTGCCACACGTCGAGCTCGGTCCAGTTGGAGAGAGGGAAGACGCGCATGCTCTCGCCCGAGTCGATGCGGCCGTTGTAGAGGTTCCACAGCTCGGGGCGCTGGCGCCGCGGCTCCCACTGCCCGTGACGGTCGCGGAAGGAGTAGACGCGCTCCTTGGCGCGGGACTTCTCCTCGTCGCGCCGGGCTCCGCCGAAGGCCGCGTCGAAGCCGTTCTCCGCGAGGGCCTCGAGCAGCGACTGCGTCTTCATCGCGTGGGTGTACTTCTGGCTGCCGTGGTCGAAGGGGTTGATGCCCTCGGCGAGCGCCTTCTTGTTCTGGTGCACGAGCAGCTTCAGCCCGTGCTTCGCCGTGAACTGGTCGCGGAACGCGTACATCTCCCGGAACTTCCAGGTGGTGTCCACGTGCAGGAGCGGGAACGGCAGCGGGGCCGGATGGAAGGCCTTCCGGGCCAGGTGCAGCAGCACCTGCGAGTCCTTGCCAATGCTGTAGAGCATCACCGGGTTGGCGAACTCGGCGGCCGTCTCGCGGATGATGTGGATGCTCTCCGCCTCCAGCACCGCGAGGTGCGAGAGACGAGCGGAAAGGGTTTCACTCATGACCAGCCTCTGCCTTCAGGAATTGCGCGTACTCGGACATCACGGGTGCCGACCGGGACAACGAGGGGAGCTGGGAACGGAGCGAGACGACCTCGCCCACCACCAACAGGGCCGGAGAGCCGACGGCGGCCTCGCGGGCGCGAGCGGCGATGCTCGCCAGGGGAGCCTCGATGACCCGCTGGTGCTCCCAGGTGCCCGCCTCGACGATGGCGGCCGGGGTATTCGCGGAGCGACCGGCCGCGATGAGCGCCAGCGTCGCCTCCTCCAACCGGCCGCCCGCCATGAACAGCACGAGCGTCTCCGCCCCGGCCAGGTGCGCCCAGTCCGGCGCCTTCCCGGCCCGATGCCCGGTGGCGAACGTCACCGAGCCCGACACGCCCCGGTGGGTGACCGGAATGGCCGCCGCCGCCGGAGCCGCCACGCCGCTGGAGACGCCCGGCACCACCTCGTAGGGGATGCCCGCCGCCTCCAACGCGAGTGCCTCCTCGGCGCCACGGCCGAAGACGAACGGATCCCCGCCCTTGAGCCGCACCACCATCCGCCCGAGCCGGGCCTGGGAGATGAGCAGCGCGTTGATCTCCTCCTGCGCCACCGACTCTCCCCCACCCTCCTTGCCCACGAACAGGAGCCGGGCCCGAGGCCGCGCGTGCTTCAGCACCTCCGGATGGATGAGACGGTCGTAGACCACCGCCTCCGCGTCTCCGAGCAACCGGGCCGCCCGGAGGGTGAGCAGACCGGGATCTCCGGGCCCCGCTCCCACCAGATACACCTTGCCGTGCTTGCTCATGTCGTCTCTCCAAAACTCTCGAGCGCGGCGCGCACGCGGGCCCAGGCGGCCTTGCGCTGACCGCGCGCCAGCAGCTCTCCGGCCTCGCCCTCCACCAGTTGCTTCAGCAGCCGCATCCGCTCGGCACCGCACGGCAGGCGCTTGCGCAGCCACCCACTGAGCCGGGCGATCTGCACGTGGCCGGGCCCCACCTGCGCCAGGAACCGGCGCCGCAGCTGCCGGGCCAGCGAGGGGGACTGCCCGGAGGTGGAGACCGCCACGACGATGGGACCGCGCCTGCCCACCGAGGGCAGCGTGAAGTCACACAGCTCGGGGATGTCCGCCGCGTTCACCCAGACTCCGAGGGCCCGCGCCTCCTCGGCCACGGCCTCGCTCACCTGCCTGTCATCCGTGGCCACGAACACGAGCTGCTGCCCGTGGACATCACCCAACGTGTAGGCACGCTCCAGCAGCTCCAGGCGGCCCTCGTCCGCGAGCCGGCGGAGGGCCGGGCTCACACGAGGCGCCACCACCCGCAGCCGCGCTCCCGCGTCGACGAGCTGCTGGCCCCGCTCGTCCGCGATGTTCCCCGCCCCGACCAGGAGGACCCGCTTGCCTTGCAGGCGGAGGCAGACGGGGAAGTCCACGTGCGTGCTCATGACGAAACCTCGAGTCCCGGGCTAGCGGCGGACATGCAACCCGCACTCGCGATTCTCGGGGGACTCCCACCACCAGCGGCCGGCGCGCTCGTCCTCGTAGGGGCGCACCGCGCGTGTGCAGGGGGCGCACCCGATGGAGGGGTAGCCCCGGTCGTGCAGCGCGTTGTAGGGGACGCCGTGCGTCTTCACGTACTCCCACACCTCACGGGAGGTCCAGCGTGTCAGGGGGCTGACCTTGACGAGCCCGTGCGTGGCATCCAGCTCCACGCTCTCCACCGAGGTGCGGGTCACCGACTGCTCGCGGCGCAACCCCGTCACCCAGGCCTCCCGCCCGGCGAGCGCGCGCCGCAGCGGCTCCACCTTGCGGATGCCGCAGCACTCCTTGCGCTCCTCGATGCTCTGCTTGAAGGAGAAGTACCCCTTGGCGGACTCGAGCGCCTCGACGCGCTCGCGCGCCGGGAAGAACGTCTCGATCTCCACGCCGTAGCGGCGGCGCACCACGTCCATCACCTCGTACGTCTCCGGTGGGAGCCGGCCGGTATCCAGCGTGAACAGGCGCACGCTCGGCGCGTGCGTGCGGGCCAGATCGATGAGGACCATGTCCTCCACGCCGAAGCTGGAGGCGATGGCCGCGCGCGCGCCGAATCGCCGCTCGACCCAGGCGAGCACCACTTCGGCGGGAGCGTCACGCAGCTCCTCCGCCGCGGTACGCAGCTCTTCCGGCGAGACACCGTGGGATGACTGGAGGGACGAGGACATGGGGGGCCCGGGGGGGAAGAAGGCAAAGCGGAGCCGGTCGCCTCTGGCGAGGACATGCCGGGACAAAGGGATATAAAGACAAGCGGCCCGACTCCTCTTCCGAGGGCGGGCCGCGAGTCAGGGACGAATCAAGTAGTCACTTGCTCCTCGACAACTCGGCACCCGCTGACTGGCTGCCGGAACACATCCGACAGCATCGACACATGACACGTGCGGTGACTGTCGAAGGGTGGAGCGTCATCGTGGTTCCTTAGTAACGCTGGTCGGCGTCATCCGTCAAGATGGACATCGCGCCAATATGGCGGATGCCTTCCGGGGAGTGCCCTCGGGGGTGACCCTCGCGGTTCTTTGACACTGGAGAACGGGCTGACTAGAAGCCCTGACTCCCACCCACTCCGGAGGTCATGTGATTCAGCGTGTCACCCACGTCACCGTGTACGTGAAGAACGAAGACGAGGCGCTCGCCTTCTTCACGAGCAAGCTGGGCTTCAAGAAGCAGTCGGACAGCGAGATGGGCCCGGGAGGGCCTCGCTGGATCACCGTGTCGCCGGCCGGCCAGCCTGACTTCGAGATCACCCTCTTCAATCCCTCCACCTGGTTCAAGGGCGAGGAGGCGAAGACGGCCACGGAGCAGATCGGCCGACAGGCCATGATCATCCTCGCCAGCGACGACATCGAGGCCGACCACCGTGCCCTCACCGCCGCGGGTGTCGCCGTCGAGGGACCGGTTCGCGATCTGCCCTGGGGCCGGGACCTCGTCTTCAAGGACCTCTACGGCAACAGTTACAACCTGGTGCAGTCGAAATAGGGCATAAAGGGCTCCGTGCCCACCCTGACGTCCCTCACCATCTATCCCCTGAAGTCGTGCGCGGGTCTGCCGCTGACCCGCGCCACGGTGGAGCCGCTCGGAATCCAGCATGACCGCCGGTGGATGGCGGTCCGCTCGGATGGCTCCTGCATGACCGGACGGGAGTTGCCCGCGCTCGTGCGCCTGCGTGCCGTCCCCGGGCCGACGGGTCTCCAGCTGTCGGCGCCGGGCATGCCGGAGCTCCTGGTGCCTCTGCCGCCGGCTGACGCGCCCCGCCTCGACGTCACCGTCTGGAAGGACACCTGCTCCGCCGCCCGCGTGGCCGCCGAGGCGGACCGCTGGCTGTCCGAGTACCTGGGGCAGCCCGCGGTGCTCGTGCACGTGGATGCGCGGATGAACCGCCCGGTGGATCCGACGTACGCCACCCCGGATGACCGCGTCGGCTTCGCGGATGCCTATCCCCTGCTGCTCATCTCCCAGGCCTCGCTGGACGACCTGAACCAGCGCCTGGCGAGCCCCGTCCCGATGGCCCGCTTCCGTCCCAACCTCGTGGTGGCGGGCTGCGGTGCCTTCGCGGAGGACGGCTGGAAGCGGCTGCGCATCGGCACCGTGGAGCTGGACGTGGTGAAGCCCTGCGACCGCTGCGTCTTCACCACCGTGGATCCGGAGACAGCCCGGGCCGATCCCCAGCAGGAGCCGCTGCGCACGCTCGCCACCTACCGGCGCATGGGCCCGAAGAACAAGGTGATGTTCGGCCAGAACGTCATCGTGCGGCGTCCGGGAACCATCAGCGTGGGAGACGTGGTGGAGGTCCTGGAGTAGGCCGGAACGGAGGGGAGTCCCTCACGCGGAGACTCCTTCCCGCCCGCCCTCCCGGAGTTGCTCGAGCAGCAACCGGGCCTCGTGGAGCTCCTTCACGTCGAGGTCCGGCGCGAATCGGCCACAAAGACGCGCCAATCTCCGCGGTGCCGCCTCCGGGTGTGCCATGTCCGGCTGTCGTGCCAGGGCCAGGGTGGCCCGCAGCTCGAAGAGACTGGCACGCTGCCGCCGGGCCACGGCCAGGGCCCGGAGCAGACAGCACCTCGCCTCCGCCTCCCTCCCGTCCGCTCGGAGCAGTTCCCCGTGGATCCGGTGGAGTTCGGCCTCGAAGAAGCGCGCCCCCGTCTCCTCCGAGATCCTCAACCCCGCCTCCACCGCGGACAGTCCTTCCTCCACCCGCCCCAACTCCAGGTATACATCCGCGAGCAGTCCGAGGAAGTAGTGCATGAAGGCCTTGGAGCCCAACTCCTTCAGCTGATCGATGCCGCTCCGCATGGCCTCGAGCCCCTCCCGCGTCCGCCCCAGGCGCGTCAACGCCCAGCCTCGGAGTGCCCTGCCTCCCGCCACCAGGGGTTGGAGCCAGATACCGGAGGCGAGCCCGAGTCCCTCCTCGCTCAATCGCAGGGTGCCCCGGGCATCTCCGTGGAGTTGATGGATTCCGGCCGCATGGATCAGTGCACAGACCCGATTGACGGGATGGCCCCGGCCACGGGCCAGCGCGAGCAGCTCGTTCATGCACTGTTGGGACTCGAGTGGCTGGATGCGCAACACGTAGACGAAGGACTGGATCACCAGATCGTCCACCCGCTCGGTGGACCAGAGCTTCTCGTCGAGGACACCGTTCAGCGCACTCCTCGAGCTCATGAGCCACGTCACCTGCTCGCGATAGTCCAGGGCCCTGTCGAGCTCTCCTTTCTGGAAGCACAGGGTCGAGAACATCCGGTAGCCCTGGGCGATCAACTCCGGGCTCTTCCGCCGTTGGCCCAGCAAGAGCAGCTGCTCGGCCAGCTCCTGCATCCTGTCGAACCGCCCCGTCATGGAGAAGTAGGCGCCCAGTCCCATCCAGAGCAGCTCGAGCTGCGGAACCACATCCCCCATCTGGCGGAACAATTCCAGCACGCGAGCATAGGTCCGCTCCACTTCGGGAGAACCGTAGCCCTTGATGTCCATCAGCAGGATGCCGAGGCTGTTCAACAGCCGCAGCTCGTCCCCCTGGTACGCGCGGCGATCCGGAAGGTGGCGCAGCAGCGCCAGCGCCTGCTGCGTATGGGAGAGCGCTTCCAGACTCGCCGAGCGCACGATGGCCATCTGAGCGGCCCGCTCCCAATGAGGGAGGGCCACCGCGTACTCACCCGCCTCCGTGTAGTGGTGGGCGAGCACCTCGGGCCGCGCGCTCACCACGTCCTGGAACCGCTCCACCAGGGCCTGGGCCACGCGCCGGTGGTGCTGCCTGCGCGAGCTGCGCGGCAGTGACTGGTAGGCCGCCTCCTGGATGAGCGCGTGGCGGAACTGGTACGCGTCTCCGCCGGGCTCCTCCCAGGAGCGTTGCAGCAGCCCCGCCGAGACGAGCCCCGCGAGGTCCTCCTGGAGCAGGGCCTCGTCCCGGGCGAGGAGCTGGGAGATCAGCGCGTGACTGAAGCCGCGTCCCACCACGGCGCACAGCTGTGCCAGGGCCTTCTGCCGGGGCGGGAGCGCATCCAGGCGGGACAACAGCAGCTCGCGCAGGGTCACGGGGATGGGGGGCAAGTGCCCGCCGGGCTCCCGCTCGAGCACCAGGCGCGTCATCTCCTCCACGAAGAGGGGGATGCCGTCCGTCTTCGCCACCAACTGGGAGACCGTCTCCTCCGGAAGGCTCCTGCCACGAGCGAGTCCCCGCACCAGGGCCACCGTGGACTCCGACGACAGCCGGTCGAGCACGATCGGATGGAACCCCAGGTGTGGCGGCCAGGACGGCTGGAATTCAGGACGGGCACTGAGGACGACGAGGAGCCTCGCCTTCGAGATGTGCTCGCTCAGCAGGCCGAGCAGCTCCAGCGTGGAGGGGTCGGCCCAGTGGAGATCCTCGACGACGAGCAGCACCGGCCGCTCTTCCGCCATCCGCAGGAACAGGAGCCGCAGCGCATCGAGCACCATCCGCTTGCACTCCTTCTGGTTCTCCAGAGCGGCCAGGCAAGAGTCATCTCCGGTACAGGGAGCGGCGAGGAGCACGGAGATCTCCCGCCACAGCTTCGGAGGAACGCCGAGCGCCATCAACCGCGCATCCACCTCGCTCGGCTTCTGCCGCTGGAGCGCGTCCGATCCGAACTGGAAGAAGCACCGCAGCAGCTCGATGAGCGGGGAGAAGGCGCTGTTGCGGAACTGCCACCAGCACTGGCAGCGCAGGCGGTAACTCGACTCTGGAGACACCCGCTCCCATAACTCCTGGATGAGGCGGGACTTGCCAATACCGGCCTCCCCGCTCAGCAGCAGGCATGCGCCAACCCCATCGCGAGCCCGCGTCCAGAAGCCCCGCAGCCGCTCCAGCTCGCAATCTCGCCCCACCAGCGGCGAGAGGCCCCCCGCCACGAGCGCCCGCTCGAACCGGGACGCCACCCCTCGCTCGCGCAGCACGCGATACGTCTCCACGGGCGGAAGTCCGATCGGCTCGGACTCGAAGGCCCCCCGCACGAGCCTCCAGGTGGTGCCGCTGAGCAACACCGTGCTGGCACCCGCCTGCCGCGACAGGGAGGCCGCCACCCTCGGGGCCTCGCCCTGGAGGGCGGGCAGTCGCCCCTGTCCGTCCAGGGAGAGCGCGTCGAACACCACCTCATCCGTGTGGATGCCCACCCGCACGGCCAGCCCAGGGTGATCCAGGTGCCGGGATTCCTCCTGGAAGGCCCGGGTCAACTGGAGCCCCGCGCGGACCGCGCGCTCCGAGTCGTCCTCCCGGGCCGTGGGGTAGCCGAAGCAGGCCAGCATCTCCTCACCGATGGAGAGGGCGATGGCGCCTTCATACCGCTGGATGATGTCCGCGCAGCGGCGGTGGAAGGCCGCATGCCGCTCGCTGGCGTCCTCGGGATCGAGCCACCCCTCGTTGCTGGAGGAAGTCACGAGCGTGCAGGACACCAGCGTCACCTGCCGCCGCTGGGGAGGCACGAACTTCGGCGTCTCGCGCCAGGGCCCGAGCGAGTCCTCCAACCGGCGCAGCCACGTCCGCAGCTCGGACGCGCTGCCCAGGCGCCGCGCGGGCTCCTTGACCAGCAGGGCGGCCACGAGCCGCTCCACCTCCTCGGGGAGCTCCGGGACGCGCTCGCGCACGGCAGGCACCGGCTCGGGAGACAGCACCCGTTCCCGCAGCTCCTGGAGCGAGGTGAACGGATAGGGAAACTCCCCCGTGAGCATCTCGTACATCAGCACGCCCGCCGCCCAGAGGTCGGTCCGCGCGTCCTGCTCTCCTCCCCGCCACTGCTCTGGCGCCATATAGGCGGGCGTGCCGGCCGTGGGCAGGTGGGGAACGATCGGGGAGCTGCTGGACATGAGGTGCGCCAGCCCGAAGTCGAGCAGCTTCACCCTGCCGTCGCGGGTGAGGAGGACATTGCTCGGCTTGAGGTCGCGGTGGACGATGTGGTGCGCGTGGGCATGGGCCAGACCCGCGGCCACGGCGTCCAGGATCTCCAGCGTCCGCCGAAGGCCCGGCCTGCCCCGCCGCAACACCGAGGTCAGCGACTCCCCCTCCAAGCACTCCATCACCAGGAAAGGAACGTTGGGCTCCCACGGCGCGCCTCTCCACTCGGAGACATCGAAGAGCCGGACGATGTTCTCGTGATCGAGCTGGGCAATGGCCCGGGCCTCCTCCCACAACCGGGAGCCCGACAGCTGCCCGGCCCGCGCGCTCCGGGGCAGCAGGAACTTGAGGGCCACCTCGCGTCGAAGCTCGACGTCCCGGGCCCGGAAGACGCGTCCCATCGCGCCTCCGCCCAGCTCCTCGAGAATCTCGAACCGGCGCCCCTCGCCTCCTCCCATCCGCGCTCCGGGCAGGGGCACCCGGAGCAGCGCATCCGCATGGGCCACCTCGCGCAGGAAGGAGTCCTCGAAGTCCCCCTCCTCCTCGGAGACGGAAGCCTCTGACGGGGGCACGTCCCCCTGCTCGCTCTCCCGGATGTATTCCTCCTTCATCAATCGCCCCCATGCCGTGCGTGCACCCTCCTCATGGGTAACGGCGAGTCATCAAGAGGACTGAAAGAATTACCCCCCTTCCGGAAGCGGTCCCGGTCTCCCGGGCTCCTCCTTCCTCTCGATTCGAGGCCATACCGAGCGCCGGGAGGGCTGGCACGCCGCATGCTGTACGGACTGTCCACCATGAGCGTCGCGCTTCGTGCTCGAAGCACCTTGCAGCTGGTGAAGCAGGCCTTCTCGGAGTGGAACGAGGACAAGGCGCCGATGTTCGCCGCCTCGCTCTCCTACTACACGATGTTCTCGATCGCGCCGGTGCTCGTCATCGCCGTCAGCGTGGCCGGAATGGTCTTCGGCGAGGAGGCAGCGCGGGGCCAGGTCCAGGCGCAGCTCCAGGATCTGGTCGGCCAGAGCGGAGCCGAGGTCATCGGGCAGATGATGATCAGCGCTCGGAAGCCGAGCGCCGGAATCCTCGCGACGGCGCTGGGGGTGATCGCGCTGATCTTCGGTGCGACGGGTGTCTTCGTGCAGCTCCAGGAGGCGCTCAACCACATCTGGCACGTCCAGCCTCCGCCCCGGAACGGAGTGCTGAACTTCCTGCGCAGCCGCTTCCTGTCGTTCGCGATGGTGCTGGTGATTGGCTTCCTGCTGCTCGTCTCGCTGGTGGTGAGCGCCGCGCTGGCGGGAATCGGCGCCTGGTTCGACCACGTGTTTCCCGGCTGGACGCTGCTGTGGCAGGGGCTCAACCTCGTCATCTCCTTCGCCGTCATCACCGTGCTGTTCGCGATGATGTACAAGCTGCTGCCCGACACACACGTGGCCTGGCGGGATGTCTGGCTCGGCGCGGCCGTGACGTCCCTGCTCTTCAGCCTGGGGAAGCTCGGCATCGGCCTGTACCTGGGACGGAGCACCGTGGCCTCGAGCTACGGCGCGGCGGGCTCGCTGGCCGTCGTGCTCATCTGGGTCTACTACTCCGCGCAGATCCTCTTCCTGGGGGCGGAGTTCACCCAGGTCTACGCCCGGAGCCACGGCAGCCGCACGGGAGAGCCCTGGCCGGTCCGGGAGAGCGCGCTCCCGGTCACTCCGCGCGAGACCCCGCGGACCCCGCGCCCGACGTCCTGACTCCTCCCGGGTGTCAGGAGCCAGCGGCGGGCCCGTCATGGTAGGGTGAAGGGGCCGCTCGCGGGACTGTGATGCGACTTCCGAACCGAGCCTTTGGAGCTTGACTAGCCAGTCGTGTCCTCTCTCCCCGAGCGGCTCCTCTTTTCCCGCCCGAGCCCTGGATGGGGTCGAAGGAGTTCGCCGTGAAGGACCCGGCGTTGGCGCGCGCCGAGCAGGTCGCCCGCGAGGATCTGGTGATGTTCGTGAACGCGTGCTTCTCCTGCACGGGGCAGCGCGAGTTCTACAACGACGCGCGAGGCCAGTCGGTCGCCATCGACTTCCTGCACGAGTACATCCTGGGCAACTACCGCCGCCTCTACGCGCGGACGCTCGCCGCGGGCATCAACCACTTCAACCAGGCGCAGATCCTCCTCAACCTGCTGGCCACCGGGAAGCAGACGCCTCCCGAGGATCGGCGGGAGGAGGGAGCACTCATCGCCTCGGCGCTCCGGGCCCTGCCGCCGCAGCGGGCCTTCCGGGTGCTGGAGCTGCTGCGCGAGCGGCGCATCAACAACCGCCGGGCACGCGCCATCGCCCGCGAGTACCTGGAGGGGCGTCCGGACCTGAGCTTCGACGCGGTGAAGTACCGCGCCAAGCTGCGGGCCACGGTGGCGCACGGGCACATGAAGCTCCCGGGTGAGCTGAATCCCTTCCTCTTCCACGGCTGGCGCAAGCGCGTGTACACGACGCCGCTGCTGGAGAAGTTCCGCCAGGCCCACTACGACCAGGGCGCCCTCTTCGAGCTGCCCTTCACCATCGCCGAGGGGCTGGCCATGAAGCACGGCATCCCCCGGGGGGTGTTCCTCGAGCGCATCGAGCCGCGCCTCACCATGGCCGAGCGGCTGCGCCTGCAGGGAGCCGCGGCGCGCGAGGACGGAGCCATCGCCATCGACCTCGGACGGGCGCCGCTCACGAAGCTGGCGCTCTACGTGCTCTCCCTGAAGCCGGAGACGCGGCGGGAGCGGCGCGCCGAGCTGCATGCCGCGCTGGAGCAGTCCGCCGCGAGGACGCTGCGCCGGGCCCCGGTGCCGCTGGGCCGGGTGGCCGCCGTGCTGGACAACAGCTATTCCGCCTCCGGCTCCACCGAGAAGCGCCGCCGTCCGTTGGGCGTGGCGCTCGCCGCGCATTACCTGCTGTCCGCCTCGGCCCGCGAGTACCGCGCCTTCTGGACGAACCCCCTCGAGGATCCTTTGCTCCTGGAGGCTCGAGGACAGACCGACCTGGCCACCCCGCTGCTCGACGCCCTGGACTGGAGGCCGGACCAGGTGGTCGTCGTGTCGGACGGCTACGACAACGATCCGCCGAACGCCGTGGCCGAGGTGACCCGCGTCTTCCGCACGAGGCTGGACCCCTCGCGCCGCACGTCCATCGTCCACGCGAACCCCGTGTTCGCCTCGGAGCTCTACGCACCGCGAGGCATTGGCGCCCTCGTGCCGACGGTGGGCGTGCGGGACGCGGAGGATCTCCCCACGGTGCTGGGCTTCGCGCGCTTCGCGGAGGGCGCGGCCCCGCTGTCGGAGCTGGAGGACTACCTCGCGGCGCGCGTCCGGCGGCTGCTCGAGCGCGGGCAGCGGGGACAGGAGCCGGTGGAGTCCCAGATGACGGCTGGGGAGCCCCTCCCCGCCGAGGAGGAGGCGTGATGACCCGGGAAAAGACGAGGCGCCTCCTGCCCACGGGCCTGCGGCTGGCGCCCTCACAGGTGTGGGGCAACATCCGCCTGGTGCCGGTGCTGCGGGACGAGGTGCGGGGAGATCTGCGCTTCGCCCGGCGGACGTACGACGATGCCCTCGCCGTCGTCTCGCTGAAGGGCGGGCTGATGGAGCCCGGGCTCAAGTACGTCTCCTACGTGCCGCACGGGCTGGTGATGTCGTGGGACAACAAGCAGGCGGAGGTGGTCGCCGGAACGCGGCTCCAAAAGCCCGATGGCAAGGTGCTGAAGGCCGGCCCGTTCACCGTGCGCGTGATGCACCGCATGGCGCGCCGGGAGGACAAGAACCGGCTGCGGCTGCTGCCGCTGCACCTGGCGATGGAGGGCTTCCTCGCCATGCACTTCGGCGGACCGGAGGTGGCGTGGACCGAGTACTCGCAGGAGGCCCTCTCCCACGGGTTGGATCCCCGGAGCGAGTGGTCGGTGCCCGGCTGGGCGAGCGCGGCCTTCGACGAGGCCCTGCGCGTCTTCGAGATCCACGAGCAGCAGGTGGGGGTGCTCATCTTCAAGGCCGACATGCTGCTGTCCGCCTGCATCGTCTCGCACCCCGAGGACTACCGGGCGTTGCACCGGGCGCTGCTGGAAGACTTCTACGGCGAGCTGCTGCTGCAGTATGGCTTCCTCGCCAACGCGGCCGACCTGTGGCTGTCCATCGACGACCAGCGGGTCGCCTCGATGGCCGACCTGCGGGATGCCGTCGGGCGCATGCGGCGCGACTGGGCGGACTTCCAGGGCTTCATGGCCGGAGGCCTCTTCGGCGCGGAGGTGACGACGAGCACCGTCTACGAGGCGGGGCCGTTCCACCTCGAGCGCTTCGTCACCAGCCTGGTGCCCTCCGAGGAGAACCACATCGGCGAAGTCATCGTGCGAGCAGACGGCACGCTCGAGTACCTCAAGACGTACCGCCTCTCGGCGGCGCAGACGCGGCGGGCCTATCTGCTCAAGCAGCTCGCGGGCGCCGGCTGGAACCTGGAGCGCGCGGCGGCCGGCCTGAAGACCACCCGGGAGGACCTGGTGGTCCGCCTGCACAACGCCGGCTTCGGCTACCTGCTCAAGGAGTCCGTGCTACGCGAGGCCCTGCGGCACGCGTAGCCCGGACGCGGTGGACGCGCCCTCCCCCGCCACCCGGGGCGACTCGGGCGCCGCGTCCTTCGACAGCAGGATGAGCCGCGTGGCCTCCTGGGCCCTCACCTTCATGGGCCGCGTCACCTCCATGAGCATCGAGCCACGAGCGACCGTCCACAGGCCCTCGTGCTCGACCTCCAGCACGCCCGACAGCACGAACACGTGGGTGCCCGCCTCGAGGGAGAGCGTCGCCTGGGCCTTCAGATCGCGGTGCTCGCCGCGCTGCACCCAGGCCAGCCGCCCCTTGCGTCCGAGGTGCCCGTAGCGATCGAGCCCGCGCACCAGGTCGTCGAAGCGGCGCTCGGCGAACCGCAGCCACACGCCCTGCCGGAGGTTGACGTTGGACTCCATCAGCGGCAGCAGCGCCGAGCGGGGGATGCGCACCAGCATGGACGCGGTGGCGGTGCGGATGGAGGCGGAGCGGCGCTCCCCCGCGAGCATGGCGATCTCCCCGAACAGCGAGCCGCTGCCGAGCTCGTCCACGACCTTCTCCCGCTCACCGCCCTCGGCCAGCACATAGACCGCGCCGCTGGCGAGCAGGTACATCTCGTCGCTGGCATCGCCCCTGTGGAAGACGTACTTGCCCCCCGCGATGGTGATGATCTCCGAGCGCCGGGCCAGCTCCCGCAGGGTGACCTCGTCGAAGTGCGAGAAGAGGGCCGCCCGGCGCAACTGCCGCAGCACCTCGGGGCGCAGCATGCGGGCACCGATGGACGTCTTCTGCACCAGGGCCGCCGTCGCCTGGATGGGCTGGCGCAGCTTCCGCTGGCCCATGGAGCGGATCATGTTCACCAGGTTGGGCACGGTGATGGGCACCACCGTCACCAGCCCGTGTCCCTCGACGTAGCCCGGGTTGGCCTCGACGAAGTAGCGCGCCGGGGGCTTGTCACAGTGCAGCCAGTACTCGCGCTCCATCTCCGTCTCGCGCGTGCGCCAGCCCACCTCGCGCACCAGGGGATTGGCCGGCGCCACCCGCTCCAGGCCGAACTCCGTGGCCAGCTCGTCCATGAAGCCCAGCAGCTCCGGCGGCGTCTCCTGCTCGCGCCGGGGCCAGACCTCGCCGAAGTACTTGGCGAACAGCGAGTAGCTGGACGGGTGCACCAGCGAGCCCAGGTAGAACGCCCGCCGGCCCGGGTGCTTCAGCAGGTAGCTCAGCGCCATCTTCAGCCCGAAGCGCGCGTTGGCGTTGCCCCCCCGGTACGCACGCAGCGAGCCCGCCTCCGCGCGGAACACCGCCGTGGGCACTCCGCCGAAATGCTTCTCGAAGATGTGCAGGGCGAAGTAGCCGACCGTCTCCCCGGCCTCGTTCTTGTGGAGCTGGATCCACGTGTGATCGGCCTTCGAGTCGATCACGTACTTCCTGAAGGACTCCCGCTCCACGCCGTCGAAGATCTGCCGATGCACCTCGTAGAGCGCGTCGGTGAGACTCGCGCGCTCCTCGGGGGACATGGACTTGGGAATGACGACATCGCTGTGCGTGATGGCGGGCATGTCTCCCGCTTTTACCTCACTTCACGCCCGCCGCGCGGCGGAGCAGCACCCCCTTGAGGCGGTTCAGCCGCTTGCTCGCCGTCACGGTCATCGAGGCCAGGTCCGTGGGATACCGGGTGAGCGACTCGTACCCGTCCCGCGTCACCAGCACGGTGTCCGAGTGGCGGATGCCTCCCACGCCGGGCAGGTAGATACCGGGCTCGATGCTGATGAGCATGTTCTCCCGCAGGACGTCCGTGCTGCCGTCGGCCACCCAGGGGGCTTCGTGGTTGCCCAGTCCGAAGCCATGACCCGTGCGGTGCAGCAGCCGGTCGCCGTAGCCCTCCTGGTGGAGGAAGTCCCTCGCCGTGGCGTCGAGCTCCGCGCAAGCCACGCCGGGCCGCACCAGGGCGAAGGCCCGCCGCCGCGCCTCCATCATGGCCGCGAACGCCGCCCGCTCCTCCTGCCGGGGGGGTGAGAGGAAGTAGGTGCGCTCGCACTCGGCGGCGTAGCCATTGACGCGCAGGAAGGCCAGGGCGATGTGCGGGCCATCCTCCAGCCGGTCCGCGATGGACGGCACCCCGTGGGGCTGAGCGCTCAGGGGCGCCGGCCAGCTCCCCACCAGCACGCTGCTGGTCAACACGTCGTAGCCGGACTCCCGCATGATGTGCAGCTGCACCGAGCGCCCCTGCGAGAAGAGCTCCAGCACGGACACGCCGTGGTACGAGGCCGCCAGGAGCCTGCCCACCGCCGCGTCCGAGTAACGCGCCGCATCACGGAGCATCCGCACCTCGGCGGCGGACTTCACCACGCGAAGCTCCTCGATGAGGGGCAGCACCCGCGGCGAGAGGTGCGCGAGCCGGCCGGCGATCTCCTGTGACAGGGACGGCTCGAGGCCCACCCGGGTGTGGCCCGCGAGCAGTTCCAGCAACCGGTCCGCCCAGCCCTGCCCGGCGGGCGCGGGATAGTCCCAGTAGTGCAGCACCTCCTCCACGTTGGGCGCGGCGCGCAGGTGCTGCCGCTCGAGCGCGGGCACCAGCAGCACGGGCGGACCCCCGGGTCGTACGAGGATGAAGAATGGGCGCTCCAGGGGCCGGTAGGAGACGCCGGTCAGGTAATAGATGCTGTCCTCGCTGGTGACGAGGAACGCATCGAGCCCGGCCTCGGCCACCTTCTGGCGCAAGCGCTCCATCCGCTCCAGGTATTCGCCGCGTGGAATCATGTACGCCCTCTCCTCACAGGAAGGGACGAGTCTCGCCCGAACCCGTGACAGATTTCGACTTCTTCCCGCCATTCAATTCCAGACATGAGACCTTGTGAGACGATGAATTCGATCTCCCCTTCGTGCCTCACAGGAGGTAGCAAGTTGGCTCGTCAGTTCCCTCGCATCCTGCTCCTCGCGGGACTGGTGCTCTCCGCGTCGGCCCTGGGCCGCGCCCCTCCGGCCCCTCCGGCCCTGGCGGACTGCACGCCCATCGCCCTCTCCAATGGCGTGGCGGTGACGAACATCTCCGCCAGCACCGGCGGCCAGGTGTGCTACTCGCTGGAAGTAACCCTGGGCGCCACCGACCTCGAGTTCGACGTGAGCGGCGGCACGGGTGACGCGGACCTGTACGTGAAGTTCAGCTCCGCCCCCAGCGCCAGCAGCTACGACTGCCGTCCGTTCCAGAGTGGCAACGCGGAGCGCTGCACCTTCGCCAGCCCGGGTGTCGGCACCTATTACGTGATGCTCACCGCCTTCTCGACCTTCTCGGGCGTGCAGCTCGTGGGCAAGTTCGCCACCAGCGCCGGCAGCATGTTGACCAACGGTGTCGAGTCGGCCCCCTATTCGGGCTCCTCGGGCGCGATGAGGTGCTTCACGCTGAACGTGCCGAGCGGGAAGACCTCGCTGGTCTTCAACCAGACGGGCAAGACGGGCACCACGGGCGACGCGGACCTGTACGTGAAGTTCGCCGCCGCTCCCAACACCAGCAACTACACCTGTCGTCCGTACCAGTCCGGCAGCACCGAGACGTGTACGATCAGCAACCCGGCGGCGGGGACCTGGTACGCGTGCTCGTACGGCTACAGCACGTACACCGCCGTGACGATGAAGGGCACCTACTAGCCCCGCCCCGAAACAGGAACGCCCGGGTGCCACGAGGCCCCGGGCGTCTTCACTCCAGCAGCAGCGTCCCCGCGACTACGCCTTCGGCGACTCCTGCTGCGGCTGCTGCTCGGCCTTCTTCGGAGAGACCAGCGAGTCCAGCTTGCGCGTCAGCCGGTCCAGCTCGCGGTTGATGGCCTGCACCTGCGACTGGCTGGCCACGTTGCCCACCACCTGCACCATCCGGCTCTGCAGCCCACCCAGGCGCTGACGGACCTCGCCGCCCACCCAGGTCGCCTTCTTCTCGAGCTCCTGCACCTTCGGGTTCTCCCGCAGGCGCTGCTCGCCCTCGTTCAGCTTCTGCAGCACCTCGCGGCCGGACTCGCGGCCCTTGGCCACCAGCGTCTGCAGCGCCTTCTGCGCCTCCGCCTCGAGCTGACCAATCTGCTTCTGCGCCAGCTCCAGCCGCTCCTTCACGAAGGACGCCACTTGGCCCGCCGTCTCCGTCACCACCGTCTCGGCCCTCGCCGCCTCCGCCTTCACGGCCTCCGCCACCTTCTCCACCACCGGCGTCTCGGCCTTCGCCGTCTCCGCCTTCACCGCCTCGGCCACCACCGCCTCACCCGTCACGGTCTCGGCCTTCACGGCCTCGGCCACCACCGTCTCGGCCTTCACTTCCACCACCTCGGTCTTCACGGGCTCGGCCGTCTGGGCCTCCGTGTCCTTGGTGGCTACCTCGGTCTTCGCGGTCTTGTGCTTCGCCATGTGCTCTTCCTCCCCAAAAAGCGATGTACGAAGAGATAACGCATCGCGTCAACCACGTCAACACCCCCTGACGCGCTGCGGCAATACCCTGGTCCCGAGAGGGGGCGACCAGGCGAACGGCCCTTGATTCCCCAATCATGTGGCGAAAGAACCCAGGCGGGCAAGTCCCTAGAGGTGGAATTCAAGGACTCAACGCATAGGCTGGGAGTCCCGTACGCGGGAGAGGCGGAGCCGTCCCGTCGGGCACAGGTCGAGCACGGCGCACCGCTCGCACGCGGGCTCCCGGAAGAAGCAGCACCGCTGGCCGTGCAGCATCAACGCCTCGTGGTTGTCGTAGACGCGCTGCGCGTCCCAGTCCGGCGGAAGCTGGGCCTCCAGCACCTGGTGGGCTGGCCCCACGGGAAGGCTCTCGGGGACGAGCCCCAGCCGCACCGCCACCCGGTGGTGGTGGCTGTCCACCGGCAGCGCCGGCATCCTCAGCTGGCTGAACAGCAGCGTCGCGGCGCTCGTCTTCGGCCCCACCCCGGGCAGGTGCTCGAGCCAGTCGCGCGCCTGGCGCACCGGCAGCGCCCCGAGGAAGTCCAGTGACAGGTCTCCGCTTCGCAGCTCGGAGATGCGCCGGAGCACCTGCTGGATGCGGGGGGCCTTCTGCTCCGGCCAGGTGACCGCGGAGATGGCCTCCTGGACCTCCACGCACGGGGCATCACGCACCGCCTCCCAGGTGGGAAGGCGAGCGCGGAGCTGGCGGAAGGCCGCGCCGCTGGAGGCATTGCGCGTGCGGTGGCTCAGCAACGCCGACACCAGCTCGCTGAGCGGATCCTGCCCGCGGAAGAAGGGAATGGGACAGCCGTACACGGCGCACAGGCGCTCGTGCACCCGGAGGGCCTTGGCGTTCAGCTCGGACGAGACGTCGGGAAACAACGGGAGAGATGGCATGGGATGGAATGACCTCGGAAGTCACCTCACATCCTTCGCATCGCCCCCTTCCGGCGCGGCGGCCGGGCCAGCGGGCGCCCGGGGCTCCGCGCGAGGACTGACCCGCCGCGCATGCGCACGTATAATGCGCGCGGCCCACCGGCCCCCATGCTTCGCAGGCTCCTTCCCACCCTCCTCGCACTCGGATGCGGACTCCTCGCCCTCACCTGGGGGCTGGTGAGCCTCCAGCGCATCTTCACCCAGGAGCGCGAGGACGCCCACGAGCAGCTCCGCTCCAGCCGCGCCACGTTCGAGGACTACGCCACCCAGACCCTCCAACGCACCCTCGCCCAGCAGCTGGAAGGCAACCTCGTCGCCCTCCACGCCGCCATGGGAGACCCGCTCGCGCCGAGCGAGGGCTTCTACCTCCAGTTCCGCGGCACCCAGTTCCTGCCCCGCCTCCCCCTCTCGGCCCCCGGCTCGCGCGCCCTCCTGCGGCGCAACTACCAGCAGCTCGTCCGCGCGCTCGCGGAGGGCACTCCGGGAGGCCCCTGGCAGGAGCGGCTGAGCCGGCTGCGCGCGGTGGAGAAGGCGCTCGGCGACAAGAGGAACCCCAGACGCGCCAACGCGCTCGCGGACGAGCTGCTGCGCTACCACGCGGCCAACCCGCTCACGCCAGACCAGGAGCTGCCCTTCGTCCTCCTCCTCCTGGAGCGGCTCCAGCGGGGCGAGGCCACCCCGCCCCTGGTCCGCGCGCTGCTGCGCGAGGGGCTCCCCGAGGATCTCGGCGGCATCGAGCGCTCCGCGGGGCTCCAGCGCGACCTGCTGCGCGAACGCTGGCGCTTCACCCAGCCCGACTTCGACTTCCTGCTCGCCCACGTGGTGCGGGTCAGCGCCGCGCTCGGCGAGCCCTCCGACGACTTCCAGGCTCGCGCCCGGGAGGCCGGCGCCGGCATATTGGTGATGCCGCCCGAGGGCCTCACCGGCCCCACGCTCATCGGCGAGCGCTGGTACGTGGAGCCCAGGGGCGAGCTGGTGCGCGGCATCGCCGTGGACCTCGACGCGCTCCTGAGAGACCTCACCCGGGACATGCAGGAGCGCACCCGCTTCGACAAGAATGGCTTCGTGCGGCTGAAGGCCCCCGACGCGGTGCAACCGCTCGAGTCGCTCCGGCTGGAGGTGGTCGTCCCCCAGTGGACCGCCGCCGAGACGGCCATCGAGCAGCGCTACGGGCTCAAGACGCTGCTGGTGGCCACCTGCGGCGCGCTGGCGCTGGCCATCGTGGTGATGGCGGTGGTGGCCCAGCACGGCCGCTACCGCTACGTCGAGCTCAAGAGCGACTTCGTGGCCACCGTCTCCCACGAGCTGCGCACCCCGCTGGCCTCCATCCGGCTGCTGGCGGAGACGATGGAGCGCAAGCTCTCCCAGCTGCCCGAGATGCGCGACTACCCCGCCCGCATCATCCAGGCCGCCGACGGGCTGCACTTCCTCGTGGAGAACATCCTGTCCTTCAACCGCATCGACAAGGGCCGCTGGAAGCCAAGGCCCGCCCGCGTGCGGCTGGAGGAGCTGCTCGGCACGCTCCGCTCGGACCTCGAGGGAAACACCGCCGTCCCCGTCCGGCTCACCTCGGACGTGGGCGACGTGGAGCTCGAGGTCGACCCGTCCCTGCTGCGCCTGCTGCTGTCCAACCTGGCCCGCAACGCGTGCGCCTACAACCGGCGCAATCCCGTGGAGCTCTCCCTGCGCGCCTACCCCCACGAGGGCCATGGCTGCGTGGTGCTCTTCGGTGACAACGGCATTGGCATCCCCGAGAGCGAGTGGGAGAACGTCTTCCGCGACTTCTACCGGCTGAGCTCGCAGGGCCCCGAGGTCCATGGCAGTGGCCTCGGGCTCGCGCTGTGCCGGAAGATCATGGCCCTCCACGGGGGCAGCATCTCCATCGAGAGCTCCAGCCCCCTGGGCACCACCTTCTCCCTCTACTTCCCCGAACCCCGCCCATCATGACCACGCCGAGCAGCGCCCCCAACCGCCCCTCCATCCTCGTCGTCGAGGACGACGCGAACCTGCGGATCGGCCTGCGGGACAACCTGCAGGACGAGGGCTACGAGGTGGCCGTGGCCACCCACGCCCGCGAGGCAGAGCCCCTGCTGGCCCAGCGCGCCTTCGACCTGCTCATCCTCGACGTCATGCTGCCGGGCGAGGACGGCTATTCCTTCTGCCGCAGGCTGCGCTCCAGCGGCGTGCAGACCATGGTGCTGATGCTCACCGCGCGCTCGCTCGAGGACGACATCGTCCGCGGCTTCGAGGCGGGGGCCCAGGACTACCTCACCAAGCCCTACCGGCTGCGCGAGCTGCTCGCCCGGGTGGGGGCCCTGGTGCGCCGGGCCGGCGGCGCTCCCCCCCAGGTCATGAGCTTCTCCGGTTTCAACCTGGACCTCGGCCGGCGCACCCTGTCCCGGGGCGACGGGAGCGTCATCGACCTGACCCGCACCGAGTTCGACCTGCTCGTCTTCCTGCTCAAGCACCGGGACCGGGCCCTCACCCGGGGGGAGATCCTCGACGCCGTCTGGGGCCGGGACGTCATCGTGGACCCGCGCACCGTGGACAACTTCGTCTCCAACCTGAAGAAGAAGCTCGGCTGGACGAGCGCCTCCTCCTTCACCATCCACACCATTCGCGGGGTGGGGTACCGCATGGAGCTCGAGTCCATGACGAAACCATGACGAAGAGATGGCCGGCCCAAGGCCACCGGCCCTCCCGGACTCCGTAGTTTGAACGGTGTCAACAGGAGGGAATCCAGTGTTCCAGTCGGTCATCAATCAGCCAGGGTTGAGGGCAGGTCGTCTCGGGGCAGGCATGTGGGTGTCCTTGATGCTCCACGCGGGCGTGTTCGGCGGCGTGCTGGGCCTGTCGGGCAAGGCGGTGGAGCAGATCCCGAAGGAGCCCGTGCTCACCTTCAACGTCCCCCGGCCGCCCAAGGGCAACCCCAACCCGCCCAAGGCCGTGCAGCAGCCCGTTGCCGCCAAGCCCAAGAAGCCCAAGACCGAGCTGGTGCAGCCCAAGAAGATTCCTCCTCCGCCTCCGGAGACGCAGCCGGTGGCCGAGCCGCCCCCCACCCCGGATGAGCCGGAGACCGCCGCCAATGACCTCCCCTACGTCCCGGGCAGCCATCCCGACGGTGTGGACAAGGATGGAGTCCCCGGCGCGGCGGCCATCGCCGACATGATGCTGACCAACATCCCCGCCGGGACCGGCGAGGAAGTCATCCCCTTCGGTGCCGGCATGACCCCCCCGGAGCTCATCTCCGCTGGCAAGCCCATCGAGTACACGCGAGAGGCCGTCGAGGCCCGCGTCAGCGGCCTGGTCATCGCCCGCTGCACCATCACCCGCGAGGGAGAGATCGAGGACTGCCGCGTCATCAAGGGACTGCCCTACATGGACGACGAGGTGCTCTCGTCCCTGACGACCCGCCGCTACCGCCCGGTGAGCTTCCAGGGCAGGAACGTCAGCGTGTCCTACATCTTCAACGTGAGGATCCGGATGCCCTGACGGGCATCCCTGGCACCCAGGAGGTCGAACGTGAGTCGCTACCGCACAGGCCCCTGGGTGTCCTCGATGTTGCACGCGTTCTTGCTGGCCTGCGTGCCGGCCTCCTCGGACAAACACCCCTCCCCTCCTGAACGCCCTGTCGAGAGTCCTCCCCTCGTGGATGATCCCGATGCGGATTTCGCTGGTGACGGGGTGCTGGGGAACAGCATCACCGGAGAGAATGGTGAGGAGGTGACTCGCTGTGACTTCTCCAGCATGACCCCGCCGGAGATGCTCTCCGGTGCGGCGGTTCGCTACACACCCGAGGCCCTGGTGGCCCGCGTCAGCGGCCTGGTCATCGCCCGCTGCACCATCACCCGCGAAGGCGCGGTCGAGCACTGCCGCATCCTCAAGGGACTGCCCTACATGGACGAGGCTGTCATCGAAGCCCTGGAGAGCCGCCGCTACCGCCCGGTGCTCTTCCAGGGCAACCCCGTCAGCGTGCCCTACACCTTCAACGTGAAGCTCCGGATGCCCTGACGGGCACCGCGAGCAGTCATCCGGCGCAATCGTCTCGGGGGACGAGCACGGCGCGCACCATCCAGCCGCATGCCGCGCGAAGTGGCCAGGACCGTGACCGGCGGGTCTCCTTCCGCCCATGCACGGATTTCCTCCGGAAGTCATGGGCTCAACCTGTCACTGCCCGGCCCTGATGCGTCGTTCAGAACCCCTCATCACGCCCCCGAGTGAGATCGCCTCTTCCCCGCCCTCCGAAGCCTACGAGGTTCGGATTCCTCCCCATGTCCGCGCCATCCTGGACAAGGCCCCTCGGCGAAGCCGTACGGCCATCGAGCGCAAGCTCCAGGACGCGGCACGACTGGCCTCGCTGCGGCAATGGGTGGACCACGCCGAGGGGCAGCACCCCATCCGGCTCCAGCTCGCCGGATACGAGGGCTCCTACTCGATCGACCCGGGCACCCGGCAGTTGACGCTGTGGGATCTCACCCGGCGCTG
This sequence comes from Archangium violaceum, assembly GCF_016887565.1. Lineage (NCBI taxonomy): Bacteria > Pseudomonadati > Myxococcota > Myxococcia > Myxococcales > Archangiaceae > Archangium > Archangium violaceum. The sequence goes on from NZ_CP069396.1 coordinate 7,960,102, forward strand.
ACCCCCGAGGGGGCCGGGGACACACTCACCGTGACGTGCACGGTGCGCGGGTTGCCCGTGTTGTCCGTGGCGCGGACATAGAGCTCATGGTTGCCCTCCGTCACGGCCTCGGGCCTCCAGGTGCCCTTGTATGTCATTGAGCTCGAGTCCAACGACAGCGGCATCCATGTCCCCGAAGTGGAGCCGACCTGGAACTCCACCTGGCGCACCCCCGAGCCCAGGCGTCCGTCATCCGCCCGGACCTCGATGACCATCGCTTCACCACCCGTCGCGGCCCGCGCCGTCTGGACGATGGTGACATCCGGCGCCGACGTATACAGGCCAAGCACCGCGGCCGAGAGATGCGCGCCCACCAGCGACACCGGGAGCGACGTGAGCAACAAAGACGACCACCTGGCCGACCCATACCTCCGAGACATGTCTCTCCTCTCGCCCGGGGATGAGGGGGGCTCTCCCGGGCCGGAATGCCTTCGAGGCCGGGCAAAGCCAGATTCGTGCCGGAGCCCGAACCCGCCCTCATCCGGGAGGCTCCGAAGCAACGGTTTCTTCATTTCTTCCGAGAAAACAGCAGGTTGGAAAGGACCCATGGAATGAGCCCGGCCCCGGAGGCTCGCGTCCACCCGGAAGTTCCTTCCACGCCCGCGAGGAAGGATCGGGAAAAACCTCCAGGCTTCCACCGGGTGGGAGATTGTAGAAGGACCGGATGAACACGATCGTGAAGGGTTCACTCGTGGTGGGTGTCCTGCTCATCCTGGGAGCGGGCCTCGCCGCCGGTCTGCGCGGTGGAGGAGGCTCCGCCGCACCGGAGACAACGCCCTCCTCCGAGGCGGGGAAGAAGCGGGTCCTGACCATTGCCGCGGCGTCGGATCTCAAGTTCGCACTGGACGAGTGGGTGACGCTGTTCCGCGCGAAGAACCCCGACGCGGAGGTGCGGGTGACCTACGGCTCATCCGGCAACTTCTCCGCGCAGATCGCCAATGGCGCGCCCTTCGATCTCTTCCTCTCCGCGGACGTGTCCTATCCGCGCACACTGGCCGCACGGGGACTGGTGCACGAGAGTGGCGTCTTCCTCTACGCCGTGGGCCGGATCGTGGTGTGGGTGCCGAAGGACTCGCCGCTGCCCGTGGAGAAGCTCGGGATGAAGGCGCTGCTGGAGCCCGCCGCGAAGCGCATCGCCATTGCCAATCCCCAGCACGCGCCTTATGGCCGCGCGGCCGAGGCCGCCCTGAAGAGCCAGGGAGTCTACGACGCCGTCAAGGACAAGCTGGTGCTCGGGGAGAACATCGCGCAGACCGCGCAGTTCGTGCAGAGCGGCTCCGCCGACGCGGGCATCATCGCCCTGGCGCTCGCGCTGGCCCCGGCGATGAAGGAGCAGGGCCGCGCCTGGGAGGTACCGCTCGACGCGTACCCGCGCATGGAGCAGGGCGGCGCCATCCTCGCGCGGGCCCGGGACGTGGAGCTCGCGAAGCGGTTTCGCGACGGCCTGCTCGGCCCGGACGGCGAGGCGCTCCTGAAGCGCCACGGCTTCTTCCTCCCTGGGCAATGAGTGAAGCGCGCGTGAGCCGAAGCCACGTATAGTGCGCGCCCCGTGTCCCCCGACGACCCCGCGCAGTCACCCCGTACCTCCCCGCTGGCCCGGTGGGGCGCGCTGGCCTTGCTGGTGGCTGCCCTGCTGCTGGGCTTCCTTCCCTTCCAACCCCCCTCGCCCCTGCCCGCGGACGCACCGGGCACCGAGTTCTCCGCCTGGCGCGCCCGGAAGCGGTTGGAGGTCATCGCCGCCGCCCCCCGCCCGATGGGCAGTCCGCGCCATGCCGAGGTGCGCGAGTACCTCGTGAGCGAGCTGCGGGCCATGGGGCTGGAGACGGAGGTCCAGGTCGCCCAGGTGTTCGTCCCCGAGTACGGCCACGCCTTCGGCGCGGCGACGGTGCACAACGTCGTGGCGCGGCTGCCCGGGCGCACGGGCGCGCACGCGGTGCTGGTGGTGGGCCACTACGACTCGGTCCCCACCGGCTCGGGGGCGAGCGACAACGGCGCGGCGGTGTCCAGCATGCTGGAGACGGCGCGCGCCCTGCGCCAGGGCCCTCCACTGGAGAACGACGTCCTCTTCCTGTTCTCGGATGGCGAGGAGCACCGCCTGAACGGTGCCGCGGCCTTCCAACGGTTCCACCCCCGGGCACGCCAGGTGTCGGCGGTCCTCAACTTCGACGCCCGCGGCACCAGCGGCTCCGTCCTGATGTTCCAGACCGGGGCCGACAACGGGTGGCTGATCCGCCAGCTCGCGGCCGCGCCCCACCCCGTCGCCAACTCGCTCTCGGCCGAGGTCTACAAGCAGATGCCCAACAGCACGGACCTCACCGTCTTCATGGACGCGGGGCTGCCGGGCCTCAACTTCGCCAACATCGAGGGCGGGCTGCACTACCACACGCGGCTCGAGGACCTGGAGCACCTCGACATGTCGACCCTCCAGCACCAGGGCGAGCTGCTGCTGTCGATGGCGCGCCGGCTCGGGGACGCCGACCTCGCGCACGTGCGCGAGCGGGACGCCATCTACTTCAACCTCGGAACGGTGCTGGTGCACTACCCGGTGACGTGGGCCATGCCCTTGTTGGTGCTGGCGCTCGTGCTGGGGGCGGGTGCCTGGGGGTGGGCGATCCGCCGCGGCCAGCTCCGCGCCCGGGGGCTCGGCTGGAGCGTGTTGGGACTGCTCTCGGCCCTGGTGCTCTCCTGCGTGACGGTGTGGCTCGCGTGGAGCGCCGTGGAGTGGCTGGTGCCCGGCGTGCGGGCCCTGCCGGAAGGGCAGACCTACCGCGACGGCCCCTTCATGCTCGGCTTCGCCCTGCTCGCCCTGGGGTGCCACTCGGGCGTGCTCGCCCTGCTGCGCCGCAAGACGACCCCCGCCGAGCTGGCCGCCGCCGGGACTCTGCTGTGGCTCATCCCCACGGTGCTCACCACGTGGATGGTGCCCGGGGCCAGCTACCTGTTCTTCTGGCCCCTGCTCGGGCTGACGGTCGCGCTGGCCGTGGCCGCGGGCCCGTCGAGGGACGGGGGCCTCGCTCCGGGAGGGGTGCTGGCACTGGGCCTGTCGGCCGCGCCGGGGCTCGTGCTGGTGGCCCCCTTCGTCTTCTCGGTCATGGTCGCCCTCACCCTGGCGCTGGCCTTCGTGGCCATGGTGCTCGCGGCCCTGCTGCTCGCCGCGCTGGCGCCCGTGCTGCGGGTGGTGCTGGGACGGATGCAACCGTTGACCACCGCGGCCTCGTTCGCCCTCGGCCTGCTGCTGGTGGGGACCGGGGCGGTGCTGGGAGCCCGCTTCGACGCGACGCAACCCCGGCCGAACAGCGCCATCTACCTGCTCGACGCGGACACCCACTCCGCTCAGTGGGTGTCGAGCGATGCACTCCAGGATGACTGGCTGGCCCGCTTCCTCGGTGCGAACCCCGAGGCCCGCCGCCTGGAGGCCTACGCGAATTGGAGCCGGAACGTCTGGACGGCGCCCGCGGCACAGGTCCTGGACCTGCCCCCGCCCACCGTGGAAGTGGTGAAGGACGAGACGCACGGCGGCGTGCGCGAGCTCACGCTCCGGGTGGCCTCGCCCCGCGGCGCGCCGATGGTGGAGCTGCGGCTCGAGCCCCAGACGAAGCTCCGGGACGTGAGGCTCGCGGGCACGGGGCTGAACGCGGAGCAGCTCGAGGAGGCCCGGATGGCACTGGGAGGCCCGAGGATCCAATACTGGGCGGCCCCACCCGAGGGCTTCATGCTCACCCTCGTGGTGGAGAGCGGGCAGCCCCTCCGGCTGCGCGTGAGCGATCACACCTTCTCCCTGCCCGACCTGGAGAACCTGGACGAGTCCCGCCCGGCCGGCACCACGCCGGTGTCCTACGGAGAGGCGCTCGCCGAGGGGACGCGGGTCACCCGGACGCTGCAATTCCGGGAGGAGTGAGACGTGGACTGGGCCGCCATCGCGTTGAGCCTGCGCCTGGCCGCATGGACGACGGGCATCCTCCTGGTGCTGGGTCTGCCCATCGCCTGGTGGCTGGCCAGCTCGCGCTGGCGCTGGAAGTTCCTGGTGGAGGCCGTGGTGGCGCTGCCGCTCGTGCTCCCTCCCACGGTGCTGGGCTTCTACCTGCTGCTGGCGCTCGGCCCGCGCAGCCCCCTGGGACGCGGCTTCGAGTCGCTCACCGGGCACACCCTCCCCTTCAGCTTCGAGGGCCTGCTGCTGGCCTCGGTGCTCTACAGCCTGCCCTTCGCGGTGCAGCCCTTCACCGCCGCCCTGGCCGGCGTGGATCGCCGCCTCATCGAGGCCTCCTGGTGCCTGGGCGTCTCGCGCTTCCAGACGTTCGTCCGTGTCGTGCTGCCCCTGTCCGCCACGGGCATCCTCTCCGGCATGGTCCTCACGTTCGCGCACACGCTGGGGGAGTTCGGCGTGGTGCTGATGGTGGGCGGCAACCTGGAGGGCCGCACACGCACGGCCTCCATCTCCATCTACGACGCGGTGCAGGCGCTGGACTACACGTCCGCGGGCAACACGGCGCTGCTGCTGCTCGTCTTCTCGTTCGTCGTGCTGGCGCTCACCTACGGGCTCCAGCGCAGGGTCTGGGCACCATGGCCGACACGCTCGTAGTCGACCTGGAGAAGCGCTTCCCCGGAGGCCCCACCGTCCGGGCGGCCCTGGAGCTGAGGGCCACGCCGGGCCGGGTCGCGGTGCTCTTCGGGCCCTCGGGCGCGGGGAAGACGACGGTGTTGCGGTGCCTGGCGGGGCTCGAGCGGGCCGAGCGCGGGCGCATCCTCTTCCACGGCGAGCCCTGGTGGGACGCCGCGGCCCGCGTGGACCTGCCGCCCCAGCGGAGGCGCGTGGGCTACCTCTTCCAGGACTACGCCCTCTTCCCCCACCTCACCGCGGAGCAGAACGTCCAGTACGGGCTCGCCCACCTGCCTGCGGCCGAGCGCCGCGAGCGCTCGCGCTCCCTCTTCTCGCTGCTGCGCCTGGAGGGGCTGGAGGGACGCGGGCCGCGCGAGCTCTCCGGTGGGCAGCAGCAGCGGGTGGCGCTGGCGCGGGCGCTCGCCATCCGTCCCCGGCTGCTGCTGCTGGACGAGCCCCTGTCCGCGCTGGATGCCCCGTCGCGCGAGCAGCTCCGGGGCGAGCTGCGGCGGATGCTCCGGGAGCTGGGTGTGCCCACCGTGGTGGTGACGCACGACAGACTGGAGGCGCTGGCGCTGGGGGACGATCTCGTGGCCATGGAGGGGGGCCGGGTGTGCCAGGTGGGGCCGGTGGCCGACGTGTTCAACCACCCGGTGGAGCTCGCGGTGGCGAGGATGACGGGCATCGAGACGGTGCTGCCGGGCAAGGTGCTGCGGCGCGAGGAGGGACTGGCCACGGTGGCGGTGGGCCCGCATCACCTCACCGCGCTGGAGCCCTCGCTCGGGGGAGACACGGTCTTCGTCTGCATCCGCGCCGAGGACGTCACGCTGGGCCCGCCCGAGTCCTCGCCCACCAGCGCGCGCAACCGGCTGCCCTGCACCGTGGTGTCGCTCTCTCTCGAGGGCGCCCTGGTCCGCGTGGCGCTCGACGCGGGCTTCCCGCTCGTGGCCCGGGTGACGCGCTTTTCCTGCGAGGAGCTGGGGCTCGCCGAGGGCAAGCCCGTCACCGCGACCTTCAAGGCCCCCTCGGTGCGGCTCGTGCCGCACCCGTGAGGGGGCTCGGCGCGACTAGACGGTCGTCTGGCGCGAGGCGGCCAGCGACACGGCGGCGGACCGTACGTCCTCCACATCGAAGAACTGATCGAGCACGTACGCCCCGTCGATCCGCGCCAGGCGCTCGCGCATCTTCGGCGTGGTGAAGGCGCTCAGGAGGATGACGGGAATCTCGGGATGACGCGCGCTCAGCCACGCGAGCGCCTCCAGACCGGCGTCACCCAGCATCCGCACGTTGCAGATGATGAGCTCCGGCATCTTCCCCTTGCCGGAGAAGAGCCCCTGGGAGAGCAGCTGGACGGCGTCCCGCGCGTCCTCGACCGCCCCGACTTCGAAGCGCTCCTGCGAGAGCATGTCGCACAGAAGCTGGCGACGCTCCCTGAGGTTCTCGATCACCAGTACCTGACCCTGGAACATGACCGGACGCTTCCGGGACTCCTTCCAAGACGCCACCGGCGAAGAGACCACCGGAATCGACTGCGAAAACCGCCTGCTCCGCGCGTACACCGCATTCTCTCCCATGACGGCCACTCTGTCCCTTCCCGACTGGCCGCTTTTCAGCAGGACTTGTGCCATTCCCGCTGGCGCCGCGCCCATACCACGATTGTCGGCGGAATGACTAAGCATGCCCGCTGGGTCTGACCAGTGGGTGAGTCAGGGAAAACCGCCACATGTGGCGTTCCGCTACACTTCCCCCTCGCTCCCGCCGGATACGGGATCTTCCGCCCGACAGAAGCGTCGGATTTCGCACTGTCGCGAAAAATGAGAATCCACCCAGGACCCTCACGCGGATGAAGCCTTCCAGGAGGGCCACCGAGTAAGCGGAGCCAAGAATCCGGCTCCCCGTCGTTGCGCCGCCTCCCGTCACAA